>NZ_JBPXLK010000005.1:0-327453 GCF_051843015.1 Nocardia sp. JW2
GGCGCGAGTCTCGAGCGCTGTTCGCGCGGCCCTCCAGGGGCCGCGCTCGAGCGCGCCAGCGCTCCAAAAACACAGCCCAACACCTTTGTGGTGCACAAAACACCGCAGTGCTTCCATCCCGCCAGTACGGCAGTTACCCAACCGAAGTCAGGACGTAGCAGCCAGCAGATCAGCCACCGGCGTAGGCGCGGCCAACTTCGCCCGCAACTTCATCACCTGAGCAGTCATCCCCGCCCCGAGCACAGCGGTGAGAATCCCGTCCCTGGAGTAGTAGGCGAGAAACTTGTGCCCGTCCTCGGACACGACAGTGACCTCGTCAGCCGGATCAGGCGTACCGAGTGCCTGAATCTTGACGTCGTACTGATCACTCCAGAAGTACGGCACCCGCGCAGCCGTAGGCGCCGCACCCCCCAGCAGCGCGGTAACCACCAGCTTCGCCTGCTCCCCCGCACTGGTCCAATGCTCGACCCGCTTGCGAATGTCACCGTAACGCCAGGCAGCAACGTCACCGACGGCCCAGACGCCCTCAGCGGACGTACGCCCCAGCTCGTCGGCAAGCACACCCCCGCCCGCCGCCGGCTCGGCCAGTTCGATACCGGAACCGGCCAGCCAATCGGTGGCGGGCACAGACCCGATTCCGATGACCACCAGGTCGGCATCGATATCGGAACCGTCGCTGAGCAGCGCGCCGCGCACGTGCCCGTCGACGTCCACCCGAAGCGTGTCGACGCCGACGCCACAGTGCAGGTCGACCCCGTGGTCGCGGTGCATACGCGCCACGTACCCACCGATCCGCTCGCCGAGTACCGACGCGAGCGGAGCAGGCTGCGGTTCGACGAGGGTCACGTCCTTGCCCGCGGCGCGGAAGCTCGCGGCCAGTTCGCAGCCGATGAATCCGGCGCCGACGATGAGGGCGCGCTGGGCGGCGGCCAGGTCGGCGCGCAGGGATTCGGCGTCGTCGTGGGCGCGCAGCACGTGGACGCCCGTCACCTCCTCCACCCCGGGCAGGCGGCGGGGGCGCAGGCCCGTGGCGATGACGAGCTGGTCGTAGGCGATGGTGTCACCGTCGGCGAGGGTGAGGGTGCGCGCGGCGGTGTCGACTCGGGCGACAGCGGTGCCGAGGCGCAGCTCGATGTTCTTCTCGGCGAAGAACTCCGGCGGCCGCAGGGTGGTGTCGTCGGTCTCGCCACGCACGAACTGCTTGGACAGCGGTGGGCGATCGTACGGTGGCCGCGCCTCGTCCCCGACGAGCAGCACACCCCCTTCGTACCCGGCTCGGCGTAATTCCTCGGCGGTGCGCAGGCCTGCCAGGCCCGCTCCGACGATGACGATCGGCGCGCTCATATATTTCGTCCTTCCCTCTCGCTTGTTTGTACCAGTGCGCCGGTCGGGAGTGTGGTTCACGTCGCATTCGGGCAGCGATGTGATGCCACAGGCAATCGGAGCGTCGCCGATGGTTGCTTCGTCAGAGACCCACCGGAGCGGGTTCCGTGCTCTCCACATCCACTGGACGCGAGCGCAGAACGCGCAGCGCGACCAGCCCGAGGAGCGCGTGCAGCACGGCGGCGGCCGCGGCGACGACATGCAACCCGTCGACGAACGCCGATCGCGCGTTGGCGGCGGCGGCTGGAAGCAGGTCGGGTAGGTCGAGGGTTGCGCCGAGGGTGGGTGCCAGGTCCGGACCGCCGATGCGAAAGACGAGCGCGGCCAGGGAACCGAACAGGGCGATGCCGAGAGCATTGCCGAGTTCGTTGCCGGTTTCGGCGAGCGCGGCGGCCGACCCCGCGCGCTCGGGCGGGACCGCCGCGACCGCGATATCGGCGACCACGCTGAAGGAGATGCCGTAGCCGATGCCCGCCACGGCCGTCGCCGCGATGTACCAGCCCGCGCCGGTGCTCGTGCCGGTCGGCAGCAACAGCAGCAAACCCGCGACGATGGTGAAATGCGCAGTGACGAGCGCGGCCGACCGGCCGATCCGGGCGGCGATCGCCGGGGTGACGACGGCGGTGACGGTGAGGACGGCGGCCCCGGGAACCGCGAGCAGCGCGGCATCGGTGACGGTGAGGTCGAGCACGGACTGCAGATAGATGCCACCGAGATAGGCGGTGGCCGACCACGCCGCCAGCGGCAGGAAGCCGGTGACGATCGCGATCGTGAACACGCGGTTGCGGAACAACGCGAAGTCGATCAGCGGGTTCGCGATCCGACCCTGCCTGCGCCCGAACCAGCCGAGCAGCACCGCACCCACCAAGCCCGCGCCCGTAGCCGAAGTGGAAATACCTTCTGCCGCAGTGTATTTCACGGCGTACATGGCGAGCAACAGACCCGCCGCCGAGGTAGCGACGCTCGCCACGTCGATACGGCCGGCCACCGTGGCCCGCACTTCCCCGAGCAGGATCGGCGCGAACATCAGGAACAACAGCACAACCGGCACATTGATCAACAGGACCGAACCCCACCAGAACCGGCTCAGCAGCTGACCCGCGACGATCGGTCCGATCGCGAATCCGGCGGCGAACGTGGCCGCGAAGATACCGATGGCCTGTGCGCGGCGCCTCGGGTCGGTGAACAGGGTACCGAGCACGGCCAGCGCCGACGGCAACAGCGTCGCCCCGGCCACACCCATCAGCACGCGGAACGCGATCAGCGATTCGGGGCTGGTGGCGAAGGCCGCGCCCACCGAGCCGAGTCCGAACATCGCGGCGCCGATCAGCAGGAGCCGTTTGCGCCCGTAGCGGTCGCCGATGGTGCCGAAGGCGATGAGCAGGGAGCCGACGGCGAAGCCGTAACTGTCCAGGATCCACAGGCTCTGATCGGCGGACGGAGACAGCGCGCCGGTGATCGCGGGCATCGCAAGGAACAGCACCGAACCGTCCATCGCGACTAGCAGAACCGGACCGAGGACCACCAGCAGGCCCAGCCAGGCCCGCACGGGAGAAGCATTGTTCATGTCACCGAATCTGGGCCCTGGCGTGCACGGCAACCAGACCCGGCGATGGGTACACCTGGCAGGGATACCCACGAGCGCGCCGTGCTCCCTACGATCGGGAACATGGAGCTGGAAAGCCTCGGCGTATTCCTCAAAACCCGCCGCGACCGCATCACCCCAGCCGACCTCGAGCTGCGCACCTACGGCGCGACCCGCCGGGTGCCCGGGCTGCGCCGCGAAGAACTCGCGCAGCTGGCGGGCGTGAGCGCCGGCTACTACACCCGGCTCGAACAAGATCAGGCGGGCACGGCGTCACCGCAGGTCATCGATGCCCTCGCGCGGGTACTGCGCCTCGATGCCGCCGAAACCGCACACCTGCACAACCTGGCCGGACGACCGACCACACCACGACTCACCCGCGACGAACCCGAACGCGCCCACCCCCGCGTCCTCGCCCTACTCGACGCGCTCGGCGACACCATGCCCGCCCTCGTCCTCGGCAGGCGCGGCGACGTGCTCGCCTGGAACCACAGCGGACACGCACTCTTCGCCGAACACCTCGACTTCGCCGCCCCCGCCGACCCGGTCGAGCGCCCCTCGATCCCGCGCCAATTCTTCCTCGATCCGCTCACCAGGGACCTGCATCGCAACTGGGACGAACTCGCCCGCATTCACGTCGGCTACCTGCGGCTCACGGCGGGCCGCTACCCCACCGACGCACGCCTGGCCGAACTGATCGGCGAATTGTCCATGCGCAGTACGGAATTCGCGACACTGTGGGCCGAGGGCGAAGTCGCCGACTGCACCGTCGGCACGATGCGACTACAGCATCCGACGGTCGGCAGCGTGGATGTGGACTATCAGGTGTGGTTGCAGCCCGACAGCCCCGACCACCGGCTCGAGGTCTACACCGCCCGCAACGAGGCCTCCGCCGACGCCTTGCATCTGCTGCGCGGGGCACCGGCTGCGCGTCGGCCCACAAGGCAGACACCCGAAGACCAGGCCTTCACGGGCGAGCACAGCTGATCGAATAGCACGGGTGAGCTTCACCGCCCCGCGTGGTCGTCCAAAACGCGGCTGAGCAGACCGACGAGCTGGTCGCGTTCGCCCTCGGACAGCGCGCCGAGTAGTTCCTGCTGGGCGGCGCGCAGCTTGCCGTCGAGGTCGGCGAGGTGGGCGGCGCCTGACTCGGTGATCGTGACGATATTGCGGCGCCGGTCCTCGGGGTCGGGGCTGCGGTCGACGAAGCCGCGCCCGGCCAGGTCGTTGAGCGCACCGACGATATCGCTGCGGTCGATGCCGGTGCGCCTGCCCAGCTCGGCCTGGCTGGCGGGACCGAACTCGGCCAGGGTGGCCAGCAGCGCGAAGTGATGCCTGCGCGAGCCGGTGTCGGCGAGGGCGCGTTCGGCAGCCCGGTCGGCCAGCACCGCGACCTGGGTGAGCAGTCGAGTCGGCATCCCCCGCAGCTTCGCCGCCGCCTGCGCTCCCTTTTGTTCCATGACCTCATCGTATCAAGCACTTGTTGGTCACACCCACGAATGTTATCGTTGGCCGCACCTACATTGGTGATACCAACAATCAAGCCGAAGGCCGAGATCATGACCGAAATCCGTTACCTCCTGCCGATCCTCGCGCTGCCGACCGCGCTGCTCGCCACCGCCTGCACCGACTCCACCGACTCCACCGAGCAACGACTGCGTGAGCTGGAAGACCGCAACGAGATCCACGCCCTCATCGACAATCTCGCCGCAGCACTGGAAGAAGGACGATTCGATGCCTTCGCCACCACCTACACCGCCGACGTGACCGCCAAATCGCCCGGCGGGGAGGCCACCGGGCTCGACAAGGTCATCGCACTCGCCGGCCGCAATCACTCCGACCAGCAGCGCTCGCCGCACTACATCAGCAATGTGCGCATCGAACTCGCGGGCGATCGGGCGCAGGTCCGGGCGAACTCGCTGTTCGCGTTCGTTCCCAGCGCACCGACCCCCGGCCGGGTGGCCCCCGAACCGTTCTACGCCGGTGGCGGCACCTACCGATTCGATGCCGTGCGCACGCCCGACGGATGGCGATTCGCCCGCGTGGAAACCGCGCCCCTGTGGACGGTCGGCACCCTGGCGCCCTGAGTCGGTGGCGCCCGAGTAAACGCCACCGACATCCTGGTCAGCTGCCCGCGATGATCGACTTCGCGACCTCGGGTGGGACCGGGGCGTAGGAGTCGAACGTCATCGAGAAGTTCGCTCGGCCACGGGTTTTCGAGCGAAGATCGCCGATGTAGCCGAACATCTCCGACAGCGGGGTCAGCGCGCGGACGACGTGGGCGCCGCCGCGCTCGGCCAGCTCGGTGATCCGGCCACGCCGGGTGTTCAGATCACCGATCACCTCGCCGACGTACTGCTCGGGCGTGACGACCTCCACGGTCATCATGGGCTCGAGCAGCACCGGCTTCGCGCGCGCCACCGCCGCGCGCACCGCCGCCGCACCGGCCAGCCGGAACGCCAGATCCGAGGAATCCTGCACGTGGGCGGCGCCGTCGAGCAGCGTCACCAGCACGTTCACCAGGGGGAAGCCGGCGAGCGGGCCAACCGCGAGCGCGTCTTGCGCGCCCGCGTCGACCGCGGGGATGTACTCCCTCGGCACCCGCCCACCGGTGACCTGGTTGCGGAATTCGTAGACGGCGCCGTCGTCGGCCACGTGCGGGGCCAGCGCGATCGCCACCTTCGCGTACTGCCCGCGTCCACCCACCTGTTTGCGGTGGGTGTG
Organism: Nocardia sp. JW2; assembly: GCF_051843015.1. Lineage (NCBI taxonomy): Bacteria > Bacillati > Actinomycetota > Actinomycetes > Mycobacteriales > Nocardiaceae > Nocardia > Nocardia sp. JW2. The sequence goes on from NZ_JBPXLK010000005.1 coordinate 5,693, forward strand.
CTCGAGCAGGTCGACGGGAGCGGTGACGGTCTCGCGGTAGGCCACACGTGGTTCGCCGATGGTCGCGTCCACCCGGAACTGTCGTTTCAGCCGGTCGACCAGGATTTCCAGATGCAGCTCGCCCATGCCGCCGATCACCGTCTGTCCGGTTTCGGCGTCGACGTGCACGGTGAACGTCGGGTCCTCGTCGGCCAGGCGGGCCAGGGCGGTGCCGAGCTTGTCCTGGTCGGCGCGAGTCCTCGGTTCGATCGAGAGCGACAGGACCGGGTCGGGGAAGGTCATCGACTCCAGCACGATCGGGTCGTGCCGATCGCACAGGGTGTCGCCGGTGCCGGTGGCTTTGAGGCCGATCACGGCACAGATCTGACCCGCCCGCACCCGATCGATCGCGATCTCGGTGCTCGCGTGCATCTGGAACAGTTTGCCCAGGCGCTCCTTTCGTCCGTTCGTCGAATTCAGCACGGTGGCACCGGGTTCGGCGGTGCCGGAATACACGCGCAGATACACCAGCGTCCCGAAGAACGGGTGCGCCGCGACCTTGAAGGCCAGGGCCGCGAACGGCTCGGCGATATCGGGTGCGCGATGCACGTGTGTTCCTTCCGTCGAGAAGCCGTGCACGGCAACGACGTCCACCGGCGACGGCAGGTAGTCGACGATGGCGTCCAACAGCGGTTGTACGCCGATATTGGCCAGCGCCGAACCGCACAGCACCGGGTAGGCCGTGGCGTCGAGCGTCATCCGCCGGATCGCGGCTTTGAGGACGTCGACGGCGATCGGCTTGCCGGACAGGTAGCTTTCCAGCACGTCGTCGTCGGCTTCGGCGACCGTCGCCAGCAGTGCTTCTCGATGCTGAATCGCCTTGGCCCGCAGCTGTTCCGGTATCTCGACGGTCTCGTAGCGGACACCGTTTCCGGTGTCGCCGCGCCACCGCATCGCGGTCATGTCGACCAGGTCGATCACGCCCTCGAAGGCACGTTCGGCACCGATCGGCAGCTGGATCACCAACGGGCGCACACCGAGTCGTTCCGCGATGGTCCGCACGGTGAAGGCGAAATCCGCACCGAGCTTGTCCATCTTGTTCACGAAACAGATCCGGGGCACACCGTAGGTGTCGGCCTGGCGCCACACCTGCTCCGACTGCGCCTCCACCCCCTCCTTGGCGTCGAACACCGCGACCGCGCCGTCGAGCACCCGCAGCGTGCGCTCCACCTCGGCGGTGAAGTCGACGTGGCCAGGGGTGTCGATGACGGTGATCTGGTGCTCGGCCCATTCGCAGGTGGTCGCCGCGGAGGTGATGGTGATGCCGTGCTCGCGCTCCTGCACCATGTGGTCCATCACGGCGGTACCGTCGTGCACCTCACCCAGGGTGCGAATCACGCCGGTATAGAACAGGATTCGTTCGGTGATCGTGGTCTTGCCCGCGTCGATGTGGGCGGCGATGCCGATATTGCGTAGGCGGGCGAGGTCGGTTCTGATCATGGGAGGCTCCCGGCCGAGTCGGTGTCAGAGATCGACGCTCGCCGGTGAGGCGCTCCGGGGACGGCACGGGCGTCGGGTCACGCGGCGTCGCCTCGGCGCCACACGGACCCGATGCGAACTAGAACCGCGACTGCGGACGTACCGTAAACATGGACTCTTTGTACGCGGCCCGGTCCGGGATTGTCGACAGATTTTCCGCGCGGGCATAAACGCAGGTGCACATCGGTTCGTCAGAACACACCGACAACAGGAGTGGCCCATGTCCGAACAGTTCGATCCGCACGCCCTGCTCGCCGAGGCGAAGATCGGTGTCCTCGCCACGATCAAAGCCGATGGCAGGCCCCAGCTTTCACCGGTCACCCCCTACTACGACCGCGAGGCGGGCGTCATCTACGTCTCGATGACCGAAGGCCGCGCCAAGACCGCGAACCTGCGCCGCGACCCACGCGCCGCCCTCGAAGTGGGCAGCGCCGACGGCTGGTCCTGGGCAACCGCCGAAGGCACCGCCCACCTCACCGGCCCCGGCACCGACCCGAACGGCCCCGAGGTGGAAGCCCTCGTCGCCTACTACCGCGCCGCCGCGGGCGAGCACCCGGACTGGGACGAATACCGCGAGGTGATGGTCTCCGACCGCCGCGTCCTGATGACGATGACCGTCGAACACGTCTACGGAGCCAAGGTCCGCTGATCCGTGCGCTCTCAGTGATCTGCCAAAGTCGACCGGTACCGTCGAAACCCGCACACTCTCGTAAAAGATCAGGGGCGGGTATATGTTTCAGAATCCGATGTTCCGGCGCGGCATGCGCGTGTTCAATGCGGTGGTCGTCTTCTTCACCAAGGCGCCGGTCCTGCGCAGGTACCTCGGCAGATCCTTCGCCGAGATCAGCTACGTCGGGCGGCGCTCGGGGCGGACGTTCAGCACTCCGGTGAACTACCGGCTCTCCGGCGACGAGTACGTCATCGGTGCCGTCATGCCGGATCAGAAGACCTGGTGGCGCAACTTCCTCGGTGCGGGCAGGCCCCTCACCCTGCGCATCGACGGCGTGGACCACCACGGACATGCGATCGCGCACCGGGACACGCGAGGGCGGGTCACGGTGCGGATGCGCCCCGACGCCTGATCCTTATGTGGCCGAAAGGAATTCGGTGATCTCGGGGGCGAAGCGTTTGTGCTTGATCGCGCCCATGTGGGTGGTGTCCGGGTAGAGGACGAGACGGGCGTTCGGAATGCCGTCGGCGGTCTGGTGGAAGATCGACTGGGGGTAGAACTCGTCGCGTTCGCCGCCGATCACCAGGGTGGGGGCGGTGATGTCGGTGAGGCGGTCGGTGACGTCGAAGGCGTCTTCGGCGCGGACGAAGGCGAGGGTGTCGGCGGGGTTCTTCGGGCGCATCAGCGGGTCGGCGAGCCAGGCCACCGCACCGACCAGGCGAGCCTTCACCGGCGACTCGATACCGACGGTCGCCATGTGCTGGAGTGCGCGTTTGCCTTCGGCGGCGGCCGTCGCGTATTTCAGCTGCGAGGCCCGAGCGGGCTCGGGCAGCCGGCACCCCGACGACGCGATCACCAGCCTGCGCACCGCCGACGGATGATCGGCGGCCAATTGCAGTGCCACCGACCCGCCCGAAGAAATCCCCAGCACATCGACGGGCTCCGCGAATTCGTCCCGCAAAGCCTCCGCGTGGTCGCGCGCGATATCGGCCATCGACGTCCCCTCCGCCATCCCCGGCGCCCGATTCACCGCATACACCCGGAAGTTCCTGGCCAGCGGTGCCAGCGTTTTCACCTCACTGGCCCGCATCCACCCGCTCGGGTTCGTGTGATCCGGCGTGAACCACCGCAGGAACACCAACGGCCGCCCCTCCCCGAACGCGAAATACGGCAACCCGTGCCCGAGCTCCCCCTCGACAACCTCGAACCCCTTCACCACAACCACGCCGCCTCCATTCACCGGAACACCTGAACCAGAAACGCTACCCACCACCGCCCCCCTGAGCGATGACCCCAAAGGTAGTGCCCCCGGAAACGCCGAACGGCGCCGCTCCCGAAGGAGCGACGCCGTTGCGGTGTCAGTTGAGTCAGAGACTCACTTGATGATCTTCGTGACGCGACCGGCGCCGACGGTGCGGCCACCCTCGCGGATCGCGAAGCGCAGGCCCTCGTCCATGGCGACCGGCTGGATCAGCTTGACGGACATCTCGGTGTTGTCACCGGGCATGACCATCTCGGTGCCCTCGGGGAGGGTCACAACGCCCGTCACGTCCGTGGTACGGAAGTAGAACTGCGGGCGGTAGTTGTTGAAGAACGGGGTGTGGCGACCGCCCTCGTCCTTCGACAGGATGTACGCCTGGCCCTCGAACTCCGTGTGGGGAGTGGTGGTGCCCGGCTTCACGACGACCTGGCCACGCTCGACATCTTCGCGCTTGATGCCACGAACCAGCAGACCGACGTTGTCGCCGGCCTGGCCCTGGTCGAGCAGCTTGCGGAACATCTCGATACCGGTGACGGTGGTCTTGGTGCTCTTCTCGCGGATGCCGACGATCTCGACTTCCTCGTTCACGTTGATGATGCCGCGCTCGACACGACCGGTGACGACGGTGCCACGACCGGTGATGGTGAACACGTCCTCGACCGGCATCAGGAACGGGAGCTCGGTCTCACGGACCGGGTCCGGGATCGAGTCGTCGACGGCCTTCATCAGCTCGACGATGGACTCGGCCCACTTCTCGTCACCCTCGAGGGCCTTGAGGCCGGAGACGCGCACGACGGGGGCATCCTCGTCGAACTCCTGCGACGCCAGCAGCTCGCGGACCTCCATCTCGACGAGCTCGAGGATTTCCTCGTCGTCGACCATGTCCGACTTGTTCAGCGCGACCAGGATGTAGGGCACGCCGACCTGACGGGCGAGCAGCACGTGCTCGCGGGTCTGCGGCATCGGGCCGTCGGTGGCGGCGACCACGAGGATGGCACCGTCCATCTGGGCCGCACCGGTGATCATGTTCTTGATGTAGTCGGCGTGACCCGGGGCGTCGACGTGCGCGTAGTGGCGCTTTTCGGTCTGGTACTCGACGTGGGAGATGTTGATCGTGATACCACGAGCCTTCTCCTCCGGCGCCTTGTCGATCTGGTCGAAAGCGAAGCTCTCGTTCAGGTCCGGGTACTTGTCGGCGAGCACCTTGGTGATGGCCGCAGTCAGCGTGGTCTTGCCATGGTCGACGTGACCGATGGTGCCGATGTTGACGTGGGGCTTCGTCCGCTCGAACTTCGCCTTCGCCACTGTTGTCCTCCTGGACTAGTTAGTGCGTGCTTTTTTGCAGCAGTGCGGTTAATAAGGGGGGTCGTGCTGACGCCCGGTTGCCGCGGCCAAGCGTACAAGGCCGCGGCAAGCGAATTACTCGCCGGTCGCCTTGGCGATGATCTCCTTGGACACGTTGGCCGGAACCTCCGCGTACTGGGCGAACACCATGGAGTAGTTCGCGCGACCCTGGGTCTTCGACCGCAGGTCACCGATGTAGCCGAACATCTCCGAGAGCGGAACCAGCGCCTTGACGACACGGGCACCACTGCGTTCCTCCATGGCCTGGATCTGGCCACGGCGGGAGTTGAGGTCGCCGATCACTTCACCCATGTAATCCTCGGGTGTGATGACCTCCACCGCCATGAGCGGCTCGAGAATCACCGGACCGGCCTTACGGGCCGCTTCCTTCAGGGCCTGCGAACCCGCGATCTTGAACGCCATCTCCGAGGAGTCGACGTCGTGGTACGCGCCGTCGAGCAGGGTGACCTTCAGGTTCACCAGCGGGTAGCCGGCGAGCACGCCGTACTGCATGGCGTCCTGGGCACCCGCGTCGACCGACGGGATGTACTCACGGGGCACGCGACCGCCGGAGACCTTGTTCTCGAACTCGTAGTGCGCACCGTCTTCGCCGACGAAGGGCTCGACCGCGATGATGACCTTCGCGAACTGGCCGGAGCCACCCGTCTGCTTCTTGTGCGTGAACTCGAGCTTCTCGACCGGCTTGGTGATCGTCTCGCGGTAGGCCACCTGCGGCTTACCGACGTTCGCCTCGACCTTGAACTCGCGCTTCATGCGGTCGACGAGGATGTCGAGGTGGAGCTCACCCATACCGCCGATGACGGTTTGGCCGGTCTCCTGGTCGAGCTTCACCGAGAACGTCGGATCCTCGCGCGCCAGCTTCTGGATCGCGGTGCCGAGCTTCTCCTGGTCGGACTTGGTCTTGGGCTCGATGGAGACCTCGATGACCGGGTCCGGGAACGTCATCGACTCGAGGACGACCTGGTTCTGCGGATCCGAGAGGGTGTCACCGGTGGTGGTGTCCTTCAGACCGATCACGGCGTAGATGTGACCCGCCGAAGCGGTGGTCACCGGGTTCTCCTTGTTGGAGTGCATCTGGAACAGCTTGCCCAGACGCTCCTTCTTGCCCTTGGTCGAGTTCACGACCTGCGAGCCGGAGTCCACCTTGCCCGAGTACACGCGGATGTAGGTGAGCTCACCGAAGAACGGGTGCACCGCGATCTTGAACGCCAGAGCCGAGAACGGCTCGTCGACGTTCGGCTTGCGGGTCAGGATCTCGTCTTCCTTGCCGGGCACGTGGCCGGTGGTGGCCTCGACGTCCAGCGGGGAAGGCAGGTAATCGATGACCGCGTCGAGCATGGGCTGCACGCCCTTGTTCTTGAACGCGGAACCGCACAGCACCGGGTACAGCTCGGAGTTGACGGTCATCTTGCGGATGGCGCCCTTGATCTCCTCGACGGAGAGCTCCTCGCCACCGAAGAACTTCTCGAGCAGCGCCTCGTCGGACTCGGCGACGGTCTCGAGCAGCTCCTGGCGGTACTGCTCGGCCTTGTCCTTGAGGTCGGCCGGGATCTCGACGACTTCGTACTCTTCGCCGAGCTTGGTCTCGCCCTTCCAGACCTTGGCGTTGTTCTCGACCAGGTCGACGATGCCCTCGAAGTCGTTCTCGGCACCGATCGGCAGCTGGATGACCAGCGGCTTGGCACCGAGACGGTCCTTGATGGTCTGCACGGTGAAGTAGAAATCAGCGCCGAGCTTGTCCATCTTGTTCACGAAGCAGATACGCGGCACGTCGTACTTGTCGGCCTGACGCCACACCTGCTCGGACTGGGGCTCGACACCCTCTTTGCCGTCGAACACCGCGACCGCACCATCGAGCACGCGCAGCGAACGCTCCACCTCGACGGTGAAGTCGACGTGCCCGGGGGTGTCGATGATGTTGATCTGGTTGTCTTTCCAGAAGCAGGTGGTAGCGGCGGAGGTGATGGTGATACCACGCTCCTGCTCCTGCTCCATCCAGTCCATCGTGGCCGCGCCGTCGTGAACTTCACCGATCTTGTACGTGATGCCGGTGTAGAACAGGATGCGTTCGGTCGTGGTGGTCTTGCCCGCATCGATGTGGGCCATGATGCCGATGTTGCGGACCTTGTTCAGGTCGGTGAGCACGTCCTGTGCCACGAAATTCTCCCTTTTAAGTGACGGGCCGGACTATCACCAGCGGTAGTGCGCGAAGGCCCGGTTCGACTCGGCCATCTTGTGGGTGTCCTCGCGACGCTTCACCGCGGCACCGAGGCCGTTGCTCGCGTCGAGGAGCTCGTGGGCGAGACGCTCGATCATCGTCTTCTCACGACGGGCGCGGGAGTAGCTGACCAGCCAGCGCAGCGCCAGGGTGTTGGCGCGGCCCGGACGGACCTCGACCGGCACCTGGTAGGTGGCGCCACCGACGCGGCGGGGCTTCACCTCGAGGGCGGGCTTGACGTTGTCGAGCGCGCGCTTGAGGGTGACGACCGGATCGGTGCCGGTCTTCTCGCGCGCCTGCTCGAGGGCACCGTAGACGATGCGCTCGGCCGTCGACTTCTTGCCGTCCAGCAGAATCTTGTTGACCAGCTGAGTGACCAGCGGGGACCCGTAGACCGGGTCGTTGATCAGCGGACGCTTGGGTGCGGGGCCCTTGCGTGGCATATCAGCTCTTCTCCTTCTTGGCGCCGTAGCGGCTGCGGGCCTGCTTGCGGTTCTTCACACCCTGGGTGTCCAGCGAGCCACGGATGATCTTGTAGCGGACACCCGGGAGGTCCTTCACACGACCGCCGCGGACGAGCACCATGGAGTGCTCCTGCAGGTTGTGGCCTTCACCGGGGATGTACGCCGTGACCTCGATCGCGCTGGTCAGGCGAACGCGCGCGACCTTACGGAGCGCGGAGTTCGGCTTCTTGGGGGTGGTGGTGTACACGCGAGTGCACACGCCACGACGCTGCGGGCTCCCCTTCAGGGCCGCAGTCTTGGTCTTGGTGACCTTGTCGCGGCGACCCTTGCGGACCAGCTGGTTGATGGTTGGCATAGACCGGCTTTCCTTATTGGTGATTGCGGTAGCGGAACACGTGTCTTCAGTTCATCGAGCTTTCACTCGCACGTCCGACCGTGTTTCCGTTTACCCGCGGTCGGGCGTGTCGCGCGCAGCTCAGGGCCCTTTTTCTGGGCACGCTGGAACGTATCAGCCGCTCTCGCTGGCCTACGTTCACGCACGAACTTGCCCGTAGCAATCCGGGCACAGCGGTCCACGATACGCGCCCGCCCGAACCGGGGTCAAAGCGGGGTCGTGCGTCAAGGCTTCTACCTGGCCAGATCCAAGGTCAGCTCCACCAGCTTCTGCGCTCCCGCGCACGGATCCGGGTGGGCCGAGCCCGGCCGGTAGTTGATCCACCAGCCGATGACCCCGACATCGGCGGCCGGCGCGGTGACTCCGCAGGAGTCGTCGTCGCCCGGCCTGCGCACCTGCAGGGCCCTGCGACCCTGCACCGTGATGTCACCGGTGAGGTACCCCAACTTCTCGTTGGTGGTCTTCTCGTTGTTCAGCGTACCCATCTCGTACCAGTTGAGGGTGGCCATGGCCGAGCCGCCCGGTGCGTCGTCGATGTCCCACATGCAGACGGCGCCGCTGAAGGAGGTGGTGACGCTGAGCGCGTTGCCGACGATCTCACCGATCTTCGCGGGTTCGACGACCTCGCATTCGCGCAGCAGCTTGTCGAAATCGGTGTTCACCGACTCGCCGCCGCCACCGCCGCCCGCCGGGCGCGCGTTGCCCTCGACCTTCTCACCGCAGCCCGCGAGGGTGACGGTGAGCAGCAGCGCCGCCGCGGCGGTCGCGATCCTGGTGGCACTCATCCCAGCCGTCCTACCGTGAGCTCGGCCAGTTTCCGTGTGCGGTCGCACGGGTTACCGCCCGTGGCGAAAGTGCCGGTGGAGATGGACCATTCGAAGAAGTCGTCGTCGAGTTGCACCGCGAAGTCGCAGACGGTCCCCTGCGGGTCGAGCGCCTGAAAACCGGGTCGACCGGCCACATCGATCGACTCCGGGTTGCGGCCGACGCTGGACACCCAGGCCTTCTCGCGTTCGATCGGGCTGCCGCGATAGGACGCGAATGTCACGCTCGGGGCGAACAATCCGGCCGACTGCCAGTTGCAGCCGGTCGAGTTCTTGTACACCCGCGCGATCTGGGACAGGCCCGCCAGCTCGCGCACCTCGTCGTCGGTGACGTGCCCGCACTCGCCGACGAACGGGCCGAGTGAGGCCACCTTCGGTGGTGGCCGATTCGGGCCCGCCGGCGAATCGGAGTCGCCCCCCGATCCGCACGACGACAGCACGACAGCCAGGGCCATGCCGGTGATGATCGCCGAGGGGATCCGCATGCCATGAACTGTAGTGCGTGCGCGGACGCACTCACAGGTTCCCGCGGGCCGCCTGCTCGCGTTCGATGGCTTGGAAAAGGGCTTTGAAATTGCCTTTTCCGAAGCCGAGTGAGCCGTGTCGCTCGATGAGTTCGAAGAACACCGTTGGACGGTCGGTGATCGGGCGGGTGAAGATCTGCAGTAGGTAGCCGTCTTCGTCGCGGTCGACGAGAATGCCGCGCCGCTGCAGTTCCTCGACGGGGACGCGGACATGGCCGATGCGGGCGCGCAGTTCGGGGTCCTCGTAATACGTGTCGGGGGTCGGCAGGAATTCGACGCCCGCGGCGCGCAGGGCGTCGACGGTGGCGAGGATGTCGCCGGTGGCCAGGGCGATGTGCTGCACGCCCGGTCCGCGATAGAACTCGAGGTACTCATCGATCTGGGAACGTTTGCGGCCGACGGCCGGTTCGTTGAGCGGGAACTTCACGCGGTGGTTGCCGTTGGCGACGACCTTGCTCATCAGCGCGGAGTACTCGGTGGCGATGTCGTCGCCGACGAATTCGGCCATGTTCGTGAAACCCATGACGCGGCGGTAGAAGTCGACCCAGCGGTCCATCATGCCCAGTTCCACATTGCCGACCACATGGTCGATGGCCTGGAACAGGCGCGGACCGTTGCGAAGGGTCGAGGTGCGTGCGATATAGCCGGGCAGATAGGGGCCCGCGTAGGCGGAGCGATCGATGAGGGTGTGCCTGGTCTCGCCGTAGGTGGCAAGGGCGGCGGAGCGGACGGTGCCGAATTCGTCGCTGTCGTCGTGTGGTTCGACCAGGATCGTCGCGCCGTGCTCGCGCGCCCAGGTGACGCACCGGTCCACGTCGGGGACCTCGAGGGCGATGTCGACCACGCCGTCGCCGTGCCGATCGTGATGGGCGACCAGCGGACTGTCCGGATCGACCGCGCCCTTGACCACGAACCGCGCTCCCCCGCTGCGCAGCACGTAGGCCTTGTGGTCGCGGTTGCCGGTCTCGGGGCCGGAGTAGGCCTCGAGCCGCATCCCGAAGGCCGATTGCAGGAAGTGCGCGCACTGGGTGGCGTTGCCGACAACCCACACCAGCGCGTCCCAACCGGTGACAGGGAACGGATCGACACTGTCGTCGTGCTCGATCAGCCCGACGAGCTGCTGCTCAATGGTCATGACCTAGGAAAACGCGCCACCCGTGAGCTAGGCAACAACACGGCTCGCGCCTGGTCATGCTGACCAAAGTTGATACCTCACGCTGCCGGATGGTGGACAATTTGAATAGCACCCGAGGACGGAGGTCTGGCATGCGCACACCCGCGAAACTGGACGAACTCGACCTGGCGATCCTGTCGGCCATGCACGAGTTCCAGAAGGCCGGAATCCTGGAACTCTCGCGGCGCACGAAGGTGGCCCGCGCGACGGTGCAGGCCAGGATCAACCGGATGGAGGAAGCCGGGGTGATCGCCTCCTACGACCCCCAGATCGATGTCACCGCAGCGGGTTTCGATGTGCAGGCGTTCGTCACCCTGGAGATCGCCCAGGGCGCGCTCGACACCCTCACCGCCGAACTCGACGCGATCCCCGGCGTGCTCGAGGCCTACGCGACCACGGGTTCCGGTGACGTGCTCTGCCGCATCGGTGCCGACTCACACGCCGGTCTACAGGCCGTGCTGCTCAGCATCGACCGGACGAGCGCGGTGGTGCGGTCGCACAGCGTGATCGTGCTGTCGACGGTGATCGAACGGCGCACGCTCCCCTTGCTGCGCACGCTGACACCCGCCGGCACCGCGAAGGCGCCCGCTTATCGGGACCGGCGTGTCAGCCCGCCGGGTACCCGCGCCACGGACCGGTAGGAAGTACGCGAAAACCTCTGGCGCCGTGACCGACCAGGGCCATCGAGCGTGACACCCGCTTCGGCACCGGCTCAGGCAAGCCGGTGCCGGGCGAGGCGCGTCAGTGGCGGTCGAGGCGCGTCATCAGGCCGTGGACATGCGCCTCGGCGGCAATGCGGGCCGATTCGGGGTGGCCTGATTCCAGGGCTTCGAGGATGCGGCGGTGCTCGCGCAGGGCCACGCGACGGTTGCGCGCCGAGCACCACAGATCGCCTCGGTAGAGGTGTGCCTGGGCTTCCAGGCGCGCCAATTCGTCGGCTAGACAGGTATTTCCGGCCGCGTCCCGGATGAAGCTGTGGAATTCCAGGTCGAGCTGGGCGTCGCGGGCCGCGTCGGTGGCGTCGTCCAGGTTGGTTTCCTGGGCGGCGATGACGGCCGCGAGTTTGTCGAGGTCCGCTTCGGTGAGGCGGGTGGCGGCCGTGGCGGCGGCCAGGCCGTCGAGGACGGCGCGGACCGCGAGTACCTCACGGATGCGTTCGTCGTCGACGGCGGCCACCTTCGCGCCCGCGTGCGGTGTGCTCACCGCGAGACCCTCGTAGATGAGCTGCTGCACGGCCTCGCGCACCGGGCTGCGGCTCACCCCGAGCCGAGTCGCCAGCGCGGGCACGCTGAGCGGGCTGCCCGGGGCGAGTTCGCCGGAAAGGACAAGCTGCCTGATCCGGCGATGCACCGACGGGCCGAGCAGTGAGGTGCCGTCGCCACGCTCCGCTTCCGCCTCCGGGCGCTGACCGCTCATGCCGTGTCCCTTCCGTTGTCTGCGCCGATTATCCCTGCGGCCGGTAGTTGGCTCGCACACGCTGGGTGAGGAAATCGGCCGCGGTGACCGGTGGGTATTTGCCGCCGGGGCCCTGGATGATCGCGTCGCGGTCGGCCTGGGCGAAGTAGGCGATGCTGTAGCGCTCGCCCTGGTATTCGCCCTCGCCGGGGCTGCGGACGCGGTGGAAGTTCGACGGCAGCAGGTCGTCGCTCCAGCGGGTGAGCATGTCGCCGATATTGCAGGTGATCAGGCTCGAGGACGGGGTGATGGAGGTCCATTCCTGTTCGGCCATCTCCTTGCCGGGGCATACTTGCAGCCCGCCTTGGCCGTCGCGCTGGAAAAGCAGGGTGAGGCAGTCGAAGTCGGTGTGCGCGCCTGCCCGCCAGCGGCCGGGAACGCCGCGCAGTTCCTCGGGCACCGCGAAGTAGTGCAGCAATCGCAGTGCGCTCTGGTAGTCCGGCGATGCGGGATCGTGTGCGGTGGTGAAGTGTTCGCGCGCAAGTCCGAGCCGGTCGGCGAAGCAGGACAGCACCCGCATCGCCACTTCCCAGGCCCGATGCTCGAAATCCAGGACACGCGAACGGAATCCGGGCAGCTCGGTCTCGCTCGGCCAGAGCCCGTCCATGTGCGGCCGGGTGACCTGATACGACTCCTTCTGATCGGGCACTCCGATGGACGGGCGCACCTGACTCATGCTCTCCCAGCCGGCGTTGTGTTCCTTCACCAGCGGATATTGGCCTTTGATCTCCTCCGGCAAGGCGAAGAACTCCGCTGTGGCGCCGAACATCTCGTCGATCAGAGGTTGTGGGATGCCGTGCCCGGAGAGCTGGAAGAAGCCGATCTCGGTGGCCGCCGCCCACAGTTGGTCGGTGATCTCGGCGCGGCGATTCTCGAAATCGGTGAGGTCGACGACGCGGATCTCACGGGCGGTTTCCCTGCCGAGGCCGCCCATCCGCTTCTCGCGCGAGACCTCGGACAGGTCGTAGCTGGTGCTCATGGAATGTCTCCTTATCCGGTGACGGAGATGGACGGGTCGAGGAATTCCTTGGTGACGAGATCCGATGCCCGCAGGCCGGACGGCACATTCGCCCCACCCGCGCGCAGGATGGGCGCGAACTCGTCGATGATGCGCTGCACGCGGGCCTCGTCGAAGCTGCCGAGCACACCGTCGCTGTCGTTGCCGATCAAGCCGCCGTCGATCAGCGCCTTGGAGCCGAACGCGGCGAGCTCGGCACTGTAGGGGCTGAGCTTGGGATTCTGCTCGACCACATCGACGACCACCTCGTCGACATGCGTCGAATCGGCCCGGAATTCGGCGGTGGCCCGCTGGATCATCGGCACCAATTTCTGCAGGCAGGGCCGCAATTCGGCGAGTTCGTCCGCCCGGACATTCACCGTGCGGGCGTATCCCTCGTAGCCGACATCCTTGAGCAGCTGGTAGCGCACGGGCTTGTTCCAGGCGCGCACCTCGTGCTCGTAGGTGTAGGGCTCGGCGTTGACGAAACCCTGCTGCGCGAAGGACGGATCGGTGACGAACCGGGACGGCGAATTGTCGTAGGAGGCGTCGATCTGTTCGGCTTTCACCAGGCCACGCGCCACCAGCCAGTCCGGGTACAGCTGCCCCTTGGACACCACGATCGGCTTGCCGGACCGGCCGATATCGGCGATCCCCTGCCAGCCGGGATTGGTCGCCGGATCCCACATCAGCATCTGCGGGCTGTTGCGCAGCAAGGTGGTGACCGCCACGATCGGCTGCTGCCCGGCGGCGGCGATGGCGTGCTCGGAGTGGGCGAGACCGAGGGTGATGCTCTCGTCGACGTACATCTGCGACGGCACGGTCTGGAAGCCGATGGCCGGTCCGCCCGCCCGGATCTCGAGTTCCACCCCGGTGTCCTTGCCCGCGGTGACGAGCGGACCGGTGATCTTGTTGTTGTCGGCGTCGACGGTGTAGCCGGGACCGAGCAGGCCGAAGATGGGGCCGGAGTCGGTTTCCGGGGCCCATTGCAGCTGCACGACAACGGTATCCGGGCAGACACCGGCCAGCCGTTGTTCGGTGGGTGCGGGCTCGAGGGCGACGGCGGTGTCGTCACCGGTTTCGCCGGAACAGGCCGCGAGGGTGAGGGCCAAGGCCGCGATACCGAGGCGGCGCAGGGGGCGTGCGTTTTTCATGGCGGTTCCTTCTAGTGGGCCGAGTCGTGCCAGCGGCCGACGCTGACTTTCTGGATCAGCGTGAAAACGGTGAACACGAGCACCCCGAACAGGGCGGCGAGCAGGAGCGCGCCGATGAGGTCCTCGGATTGGAGCCGGGCGCGGTAGGTGTCGAGCAGGGTGCCGATGCCGGGTTTGCCCTGCGCGAAGAACATGTCGCCGATGATCGCGCCGGTGACGGAAAGCCCTGCGGCCGTGCGTAAACCGGTCAGAGTAGAGGGCAGGGCGCCTGGTAGCTGCAGGGACCAGAGCCTGCGCAGGCGCCCGGCGCGGCCGAGGGTGAACAGCTCGCGCAGGTTCGCGTCGACCGATTTGATGCCGAACAATGTCATCGCGATGATCGGATGGATGGCGATGAGCACGCAGACCGTGGTCCGCGCGGCGAAACCGTAACCGAGCCACAGCCCGATCAAGGGAACCACGGCGAGCACCGGAATCGCCTGCAGCACCACGGCATACGGGTAGACGACGTTCTCGATCGGTTTGGCCTGGCTCATCAGCACCGCGATGGCGACACCGAGCACGGCCGAGATCAGCAGTCCGGTGAGCGCGACCCGCGCGGTCACCGCCAGCGCCTCACCCATCACCTCGAGCTTCTTCGGATCGGCCAGCGACTCGGCGAACACCACATGCGGTGGTGGCAGCAGGAAGCGGCGACCTTCGCTGAGTACCAGCATCGACACCGCGTACCAGGCGGCGAGGGCAAGGGCGATCGAAATGGTTGGCGCGGCAAGGGCCTTGGCGATCTTGCGCATGCGTGCGGTGGACAGCTCGGTCCCCGGCTTCGCCGGTACCACGGCCCGGGCGGCGATACTCACCATCAGGCAGCCTCTTTCAACGAGTGCGACACGCGCGCGACGAGTTCGGTGAAGGCGGGATCGAAGCGCAGTTCACGGTCGCGCGGATAGGGCAGGCCGACGTCGATCACCTCGTGCACCCGCCCCGGCCGCGCCGACATCACCACCACCCGCGACGCGAGGAACACCGCCTCCGCCACCGAGTGCGTGATGAACAGAGCGGTGAAGGCGTTGTCGCGGTAGAGGCGGAGCAGTTCCTCCTGCATGGTCAGTCGCGTCATCTCGTCGAGCGCGCCGAACGGTTCGTCGAGCAGCATCAGCCGCGGTTCCAGCGCCAGCGCCCTGGCCAGCGAGACCCGCATCCGCATACCGCCGGAGAGCTTGCGCGGCAGGGCATCCGCGAAGTCGGCCAGCCCGACCGCCTCGATCGCCCGTTCCACCCGTGCGCGCCGCACAGCGCGCGGCACCCCGGCCAGTTCCGCCGAGAGTTCGACATTGCGCCGCACCTTGCGCCAGGGCAGCAGGGTGGCTTCCTGGAAGATGAAGCCGATCGAATTCGTGCGCACCGCAACGGCTCCCGCGCTCACCCGCTCGAGGCCTGCGGCCAGGCGCAACAGGGTGGACTTGCCGCAGCCGGACGGCCCGACCACGGCGACGAACTCGCCCTCGCGGATATCCAGATCGATGCCGGTGAGGGCCAGGGTGCCGTCGTCACCGCCGAAACGTTTGCCGACGCCCGCGAAGTAGACCTCGAGTCCGGCGAGCAGCGTCCTCGCGTCCGCGTCGTTCACTGTGTCGTAGAGCGTCACCGTGATCACCTTCCTACGGTGGATGTTGCGTGCAACATGTGAATGAATTCAGTGTGGTCTTGCTGGATTACATGCAATATGTGGGCTGTTTCCGCTGGATTAACATTCATCGCATGTGGATCAGGCGGTGAGTCAGTTCGTCGGTGTCTACTCTTGTGCTGCGGCCGTCGCGGATCACCGCCTCGCCGTCGACCCAGACCGTGTCGACCACGCGCGGTGAAGCGGTCGTCAGCAGCGTCGCACCGGGGTCGAGCACAGGCAGACAGGCGAAGTCTCGGTCGAAGCGGACCAGGGTGAGGTCGGCCCGGTCGCCGACGGCGATGCCGGTGTGTACCGGCCCGTCGAGCACCCGACCGGCCGCACCCGTGGCCATGTGCAACATGCGATCGATGCCGAACAGGTCGGCGCGCCGGTGTGCGGCGCGCTGTAGATACGCGCCCATGCGCAAGGTCAGGAGCATGTCCTGGGTGTCGTTGCTGGCCGCGCCGTCCACGCCGAGGGTCACGTCGATCCCGGCGGCCAGCATGTCGCCGATCGGGGCGATGCCGCTGCCGAGGCGCATGTTCGAGATCGGGTTGTAGGAGACGGTGACACCGCGCTCGGCGAAGACCGCGCGGCCGTGCGCGTCGAGGTTCACACAGTGCACGGCGAGCGTGCGCTCCCCGAGGAAGCCGTTGGTGTCGAGGTAGTCGACGGCGCCCATACCGGCGTGCAGGCGGCACATGTCGTCGTCGGTGGTGGTCTCGAGGACGTGGATCGACACCGTCTTGCCGGTCGACTCGGCGTAGGCGCCGGCCGCCGCCATGCCGTCGGGGGTGAGACAGCGCGGATTGGGCACGGCCAGCGCGGTGGTGATGCGCGAGCCCGCCAGCTGCCGGTCGAGTGCGTCGATATGGGCGAACGCCTCGTCCAGCGGCTGCATCAGGCGCGGGTCGAGGCCCCATTTGCGGGTGACGTCGGCGCGGTCGGCGATGCCGCGCCCGAGGACCACCCGGATGCCGAGCTCGTCGAGCGCGCGGATCACGGCCTGGTGGACCTGGTCGGACGGGTTCGGCCACAGGTGCTCGACGACCGTTGTCACCCCGCCGCGGAGCAGTTCCAAGCCACCGGCCAGGGCCGAGAGGTAGGTCTGTTCAGGGGTGGCGGCGACGGTGTGCTCGCCGACGCAGCGCAACCATTCCAGCAGCGGCAGGCCTTCCCCCACGCCGCGAAGTACCGCTTGTTGCAGGTGGGTGTGGGTGTTGACGAAGCCGGGAAGCAGATAGCCGCCCGCACCGTCGAAGCGTGGGAGCGCCGCGTGCTCCTGGTCCGCCCGCAATGCGGCGACCCGGCCGTCGCGGACGACGACCTCTCCAGGCTGCCACCCCTGCGGCGTGTAGACGGTGACATCGGTGATGACCACGGACGAACCCATGCGCGCACCCTTTCGGTTGCGGCTGGTTCGCTCGCCGGGTTCGGCCGAGCACGTCGTCCGTTGCAGCCATGAACGTCGTAGGACCGACCCTAGGAATCCGGTATTTCCCCGGCGTTAAAGCCGTGTCACGGACGGAGGTCGGCCGCCGGGGCGAGGATCTCGACGACCGGGGCGGATTCCGGCTCCAGGAACGCGAGCAGGGCAGTGGCCTCCGATTCGACCTCTGCCGCTTCGCCTTTCGTCCATGCACGGGTAGGGCTCACCCGGAGACGGGCGGTTCCCGACTGCACGAAGACTTTGTAGACCCCGGCGGTGAAGCCGTCGATCAGGACCGGCGAGACATTGGCACCGAAGGAACGTGGGGCGATGGTTTCGCCGATGACGCGGCTGCGGTCCTGGTGGGAGAGCAGGGCGTTGTCGTACCAGCCGAGCAGGCGCACCGGGGCGGGCAGGTCGGGGTCGGCGAGTTCGAGTTCGGCGGCGTCGTAGAGGGACCGGCCGCGCTCGTCGGTGTAGGTGCGGACACGGTCGCCCAGGTCGGCGACCACCTGTTTCATGCCGGGCAGGCGCGACCAGGTCTGCATGTCCATGGTCGAGGCCGGCCCGAAGGCGCGCAGGTAGCGCAGGATCAGTTCGGCCACCGGATAGTCCGGGTCGAGCGGGGCGCCCAGCCACGGCTGCACCCGCGACCAGACGGGTCGGCTGTTGTCGCGCCAGCGGCCACGCGGCGGGGTCTGCAGAACCGGGAGCTGGTAGAGCCAGGTCTGCGACACCGCACCCGGATCGCGATCCGGGTAGCGGATGGCGGCTTCGGCGCGCAGGTCGGCGGCCGACATCGGCTCGTCGCCGAGCACCGCCTCCCCGTCGGCGCGGACCTGCTCGGGGTCGAGTCCGACCATGGCCCCGTAGTTGAAACCCTTACGGAAGGGCACCTTTTCGAGTTCGGGCTGGATGTGCGGGGCGATGCGGAGGGCGTCGGGCGGGGTGACGAGGTGGATGGTGCCGCGCATCAGGGTGATCCGCACCAGCGTGCGGTCGTCCAATCCGCGCGACACCGTGTCGGGGTCGAAATCGACTGTCCGGCTCCATAAACCGATGAACGGCGGCGGGACATCCTGCGCCTGCAACCCGACGAGATGCTCGCACATCTGCGGTGTGCTCAGGGTGGACCGCTCGAGCAGGTGCTGCCGCGCGAGCAGCGTCCGGTTCAGTACCCGATTCGACAACTGCACGGCGCGCTCCTTCGATCCCGGCGACGAACCGGACGCTACCCCGGCGGTCCGACAACCTCACACCGCGTCAGCGCAGTTGTACGACGACCTTGCCGGTCGCGGTCCGGTTGTCCAGGGCCGCAACGGCTTCGGCCGTGCGCTCCAGGGGGTAGAGCACCGGTTCCGGCGCCGTGACTGCACCGGAGGCGAACAGCGGCTCCAGGTCGGCCCATTGTTCGGCCAGGTAACCGGGGTGGGTCATCACCCATTCACCCCAGGCCGCACCGACGACCTCCACGTTCTTGAGCAGCAGCCGGTTCACCTTCACCGTGGGGATCTCGCCCGCGGTGAACCCGACGACGAGCAACCGGCCACCGCCCGCGAGGCTGCGGATGCTGTCGGTGAAACGGTCGCCGCCCACCGGGTCGAGCACGATGTCGACGCCCCGCCCACCGGTGAGTTCCTTGACCGCCGCCAGCCAGCCGTCGGTGAGCACCACGTCGGTGGCGCCGTTGGCCTTGGCGACCTGCGCCTTGGCCTCGGTGCTCACCACCGCGATCACCCGGCCCGCGCCCAGCGCCTTGGCCAGCCGCAGGGTCGAGGTACCGACGCCACCGGCCGCACCGTGCACGAGGACCGTCTCGCCCTCGGCCAGCCTGCCGCGCTTGGTGAGGCAGAAGTGCACGGTCAGGTCGTTGAACAGCATGCCCGCACCCGACTCGAGCGACACGTTGTCCGGCAGCTTGAAGACCGCGTCGGCGGGTGCGACCGCCACCTCCGCGACGCCGTTGCCGAGCATGGTCAGTGCCGCGACCCGGTCACCGGCACGCAGCCCGGACTCGGCGGGCGCCTCACGCACCACGCCACCGACCTCACCGCCGACGACGAACGGCAGACCCGGCTTCATCTGGTAGAGACCACGCGTCATCAGGACATCGGGGAAGGCGATCCCGGCGGCGTGCACGTCGATGAGGACACCGCCCGGGTAAGCGACCGGTTCGGGCAGGTCGACGACCTCGATCGACGACGGACCTTCCAACTTGCTCACCTGAGCTGCACGCATCCGGGAAACCTCTCTCGACATCGAACCCCTGTCGAACATATCCCGGCCACGCTCAGCGATGGGCGAATTCCAGCATCGCCTCACTGGAGAGCACCGAACCACCCTTGATGATCGTCAGGCCCGCAGGCGTGACCTGGTATTGCGTTCCGTCGCTCGGGTTGGTCGCGGTGAATCCGCCGTCGCCGGTCGGGACGGGATCGTCGAGTTCGATCGCGTTGCCGTTACGCACCGCGACACCCTTGTAGTAGAAGCGGTCGTCCCCGGTGTGGCAGATGACCACCCGCGAGGTGGTGGTGCGCGCGATAGTCATGGCAGCGTCGTTGTCGTTGCAGCGCGGGCCACCGCTGAGGAAACCCTGACCGTCGGCGCCGGTGACGGCCGAATTCAACGGCGGCACAGTGGTTGTGGTCGGTTTCGGCTCCGTCGGCGGTGCCTGCGGAACGCCGGTTGGCACTTCCTGGCTGACCGACACCACCACCGGCGGGGGCATCCGCAGACTGGACGAGGACACCGGCTGACCTGCGCGATCGGTACCGGAATCGTTGACGCTCAACATCACCCACACCGCCACACCGACCGCGGCGACGACGATCAGCGCGCCGAGCGCACCGGCGAGAATCGGCGTCGCCGAATTCCGCTGCGGAAGGGGCAGCGGCTCCGACGGATGGGCGTAGGCACCCGAGGAGAACTGGGGGCCGGTGCTCATCCGGGTCTGCTGCCGCCCGGACTGCGCGAAACCGGCGATCGGCTGCTGCGGTGCGGACCGGTGCGCCGCGGCGGGTGGCTGAGCAGGCGAGGGAGCGGTCGGCGGCGGTGGTTGCGGCCCGGTGACCCGGGTCTGCCCGGTGAACGGGCGCGGCGGCGGCTGCTTCACCAACGGCGTCACCCGCGGGCCGGGAACGGTTGCGGGCGCGTCGCGTTCGGCCTGCACCAGCGCGGCACGGGCGGCGCGAGCCAGGTCGCCCGGCGAGCCGTAGCGCTGCTCGGGCCGCTTGGCCATGCCACGCTCGATCACCGCGTCGAACGCCGACAGCGCCGGATCGACCGCACTCGGCCGGGGCGGCGGTGCCATCTGATGCGAACCGATCGCGCCGGCGAGACTGTTCACCGGGAACGGCACCCGTCCCACCAGCGACTCGTAGAGCACACAGGTGAGCGCGTAGGTGTCGACGGCCGGCGTCATCGGCACGTCCTCGAACCGTTCCGGCGCCATGTACGCCATCGAACCGACGGCGCTGCCCGCGCTGGTGAGCTGGGGATCGGACGCGCCGTGCGCGATACCGAAGTCGACCAGATAGGCGAACAGGTTGGCCGTGAGCAGGATGTTGGCCGGCTTCACGTCGCGATGCACCAGGCCGAGCTCGTGCGCGGCATCGAGCGCGGCCGCGATCTGCTCGACCACCTGCACCGCCTCGCCGGGCGTCAGCTTGCCGTGCTGCTGCAGCCGCTCCTTGAGATCGGAACCGCGCACCAGACGCATGTCGATGTAGAGCACACCGTCGACCTCGCCCCAGTCGTGCACCGGGATGACGTGCGGCTCCTGCACACTGGCCATCGCATGGGATTCGCGGCGGAAACGCTGCACATAGGTGGGGTCGGCCGCCAGCTCACGATTGAGCACCTTGAGCGCGACGACGCGATCCTTGGTGGTGTCGAAAGCCTCGTAGACCTCGCCCATACCGCCGACTCCGAGAAGCCGACGCAACTCATAGCGACCGAACATCGCGCCTGCCATCGCCCCGCCGGCCATTCCAGCAGGTTACCGGGCGCCTACAGCACTTGTCATGTACGCCGGTGGGGGCTAGTCCCGGCTCGACGTGAGGGTGTGATCTGCGCACCGTAAAGTCGAGGGCAGAACTACGCAAGAAGTCGCGGCTCACCTGTGTGGACCGCGCAAGGAGCACACGTGTCACTCGATCAGCCACTGGCCCCGCTACCCCAGGAGGGCACGGGTTTCGCCACGGCGTGGCCTGTCCGGGCCGGCGACGTGGACCCGTACCACCGGCTGCGCTTCGACGGGGTCGCCCGCTACCTGCAGGATATCGCCTACGAGGAACTGCATCAGACCGCGCTGCACCGCACCGATCCCACCTGGATCGTGCGCCGCACCGTCATCGACGTGATCCGCCCGGTCGTCTTCCCCGATCACGTACACCTCACGCGGTGGTGCGCGAGCATGTCGACCAGGTGGACGAACATGCGCGTGCGCATCACCAGCGAGGGCGGCGGCCTGATCGAGACCGAGGGGTTCTGGATCAACCTCAGCGAGTCGAGCAACCTGCCCGCCCGCATCAGCGACGAAGGCTTGGCCTATCTGGCCCGCACCACCGACGAACACCGGCTGCGGTGGCGGCCCTACCTCACCGATCCGGCGCCGCGCGAATCCGACACCGATGTGCCGTTCCCGGTGCGCGCCACCGACATCGACCAGTACAACCACGTGAACAACGCCTGCTACTGGCAGGCCGTGGAGCAGTTCCTCGTCGACTATCCGAAACTGCTCGCGGTGCCGCATCGCGCGGTGATCGAGTACGTGGCGCCGGTGCTGGCGCGTGAACACATCACGGTGCGCGGGCGGTACGAGCCGGGCGATGTGAGTGGGCGGCCGGTGTTGCGGTTGTGGTTCGTGGTCGGTGGGATCACGACAACCGTCGTCAAGGTCATGCCCCTGCCGTAATTTTGCGGCTGGCGCCGCGGGTTCTCGGCCTGTTCCCTTGATCTTCCCTCCCTCCGGGCACTCCTTCGTCGCACCCTCCGGTCAGTCCAGATCAAGGCGGCCGAGAACCGGATGCGGGTTTTGCCTAGCCCTTTCGGGCTCGCGGTGGGGTTCTCGGCCTGCTTCTTGGTCAGGATCGAGGCGGCCGAGAACCGTCGCGGGTCGGTCTAGCCCTTCGCGGCCTTGAGGAGGTCGGCGCGGGTGGTGAACTTGACGCGGGGTCGGCCCGCTGCTTTACCCGCGGCCTTTTCCGCCTGGTCGATGGTCTTCCAGGCGGCGCGGTCGACGAGGTCTGGCTGACGCTCGGTGAGCAGGGCGCGCAGGGCGGCCCGGTCGCCGGTCGGGTTGGTGAGTCTGCCCGCGATGAAGTCGTCGATCAGTGCCTCGACGGTTTCCTCGGCATCGATCCGGTTGGAGCCGATCACGCCGCGCGGGCCACGCTTGATCCAGCCCGCCACGTACACACCGGGCAGCGGCTGGGTATCGGCGAGCACGCGACCGTGCTCGCTCGGCACCACACCGCGCCGCTCGTCGAACGGCAGGCCGGGCACGGGGACGCCGCGGTAACCGATCGAGCGGAGCACCAGGCCGGTGTCGAGGCGTTCGGTGCGGTCGGTGGGGGTGGCGACGAGGTCGGCGGTGAGTTCGTTGTGCGCGAACTCGATACCGGTGACATGGTCGTCACCGAGCACCTCGGTGGGGGTCGCCAGGTAGCGGAAGACGATGCGCTTGTTCGCCGGATCGCGTCGGCCGGTCGAATACTCCTGGGCCAACTGGTATTTCAGCCGCAGCGACGGTTCGATGTTCGGGTCGTCGAGGATCGCCCGGCTGTGCTCGTCGAGATCGAGGTCGGCGGGATCGACGACCACGTCGACACCCTTCAGATGGGTGAGCGCCAGGAACTCCGGCGAGCTGTAGGCGGCCTGCAGCGGACCACGACGGCCGAGAATCACGACCTCGCGGATGTTGCTGCGGCGCAGCGCGTCCAGGGCGTGGTCGGCGATGTCGGTCTTGGCCAGCTCGTCCGGGTCGACGGTGAGCACGCGCGCCACGTCGAGCGCCACATTGCCGTTGCCGACGATCACCGCGCGCTCACCCGACAGGTCGAACTCGCGCTCGGCGAAATCGGGATGGCCGTTGTACCAGGCGACGAACTCGGTGGCCGAATGGCTGCCGGGCAGGTCCTCACCCGGGACACCGAGCTTGCGGTCGCTCGACGCGCCGACGGCGTAGATCACGGCGTGGTGGTGCTCGAGCAGCTCACGGTGATCGATGTGTTCGCCGATCTCGACATTGAGGTAGTACTGCAGGGTGTCGCGGCGGAAGGCCGATTCGAACATCGTCGCGACGTTCTTGGTGCCCGCGTGATCGGGCGCCACGCCCGCGCGGACCAGACCCCACGGCGTGGGCAGCCGGTCGAACATCTCCACCTCGACATCGCTGCGCCGCAACAGCTCGTCGGCGGCGTAGCAAGCCGCCGGGCCGGCACCGACGATCGCGACGCGCAGGGTGCCGAGACTCTTCGGTGGGCGCACGGGGGTGGCGAGTGGGTCGAAATTCGTCTCCAGCGGGTGACGCCGGAAGTACTCGGCATTGATCTCGCGGTACCTGCCGAGCGAGGCGAGGAGATCGTCCTCGGAGAAGATGGCGTCCACCGGGCACGCATCGACACAGGCGCCGCAGTCGATACAGGTGTCTGGGTCGATGTAGAGCATTTCCGCCGTGGCGAACTCCGGCTGATCCGGGGTCGGGCGGATGCAGTCGACCGGGCACTCGGTGACGCAGCTGGCGTCGTTGCAACAACGCTGCGTGATGACGTAGGCCATGGGTGCAGATCCTCGAAATGTGTGGTCGGACGTCACCTCGGGTATGAGTGACGCAGCTTTCAGTGTGCCTCGAGTGTGACTGCGACCTCACCGGTGTGCACGATTACCGTGTAGTACATGGCGGTGACCCTGATCCTGATGCGGCACGGAAAATCGGCGTACCCGGACGGGGTGGACGATCACGAACGGCCACTGGCACCGCGCGGCGAACGCGAAGCCGCCCTGGCGGGCGACTGGTTGCGCGCCACCCAGCCGGCGATCGACGCGGTGCGCTGCTCCACCGCCCAGCGCACCCGGCTCACCCTGGCGGCCACCGGGATCGACGCTCCCGTCGAGTACCGCGACGACATCTACGAGGCGAACCCGCACACCCTGATCGAGCTGATCCAGCTCACCGACCATGCTGTCTCGACTCTCCTCCTTGTCGGTCATGTTCCCGGAATCCCTTGGACCGCTTGGGATCTCGCGACCAACCGCGATTCCGACGCGGCCACCGAGCTGAGCCGCAAGTTCCCCACCTCGGCGCTGGCGGTGCTCGAGTTCGACCGGCCGTGGGCGCGAGTGGACCAGGGAACCGGCGAACTGACGCACTTCCACGTGCCGCGCTGACCTACTTCAGCAGCTTGCCCCCGACCACGATTCCGACGCCGAGCAGCGCGAGCAACACGAAGGCGACCACGCCGTTCGTCAGCCACCAGACCACGCCGAGTACCAGTACCACCGGTGCCACCGCGATGGCGGTGATCACCGGGCTCTCCTTCACCGTTTCCCAAGCCGAGCGGGCCCGGATGCGGTCGATCTCCTTAGCCATGTGATCCACACTACGTTTCTGTCGGTGGGCGGTGGGATGCTTGACCGCATGGATTGGAAAATCGAGCTCGTTGCCATCCCGGTCACCGATATCGATCGGGCCAAGGACTTCTACACCAGCATCGGTTTCAACGCCGACCACGACCACACGCCGAGCCCCGACATCCGCTTCGTCCAGCTCACCCCGCCGGGTTCGGGCTGCTCGATCTGCATCGGCCGCGGCATCACCCAGGCTGCTCCCGGCAGCGTCGAGGGCATGCAGATGGTGGTGCCGAGCGCCCAGCAGGCCTACGAACAACTCGTCGCGGCGGGCGTCGAGGCGACTCCGGTGCAGGATCTGGGTTGGGGCCTGTTCACGTTCTTCGCCGACCCCGACGGAAACCGCTGGGCGGTACAGGAACTGCCGAAGTACAACTGAGATCGGCTCGTCCCGCGAATAGGCTTGCTTGGAGTGCACTCCAGGTGGCTAGCGTCGGTGGAGTTCCACGGAAAGGGACGAGCACGATGGATCCGGAAGCGGTTCGGCACACCGACAGCGCGAACGAACGGGAGCGCCCGAAATACTCGATCGGCGAGGTCGCCGAGCGGTCGGGCCTCAGTCGCGACACGCTGCGCTGGTACGAGCGGATCGGGCTGATGAACTACATCGGTCGCGACCACACCGGCAATCGCCGCTTCAGCGATCGCGACCTGGAGTGGCTGGAGCTGATCGCGCGGCTGCGCACCACCGGCATGCCGGTGGCCGACATGATCCGGTATGCCGAACTGGTGCGGGCGGGTGAGCAGACCTTCCCGCAACGGCTGGAGATGTTCCGGCAGACCAGGGCCGACGTGCTCGACAAGATCGCGGAACTACAGAAGACCGTGGCCGTGCTGGACTACAAGATCGCCGTGTACGAGGGCCGATCCGAGTTGGTCCCGCCCGTCACGCTCACCGCGCACACGAGCGAAGGAACCGATACATGAGCACCACTCTGCCGACCACCACCCTCGGCGCCGACGGTCGACGGGTCGGCATCCAGGGTCTTGGCTGCATGGGCATCAGCGAGTTCTACGGCGACTCCGATCTGGCGGAGTCCCGGGCCACCCTCGAGCACGCCCTCGAACTCGGCGTGACGCTGTTCGACACCGCCGATATCTACGGCTCCGGCCACAACGAGGAATTCCTGTCCGGTTTCGTCCGCGAGCACCGCGACGAGCTGGTGATCGCCACCAAATTCGGCATCGTGCGCAAGGCCGACGATCCGGCGTTCCGCGGCTTCGACAACTCCCCCGAGTACATCCGCGCCGCCGTGGACGCGAGCCTGCGCAGGCTCGGTGTCGACACCATCGACCTGTATTACATGCACCGCCGCGACCCGGCCGTGCCGATCGAGGACACCGTCGCCACGATGGCCGAGCTGGTCACCGCGGGCAAGGTGCGCGCGCTCGGCCTGTCGGAAGTGACCGGCGACGAACTGCGCGCCGCGCACGCGGTGCACCCGATCGCGGCCGTGCAGTCGGAGTGGTCACTGTTCTCCCGCGATGTGGAGCGCACCGCCGTGCCCGCCGCCGCCGAACTCGGCGTGACATTCGTGCCGTACTCGCCGCTGGGTCGCGGGTTCCTCACCGGCGCGTTCCGCAACGCGGACAGCCTCGGCGGCAACGACTTCCGGCAGCGGATGCCCCGCTTCACCGGCGCCAACGCCGAACGCAATGCCGAACTCCTCGCACCGCTGGCGGCGATCGCGCAAGCGCACGGCATCACCCAGGCCCAGGTCGCCCTCGCGTGGGTGCACGCGCGCGCCGAGGCACACGGCCTTGCGGTGGTGCCGATCCCGGGCACCCGCAAGCGCGGCAGGCTCGCGGAGAACGTCGCGGCCGCCGGGGTGCGGCTCGGCGACGACGAACTCGCGACGCTGGAACCGATCGCCGGACAGGTGGCGGGCCCACGGTACGCGGACATGTCGTTCACCTCGGCTGGACGGGAATAGCATCGGCTCGGGTGCGGCCGGGAATACTCACGCCGCGCCCGGGTTGGTCGGTATACCAAGTCACGAGCGCACCTGTCGGCGGTGCGGAAGGAGCGCAAAGATGTCGGAGACCACCGCGTCGCAGGCCCGTGTCGTCCGCAACCAGGACAAGAACCGCTACGACATCTTCTACGGCGACGAACTCGCCGGCTTCGCCGAGTACATCGAGCGCGGCAACGACACCGACTTCGTGCACACCGAGATCGACGACGCCTTCGGCGGCAAGGGCCTCGGCAGCAAGCTGGCCCGCTACGCCGTCGAGGACGTGATCGCGCGCGGGCGAACCATCACCCCGCACTGCCCGTTCATCCGTGGCTGGCTCGACAAGCACCCCGAGTTCGACGCGCATGTGGTCGGCAAGGGCATCCCCGGATGAGCGACCTCGAGGCCGACCCCACCGAGGTGCTGTGCGAACCGTCGCCGAGCCCCGGTCCGATCACCGAGCTGTACCCGGCCAGGGAGGTCCCGCTCGGCGGCGTACGCGGCGTATACGTGGAACGCACGCTGCCGCAACGGGATCTGCCGACCGTCGGCGCGTGGTGTTTCCTCGATCGGTTCGGCTCGCCCACCGTCACCCGCACCGGCGCCTCACCCGACATCCTGCCCCACCCGCACATCGGCCTGCAGACAGTGACCTGGCCGTTCGACGGGCAGATCCGGCACCGCGATTCGGTGGGTTCGGATGTGCGGATCGAACCGGGTCAGCTCAACCTGATGACCTCCGGGCGCGGCATCGCGCATTCGGAGTTCGGCGTACCGGGCGCGAACGCGGGCAACGGCCTGCAACTGTGGATCGCCCTGCCCGACAACGCGACCGGCGTCGAACCGCACTTCGAACAGCACCGCGAGCTGCCCGTATACGAGGAACCGGGACTGCGGGCGACCGTGCTGATCGGTTCGCTGGGCGGCGTCACCTCACCGGCGAAGGCCTATACGCCGATCGTCGGCGCGGACATCGTCCTCGACCCCGGCGCCGACGTGCGACTACCGCTGGAACGCGCCTTCGAGCACGCGGTGCTCGTCGTCGAGGGCACGGTCGTCGTCGACGGTATCGAGCTCGGTCCCGGACCGCTGCTGTACCTGGGCACCGATCGGGCCGAGGTGCGTTCGACGAGCACCGACCGCGCGCATTTCGCCCTGATCGGCGGTGAGCCGTTCACCGAGGAACTGGTGATGTGGTGGAACTTCGTTGGACGAAGTCACGAGGAGATCGTGGCGGCGCGCGAGGCGTGGGAAGCCCACGACACCAGCCGGTTCGGGCAGGTGGTCGGCCATCCGGAGCAGGAGCGGATTCCCGCTCCGCCGCTGCCGCCGCTGCGGTTGAAGCCGCGTAAACGCGCGACCGGCTGCTCGCACAGCTGAGCAGCCGGGCCTTCGTCGTGAGTCCGTGCGCGGTCAGCGGTTTCCGGCGAGCAGGGCGTCGAGGGCGCGGTAGCTGTCGTTGAGGCCGGTCTCCATGCCGGAGGCGAGCATGCCCGCGCATTCCTCGGCGGTGTGGAAGATGCTGTCGGTGACCACACGGGTGCGGCCGTTGCCGAGGTCGACGAAGGTGGTCGTGTCGATCGAGATGTGGGCGGGCATACCGTCCCATTCGAAGGACTGCACGATCCGCTCCTTCGGGGTGATCTCACGGAAGCGGCCTTCGAAACCGTAGGACTCGTCGCCCTCGTGCTCCACGAAACGCCAGTGGCCGCCCTTGCGGAACTCCCAGCGCTCGATGTCGACCTCGTGGCCGCGCGCCCACCAGCGCGACAGCTGCTCGACGCGGCTGTAGGCGTCCCACACCCGATCCAGCGGTGCGTCGAAATCGCGTTCGATGTGCACTTCGCGGTCCGAGGTGGAGGTGATGACCGCGTCCTTGGTTGTGGTGCTCATTGCTCTGGCTCCGTTCGTCGCAGGAATTCATCGAGACGGTCCATCCGGGCTTCCAGCATCTGCCGATAACCCTGCATCCAGGCCACCTCACGGTCGAACACGTGCTCGCCGATGCGGCAGTACCGCACCCGCCCACGCTTCTCGGTGACCACCATGCCCGCCTCCTCGAGCAACCCGATGTGCTTCTTGATGCCGGTCAACGTCATCTCGAACCGCTCGGCCAACTCGCTGACGGTGGCGGGCCCACGACCGAGATGCTCGAGGATGCCCCGCCGGGTGGGGTCCGCGAGCGCCCCGAACGAGGCGTCTAGGAAGTCATACTGAACCATCTAGTTCAGTATTGCGCGCGTGCCTCGGCGCGTCAAGGGGCGGTCGGGAGTTTGCCAAATTCGCTGTACCGGCAGCGGGATTTACTACTACGCTTCGTCGTAGACATTCCGGCGGAGGGGAAAACGATGGACAAGACAACGTGCTGCATCGTCGGCGGCGGACCGGCCGGGATGATGGCGGGCCTGCTGCTGGCGCGCGCGGGCGTGGAGGTCACCGTGCTGGAAAAGCACCCCGACTTCCTGCGCGACTTCCGCGGCGACACCGTCCATCCGTCGACGATTCGGCTGCTCGACCAGCTCGGGCTCGGCGCCGAATTCGCCCGTCTCCCCCAGTCCGTGCTGACCACCCTGCGCGTCTACGCGGGCGACCGCACGGTCGTCGCCGCCGACTTCACCAGGGTCCCCGGCCGGTACCGGCACATCGCGATGGTGCCGCAGTGGGATTTCCTCGACCTGCTGGCCGGGGCCGCCGCCGAGGAACCCGGGTTCACCCTGCGGATGCGCTCGACCGTCACCGGGCTCGTCAAGGAGTCCGGCACGGTCGTCGGCGTGCGCTACCTCGACGCGACGGGCGACACGCACACACTGCGCGCCGACCTCGTCATCGCCTGCGACGGACGCGATTCCGTGGCACGAGAGTCGGCGGGCCTGCTTCAGCGAAGCGAGGACGTACCGATGGACATGTGGTTCTTCCGCATCCCCAAAGCCGTCGACGACAGCGCGAGCGGAGCCGTACAGACCCGGTTCACCAGCGGAAACTCGGCCGTGGCGATCGATCGCGGCGACTACTACCAAACCGGATACATCATCGAGAAGGGTTGCGACGCAACGCTACGGGCCGAGCACGACGTGCAGTGGCTGCGGGATCGGATCGGCGAGCTGTTCGACTGGCCGGGCGAGGCGCTGGCACACATCCGGTCCTGGGACGACGTCAAGTTGCTCGAGGTGACCGTCGGGATGCTCGAACGCTGGCACGTGCCCGGCCTGCTGTGCATCGGCGACGCGGCGCACACCATGTCGCCGGTCGGCGGTGTGGGCGTGAACCTCGCCATCCAGGACGCCGTCGCCGCCGCCCGCCTACTCGCGCGACCCCTGCTCGACGGCACCGTCACCACCGCCGACCTCGACAAGGTGCAGCGCAGGCGAATGCTGCCCGCGAGCTTCACCCAGCGCTCGCAGCGCGGCGAACACGAGCTTCTCATCGCTCCCGCCCTGCGCGGCGACCTGGACGCCGCACCGCTGCCGCTGCGCGTGGTCGACGCGATGCCCGCGCTCGCCGGGCTCACCGCGTACTTGGGCGGTATCGGACTTCGGCCGGAGCACGCACCCGACTTCGCCCGGCGTCCACCGGTCGGCGCGGACCCTTTGAATCCAGCTCACTGAACTGTGGATTCGTACGCCGATCACGATTGTTGGTTGTGGTCTTGCCCGACGCCCGGGTCGTGACGGGGGAGAACTTTCCGAAAAGCTGATCAGCGGCTAAGTTTGCCGCGATGACCGGGCGTGCGTGGCCCGGTGCGGGCAGCAGGAGGATGGC
The DNA here is from genome assembly GCF_051843015.1 of Nocardia sp. JW2. Classification (NCBI taxonomy): domain Bacteria; kingdom Bacillati; phylum Actinomycetota; class Actinomycetes; order Mycobacteriales; family Nocardiaceae; genus Nocardia; species Nocardia sp. JW2. The sequence continues at coordinate 36,149 of NZ_JBPXLK010000005.1, forward strand.
GCGATGAGGTTCGGCAAGATGTTCGGCGCGGCGGTGCTGGCAGTGGGAGTCGGTGTCGCGGGGGTCGGGATCGGACACGCCGAGCCGGCGCCCGCCCCGGAATTCCTCGGCCTGCGTGGGGTCGACAAGGGCGTGAACTACGAGGTCAGCGCGACCAACGACCGGCGCGCGGTGGTCACCAGCATCGACACCGGCCGCTTCGAGCTGGTCCACGACGCGAAAGTCGTTGCCATCACCGATGATTCGGGAGCGGTAGTGGCAGCGCTGCCGATGGTCGTGCGGGTCGGCGAGCACGCGGTGCCGCTCACTCCGAGCATCGACGCCGAGGGTTCGCGACTCACCCTCACCCCGGTCGGCGAATCCGAGACCCCCGTCCGCGACATCAGCGCGCAGGAACGGTTCTTCGCCGAAACCCAACGGCTGCAGCCGGAGATCATCCAGGGCGCGGCGATCGGTGCTGCCATCGGATTCGTTCTCGGCTTCCCCCTCGGGCTGTTCGTCCTCGACTTCATCACGGTGCCCGTAGCTACCGTTGCCGGTGCCGCGATCGGTGCGCTCGCGGGGTACGCGATGGCCGGTGGTCAGCCGGCGATCGACACCGCGTTCGCGTACGTCACCGGAGCGCCCTGAGTCGCGACCCGCGATACATCGGGTAGGCCGAGTCCTTCCCTCGCGCCGTCGGTCACGCTCGCGCGCACCCCGCTCAGGGTGCACGCTGCCGCCTTACCGCTGACGTGCGCGATACGCGGCGACGGCATTGCGGTTTCCGCAGGTGGTGCTGCAGTAGCGCTTCGAGCGGTTGCGGGACAGGTCCAGGACCAGGCCTTCGCAGTCGTCGTCGGCGCAGATCGACAGCCGGCTCAGGTCGTCGGCGCGGATGACATCGATCATCGCCATGGCGGTTTCCACCGCGATGCGCACCGGGAGCGCGGCCTCGGCGGGGACGGCGTGCACGTGGTAGTCGACGCTGCCGTGGCGGACCAGCTGCGGCACGGCGCGGTGCTCGCGCAGGATCTCGTTCACCAGCGTGACGGCGGTGTCGCGGTCGCTGGTCAGCAACCGGCGTAGCGGGCCGCGCAGGGCACGCACCTCGGAGAGTTCCGCCGCGTCGCTCCGGTGCGCGCCCGTGTAGTCGTGCCGGACGAAGAACTCGTCGAGCTGGGCGATCTCGGTGAGCGTGTCCGGCTCGACGGCGGAATTCACCAGCTCCACAGCCGACAGCAGCGCCGCCTCGGTGTCATGAGCAAAAACCATGTTGACAGATTACGCCATGGTTCCTACCGTCATTAGTCATGGAGACTTTGACCCATGACGCGGCGGCCCGGCGGTTGCGTACCGGCTTGCTCTTCGCCCTCGCCTCGGCCACCTCGTTCGGACTCTCCGGGCCACTCGCGCGTGGGTTGATGAACGCGGGCTGGAGTGCGGCCGCGGTAGTCGCCGTGCGGGTGCTGCTCGCAGGCGTCGTGTTGTTGCCGCTGGCCTGGCCGCATCTGCGCGACAACCGGAAGCTGTTGCGCAGCAATGCGAAACTCATCGTCGCCTACGGTTTGGTCGCCGTAGCGGGCACGCAGCTCGCCTACTTCAACGCGGTCGCGCGCATGGAGGTCGGCACCGCGTTGCTCATCGAATTCGCGGCGCCGATCGCGGTGGTCGGCTGGTTGTGGGTGCGGCACCGGCAGCGCCCCGGCGCGGCGACCGTCGCCGGTGCGATTCTCGGTATCACCGGCCTGATGCTGGTGCTCGACGTGGTCTCCGGCGTCTCCACCGACCCCGTCGGCATCATCTGGGCCCTCGGCTCGATGGTCGGCGCGGCAACCTATTTCGTGCTCTCCGACCAGGGCAGCGACCTACCCGGCACCGTCCTCGCCGCAGGCGGTCTCCTCATCGGCGGCGTGGTCCTGCTCGCGGCCGGAACCATCGGCATCGTCCCCCTGCGCGCCACCACGAACCCCGTGGTCTTCGACGATTTCACCACCCCCTGGTGGCTGCCGATCCTCCTCATCGGCATCGTCACCGCCGCCATCTCCTACGTCACCGGCATCGCCGCCACCCGCCGCCTCGGCTCCCGCCTGGCCTCCTTCGTAGCCCTCACCGAAGTCCTCGCCGCCCTGGTCTTCGCCTGGCTCCTCCTCGGCGAAGCCCCCGGCCTCGTCCAACTCCTCGGCGGCGCCTTGATCCTCCTGGGCGTCATCGCCGTCCGCCTCGGCGAACCCGCCATCACCACCGTCGGCGACCCCGAATCCCCCACCGCCGAACCCCAACTCGACCGGTCATGAGTCCTGTCCTCAGTCATCCGAGGACACGCGGCGCCCGCGTCCTCGCTGCTCGGCCGCGGCAGCAGGCAGGCCGCGGGCAGGTTGCTCGAAGTCCCTCGCTCACCAGCGATAGTCGAGGAACTTGCCGTCCAGGGTGATGACGACACGGTCGCCGTCGGGGTGGGGGCGGCGAGCGCAGGCTTTCGGCGACGGTGTCGTCCAGGTCGAGCAGCGCACAGACGGCGGCCGCCTGCTCCTGGGTCATCGGGTGCTGGCCGAGCAGGGCCGCGGTCGTCCAGACCAGTGGTGCGCCGATCGACTCCGCGATGCTCACCCACGTGATGCCCTTGCGGAGACGGGCGGCGACGATCAGATCGGCGGCGACGGACTTGGGCAGGATCGGTTGCATGCGGGCTCCTCGATTCGGGGTCGCCGCCAGCCTGCCCGGTACCGCTGGCGCTGATCGCCAAGCGGCGCGGGGTCACCGTGCGCTCGATGTTGCGGAACTGGGGGCTGGTCTTCGTCGGCAACTTCGCGGGCGCGTTCACCGTGGCTGTGATGATGGTAATCGCCTACCGATCGCGATATTCCGCCTCCGCGATGGTCAGCCCGGTTCCGGGCATCGTGATCGTCAGGAGGCCGGTATCGGTGTTCCAGGAAGCCTGGACGTCGCCCGCTGAATACGGGATGTCATAGAACAAGCCACGATTCGGTGCGATTCCGACATGCATTTCGTATTCGGTGCTCAGCAGCCCCGGTGTGGTGCGGTGGTACACGCAGTACGACCGCGCGGAATCAGGGCGGCAGCTGACGACCACCTGGTCCGACATCCAATGACTCGCAACCCAATAGGTGGTGAACGCGGACGCCAGTACGCCGATCACAGCGAACACGACCACGACTACCTGAGACCTCACGTGGCGAAATCTACGCGTACCGACCGCTGACAGCCACACTGATTCCGCTTGGAACATGTCATCGACAGGCTCCAGAAAAGACGAGCGGAGGCAGGGGGACGGTAGTGGTGCCGGTACTCTGGATTGATCCCCATGCGGCGCGATCCAGGCGGTGAAGGTGCACGATCCGATGGCAGAAGTCGAGCGGGCGCTGGCCGCGCGGGTCGGGTGGAATCGGGTCGATGACCATCTGATCTACGCCTGCGAGATGCTGTCGCGGCTGCGGGCGGGTGGGATTGCGGCGCTCGAGCCGTACCCGACGTCGATCGGGTTGGCGGAACGGGAGGTCTGCCTCGGCGAAGGGCTTGGAGTATGGGCGGCGTTTCGGAGTCCTGAGGTGCCGCCGCCGTTGCCGCCGGCGATCGCCACACCAGTGATCGCCGCTGTCAGCCCGCCGACGCCGGTCGTCCTCCCGGCACGTGGCAGTTCACGCCGCGATATCCAACGGGCGCGCACAGCCGCCAGCGCGGCGGCCTACAACGCCAGGCAGCAAAACCAACAGTTGGCGGCTCAGATGGTGTGGGCGGCGGCCGAGGCCGCGCGTGCGGCGAACGCCGCGGCGGCAGCAGCCCGCGAGCAGGCGATGGCGCCGCGCTGGATGCCGGAGCCGGAGGGCCGGATAACCCTGACGAATCGACGGATCCACCTCACCAACCACTATCGCTCGTCGCCGATTCCGCTCGCCGCGTTGGAGCACATCGAGCTGACGCAACCCGACCGGCTCCGAATCCGCTTCACCGAAGCGACCACCTCGCACTACCTCGAATTGGCGACAGCCTGGGCGGCGCCGGCCTTCCTGCTCGCCGCCCATGCGAGATTCCCCAACCACCCACAATTGATCAGCGGCTCGTGGTTGCCGCACGACTTCGAGGAACGCTGTCATATCGCGGGCAGAACCTGTCCCCGAATCCGCTGACCCGAAAACGACGAACGCCCCGCTCCTCGAAAGGAGCGGGGCGTTCGGTTACTGCTTAGCGGTAGTCGCTGAAGCCGTAGTCGTCCAGCGGCACCGCGGCACCGGTGGAGGAGCCGAAGCTGTCCGGCGAGTAGTAGGTGTCGTCGTAGGACGGCACCGCGTACGCGGCGGCACGGGCTTCTTCGGTCGGCTGCACCTGGATGTTGCGGTAACGGTTGATACCGGTACCGGCCGGGATGAGCTTACCGATGATCACGTTCTCCTTCAGGCCGATCAGCTTGTCGGAGCGGCAGTTGATGGCCGCGTCCGTCAGCACTCGGGTGGTCTCCTGGAAGGAGGCCGCCGACAGCCACGAATCGGTGGCCAGCGACGCCTTGGTGATACCCATCAGCACCGGACGGCCGGAGGCGGGCTCGCCACCTTCGGCGACCACGCGACGGTTCGAGGCCTCGAACTCGGCACGCTCGGTGAGCGAACCGGGCAGGAACTCCGTGGCACCCGAATCGATGATCGTCACGCGACGCAGCATCTGGCGCACGATGACCTCGATGTGCTTGTCGTGGATCGACACACCCTGCGAGCGGTAGACCTCCTGGACCTCGTGGACCAGGTGGACCTGCACCTGACGGGGACCCATCACGCGCAGCACCTCGTGCGGATCGGCAGCGCCCTCGAGCAGCTGCTGACCCACCTCCACGTGGTCACCGTCGGCCAGCAGGCGCTCGGAGCCGTCGTCGTGCTTGAACACCCGCAGACGCTGACGCTTCGAGAGCTTGTCGTAGACGACTTCCTCCGACCCGTCATCAGGGATGATCGTGATCTTGTAGAAGCGGTCGTCGTCCTCGAGACGCACCCGGCCCGAGACCTCCGCGATCGGCGCCTTGCCCTTGGGGACACGGGCCTCGAAGAGCTCCTGAACACGCGGCAGACCACCGGTGATGTCGTCGCCTGCGACGCCACCCTGGTGGAAGGTACGCATGGTCAGCTGGGTACCGGGCTCACCGATGGACTGGGCGGCGACGATGCCGACGGCCTCGCCGATGTCGACCAGCTTGCCGGTGGCCATCGAACGGCCGTAGCAGGTGGCGCAGACGCCGGTGCCGGTGGTGCAGGTCAGCACGGAGCGGACCTTCACCTCGGTGATACCGGCCTCGAGCAGCGCCTCCAGCGCGGGGTCGCCGAGGTCGGCACCCTTCGCCACGATGACGTTGCCGCTCGCGTCGACCGCGTCCTGTGCCAGGGTGCGGGCGAAGGTCGAGGTCTCCACGTGCGCGTCACGGATGATCGTGCCGTCGGCCTGCTTCTCCGCGATCGGCACCACGATGCCGCGCTCGGTGCCACAGTCGTGCTCGCGCACGATGACGTCCTGCGAGACGTCGACCAGACGACGGGTCAGGTAACCCGAGTCGGCGGTACGAAGCGCGGTGTCGGCCAGACCCTTACGAGCACCGTGGGTGTTGATGAAGTACTCGAGCACGGTCAGGCCCTCACGGAACGAGGACTTGATCGGGCGCGGGATGAACTCACCCTTCGGGTTCGTCACCAGACCCTTCATACCGGCGAGGGTACGGGTCTGGGTGAAGTTACCCGTGGCACCCGAGTCGACGATCGTGATGATCGGGTTGTCGGCCGGGTAGTGGGTGCGCAGCGCCGCACCGACCTCTTCGGTCGCTTCCTGCCAGATCTTGACCAGGGCGTTGTTGCGCTCCTGGTGATCGAGGGCACCACGCTGGTACTTCTTCTCGATCTGGTCGGCCATGCCCTCGTAACGCTCCATGATGTCGGCCTTCTCCGGCGGAACGAGCACGTCCGACATGGAGACGGTGACACCCGAACGCGTGGCCCAGTAGAAGCCCGCGTCCTTGAGCTTGTCGACGGTCTGGGCGACGACGATCATCGGGTAGCGCTCGGCCAGATCGTTGATGATCGTGGCCTGACGCTTCTTCGGCATCGGCTCGTTGATGAACGCGTAGTCCGCCGGGAGCAGCTCGTTGAAGATCACGCGACCGAGCGTGGTCTCGGCGAGCCAGGCATCGCCACGGTGCCAGCCCTCGGGGAACAGCTCCGCCTCGATCTCCTTCGGCGGGCGCTGCTCGGTGAGCCGCACCTTGATCATCGAACGCACGGTGAGCTCACCGCGGTCGACGGCCATCTGCGCCTCGGCGGGCGAGGAGTACACGCCGAACTCCGGGGTGTCCTTGCCGCCGGCCCGGTAGGTGCCGACACCGTTCTCGTCGAGACGAGTCAGGTAGAACAGGCCGGTCACCATGTCCAGACGCGGCATCGCCAGCGGGCGACCCGACGCCGGGGACAGGATGTTGTTCGACGACAGCATCAGGATGCGCGCCTCGGCCTGCGCCTCCGCCGACAGCGGAAGGTGCACGGCCATCTGGTCACCGTCGAAGTCGGCGTTGAACGCCTCACACACCAGCGGGTGCAGCTGGATGGCCTTGCCTTCCACCAGCTGCGGCTCGAAGGCCTGGATACCGAGGCGGTGCAGGGTGGGCGCACGGTTCAGCATCACCGGGTGCTCGGCGATGACCTCTTCGAGGACATCCCACACCTGGGGACGCTGACGCTCGACCATCCGCTTGGCGGACTTGATGTTCTGCGCGTGGTTGAGATCGACCAGTCGCTTCATGACGAACGGCTTGAACAGCTCGAGCGCCATCAGCTTCGGCAGACCACACTGGTGCAGCTTCAGCTGCGGACCGACCACGATGACCGAACGGCCCGAGTAGTCGACACGCTTACCGAGCAGGTTCTGACGGAAACGACCCTGCTTGCCCTTGAGCAGATCGCTCAGCGACTTCAGCGGGCGGTTACCCGGACCGGTGACCGGGCGACCACGACGACCGTTGTCGAACAGCGCGTCGACGGACTCCTGCAGCATCCGCTTCTCGTTGTTGACGATGATCTCGGGCGCACCCAGATCGATCAGTCGCTTGAGGCGGTTGTTGCGGTTGATCACGCGGCGGTACAGGTCGTTCAGGTCGGAGGTGGCGAAACGGCCACCGTCGAGCTGGACCATCGGGCGCAGCTCCGGCGGGATCACCGGAACGGCGTCGAGCACCATGCCCATGGGCGAGTTGCCGTTGGCCTGGAAGGCCGCGACGACCTTGAGGCGCTTGAGCGCGCGCAGCTTCTTCTGGCCCTTACCGCTGCGGATGGTCTCGCGCAGCGACTCGGCCTCGGCGTCGATGTCGAAGTTCTCCATCAGCTTCTGGATGGACTCCGCACCCATGGCACCGGTGAAGTACTCGCCGTAACGGTCGACGAGCTCGCGGTAGAGCACCTCGTCGACGATGAGCTGCTTGACCGACAGCTTGGTGAAGGTGGTCCAGATCTCGTCGAGACGATCCAGCTCACGCTGGGCGCGGTCGCGCAGCTGACGCATCTCGCGCTCGCCGCCGTCCTTGACCTTGCGGCGCACGTCGGACTTGGCGCCCTCGGCCTCCAGCTCGGCCAGGTCGGCCTCGAGCTTCTGCGCGCGGGCCTCGAGATCGGCGTCGCGCTGATCGGCGACAGCCTTCTTCTCGACCTCCATCTCGGCCTCGAGGGTGCTGAGCTCGTTGTGGCGCAGCTCCTCGTCGACACCGACGATGACGTAGGCGGCGAAGTAGATGATCTTCTCGAGATCCTTCGGCGCCAGATCAAGCAGGTAGCCCAAGCGCGACGGAACGCCCTTGAAGTACCAGATGTGGGTGACCGGTGCGGCCAGCTCGATGTGGCCCATGCGCTCACGACGCACCTTGGCGCGAGTCACCTCGACGCCACAGCGCTCACAGATGATGCCCTTGAAGCGGACGCGCTTGTACTTGCCGCAGTAGCACTCCCAGTCCCGGGTGGGGCCGAAGATCTTCTCGCAGAAGAGCCCGTCCTTCTCCGGCTTGAGCGTGCGGTAGTTGATGGTCTCCGGCTTCTTGACCTCGCCGTAGGACCAGTTGCGAATGTCTTCGGCAGAGGCCAGGCCGATCCGGAGTTCATCGAAGAAGTTGACGTCTAGCACGTAACTTCCTTTCCCCTGTTCGGGTCGAATTCGAGCAAAAGTTCACTAGTTGTCGAGCGCGGTGCGCGATGCGGGCGCCTTTTCCGGAGACGCCCGCACCGCGCTTACCACCTAGTTCGCCAAATCGTCGACAGTGGCCGCTTCGTTCCTGGACAGGTTGATGCCCAGGTTCGCCGCGGCGCGCTCCAGATCCTCGTCGTCACCGTCACGCATCTCGATCGCGGCGCCGTCCGAAGACAGGACCTCCACGTTGAGGCACAGCGACTGGAGTTCCTTGAGGAGCACCTTGAACGACTCCGGAATGCCCGGCTCCGGAATGTTCTCGCCCTTGACGATGGCCTCGTAGACCTTCACGCGGCCGACCACGTCGTCGGACTTGATGGTCAGGAGCTCCTGCAGCGTGTACGCCGCACCGTAGGCCTGCATGGCCCAGCACTCCATCTCACCGAAACGCTGACCACCGAACTGCGCCTTACCACCCAGCGGCTGCTGCGTGATCATCGAGTACGGACCGGTCGAACGCGCGTGGATCTTGTCGTCGACCAGGTGGTGCAGCTTCAGGATGTACATGTAACCGACCGCGACCGGGTACGGGAACGGCTCGCCGGAACGACCGTCGAACAGGGTCGCCTTGCCATCGGCGTCGACCATCCGCTCACCGTCACGGTTGGGCAGCGTCGAGCCGAGCAGACCGGTGAGCTCGTTGTCCTTCGCGCCGTCGAAGACGGGCGTCGCGATGTTCGAGTCGGCCGGTGCGGCCAGCATCTCCTCGGGCAGCGTGGCCGCCCACTCGGGACGAGTGCCGTCCGAGGCCACATCGATGTTCCAGCCGGCCTTACCGATCCACCCGAGATGGGTTTCCAGGATCTGGCCGATGTTCATACGACGCGGCACACCGTGGGTGTTCAGGATGATGTCGACCGGGGTGCCGTCGGGCATGAACGGCATGTCCTCCACGGGGAGGATCTTGCCGATGACGCCCTTGTTGCCGTGGCGGCCTGCGAGCTTGTCGCCGTCCTGGATCTTGCGCTTCTGCGCCACGTAGACCCGGACCAGCTCGTTCACGCCGGGAGGCAGATCGTCGTCGTCCTCGCGCGAGAACACGCGGATGCCGATGACCTTGCCGGACTCACCGTGGGGCACCTTCAGCGAGGTGTCGCGCACTTCGCGCGCCTTCTCACCGAAGATGGCACGCAGCAGGCGCTCTTCCGGGGTGAGCTCGGTCTCGCCCTTGGGCGTGACCTTGCCGACCAGGATGTCGCCGTCGCGGACCTCGGCACCGATGCGGATGATGCCGCGCTCGTCCAGGTCGGCCAGCACCTCGTCGGAGACGTTCGGGATGTCCCGGGTGATCTCCTCGGCGCCCAGCTTGGTGTCGCGGGCGTCGATCTCGTGCTCTTCGATGTGGATCGAGGTGAGAACGTCCTCTTCCACGAGGCGCTGCGACAGGATGATCGCGTCCTCGTAGTTGTGGCCTTCCCACGGCATGATCGCGACGAGCAAGTTCTTGCCGAGCGCCATCTCACCGTTCTCGGTGCAGGGACCGTCGGCCAGCACCTGACCGGCCTCCACCCGCTGACCCTCGTCCACGATCGGACGCTGGTTGGAGCAGGTGCCCTGGTTGGAGCGGTTGAACTTGCGCATCCGGTAGGACTTGCGGCTGCCGTCGTCGGCCATCACGGTGACGTAGTCGGCCGAGACTTCCTCGACAACACCCGACTTCTCGTTCACCACGACATCGCCGGCGTCGACCGCGGCGCGCAGCTCCATACCGGTGCCCACGATGGGAGCCTCGGAACGGATCAGCGGCACGGCCTGACGCTGCATGTTCGCACCCATGAGGGCACGGTTGGCGTCGTCGTGCTCGAGGAACGGGATCATGGCCGTCGCGACCGACACCATCTGGCGCGGCGAGATGTCCATGTAGTCGACCTGCGACGGCGAGACGAACTCGACCTCTTCACCGGCGCGCCGCACGAGGACCTTCTCCTCGATGAAGCGACCCTCGGCGTCGACCGGCGAGTTGGCCTGCGCGCGGACGTAACGGTCTTCCTCGTCGGCCGTGAGGTACTTGACCTCGTCGGTGACCTTGCCGTCGACGACCTTGCGGTACGGCGTCTCGATGAAGCCGAACGGGTTGACCCGCGCGTACACCGACAGCGAACCGATCAGGCCGATGTTCGGGCCTTCCGGGGTCTCGATCGGGCACATGCGGCCGTAGTGCGACGGGTGGACGTCACGAACTTCCAGACCGGCACGCTCACGGGACAGACCACCCGGGCCGAGCGCCGACAGGCGGCGCTTGTGGGTGAGACCCGACAGCGGGTTGTTCTGGTCCATGAACTGCGACAGCTGGGAGGTTCCGAAGAACTCCTTGATCGCCGCGACCACGGGACGGATGTTGATCAGGGTCTGCGGCGTGATCGCCTCGACGTCCTGAGTCGTCATCCGTTCGCGGACCACGCGCTCCATGCGGGACAGGCCCACGCGGATCTGGTTCTGGATCAGCTCGCCGACGGTGCGCAGACGACGGTTACCGAAGTGGTCGATGTCGTCGATCTCGACGGGGACCTCTTCGCCGCCGGGGGCGGTCATCGAGCGGTCACCGGCGTGCAGACGCACCAGGTACTCGATGGTGTCGACGATGTCTTCCTTGGTGAGCACCGAGGAAGTGACCGGCTTGTCGAGGTTGATGCCGAGCTTCTTGTTGATCTTGTACCGACCGACGCGCGCCAGGTCGTAGCGCTTCTCCTTGAAGAACAGGTTCTCCAGCAGAGTCTGCGCGGACTCCTTGGTCGGCGGCTCGCCCGGACGCAGCTTGCGGTAGATGTCGAGCAGCGCCTCGTCCTGGCCGGGCGTGCTGTCCTTCTCCAGGGTCGACATCATGATCTCGGAGAAGCCGAAACGCTCGACGATCTCCTCGGTGGTCATGCCGAGTGCCTTGAGCAGCACGGTGACCGGCTGACGGCGCTTGCGGTCGATGCGGACACCGACGGTGTCGCGCTTGTCGACGTCGAATTCCAGCCAGGCGCCGCGCGACGGGATCACGCGCACGCTGTGCAGGTCCTTCTCGGTGGCCTTGTCGATGCTGTGATCGAAGTACACGCCGGGGGAACGCACGAGCTGGGAGACGACGACACGCTCGGTGCCGTTGATGATGAAGGTGCCCTTGTCGGTCATCATGGGGAAATCACCCATGAAGACGGTCTGGCTCTTGATCTCGCCGGTGTTGTTGTTGATGAACTCCGCGGTGACGAACAGAGGCGCCGCGTAGGTCATGTCCTTCTCTTTGCACTCATCGATGGAGGCCTTGACCTCTTCGAAGCGTGGGTCGGAGAACGACAGGGACATCGAACCGGAGAAATCCTCGATCGGCGAGAGCTCTTCGAGCACCTCTTCGAGGCCGCCTGCGAGACCGACGTCGCCGCGTGCGGCCGCCTTCTCACGCCAGTCGGGAGAACCGACCAACCAGGCGAACGAGTCCGTTTGTAGGTCGAGAAGTCCGGGCACCTCCAAGGGCTCTCGGATCTTCGCGAACGAAACCCTCAACGGGGCTCCGGGGATACCAGCCTTGGTCTGGGTGGAGACTGCCAAGATGCGTCCTTCCAGCACCTCACGCGCGTCGCGTGGTGGTCCGCGACCGTCGCTTGTCTGCTACGAATTCCGCTGGTTACAACCCGAACGAAACCCGAACAGGCAGCAGCGGAAGTAACACCGGAAGGGTGGAACTTACGTGTGCGAATCAAGGTGTGGACAGGAGGCAGCCAGCGCAACGTCCAAACTTACACCCCTATGCAAGGGGGTGTCAACATACCATCCGAGTCATCACTCGGACGGCAAACGCGCCGAAGTCCCGGGACGCTGGCCGCGTCGGAAACTCGGGCGCCGAAGCCCCTGTAACAGCAGACGCTGTTGTGAATAGGGTGACGGTTCGCGACCGGCTCGTCAAGTGGCGCGGCGGCTCCGTGTCCGAGATCGAGATCGCCTGGCGCGCTGGGCATCCCCGCCCGAACCGCGGTTATTTTACCCGCGACACGCCGTGTGCGCCATCCCGCGAAACGCCAGGTCAGGGCGCTTTCCGGCACCGTAACGCGAAAGGCCCCGGGCGAACCCGGGGCCTTTCGAGACGAAACTTGTCAGCCGTTGGTCTGGCCGTGCGGCATCGCTTTGAACGATTCGGTGGGGTGATCGTTGCCCCCGTAGGCGGCCATCACCTGGGTGTCGTCGGACTCGGCCAGCGACTCGCGGATGGCGGCCTGGGCCGCGGCGGGCAGGGTGTGCATGATCTCGCGCACACGGGCCTGGCGGCGGTAGACAGCCTGGCGTGCGGGCATGCCCGGCTCGGCCTTCATCTGCGGGATGATGCCCTCGATCTCCTCGGCGCCACCGTGGTGGTGACCGGCGTCGACGAGCGCCTGCTCGCGCGCCATCTGCGCCTCGTCCTTCTCCTCGGACATACCGATCGGGCCGATCATGCGGCCGTTGAGGAACTGCTTGACCACCGGCTCCTCGCTGGTGAGCAGCACCTCACGCGGGCCGAACATCACCAGCTGACGACGGAACAGCATGCCGATGTTGTCGGGCACGGTACGGGCCAGGTTGATGTTGTGCGTCACGATGAGGATCGTCGCGTCGATCTGGGCGTTGATGTTGAGCAGCAGCTGCGCCAGGTACGAGGTACGCACCGGGTCGAGGCCGGAGTCGGGCTCGTCGACGAGGATGATCTGCGGGTCGAGCACCAGCGCGCGGGCCAGGCCGGCGCGCTTGCGCATACCACCGGAGATCTCGCCGGGCAGTTTGTTCTCCGCGCCGAGCAGACCGGTGAGCTCGAGCTTCTCCATCACGATGCGACGGATCTCGGTTTCCGACTTCTTGGTGTGCTCGCGCAGCGGAAACGCGATGTTGTCGAACAGATTCATCGAGCCGAACAGCGCGCCGTCCTGGAAAAGGACGCCGAACAGTTTGCGGATCTCGTAGAGCTCCTTGTTGGAGCAGGTGGTGATATCGGTGCCATCGATGAAGATGGACCCGCGCTCGGGCCGCAGCAGACCGATGAGCGATTTCAGGAACACCGACTTACCCGTACCCGAGGGGCCGAGCAGCGCGCTCACCTCGCCCGAAGGGAGCGTGATCGACACGTCCTGCCAAATTCGCTGTGAACCGAAGGACTTGGTTACACCCTCGGTCCTGACCTCGACGCCCACGCCTACCTCCATTGATCCTGCGAGCACCCCACCCGCTCACCGCGCGCTCACATCTCGGCGGTGCGTCACGACACTGTGGGTCCGGTCACTGTAACCCATGAGTGAGACGGGGCACACCTCTACATGACTGAAGAGTAACCCCGACCATGCGCTACAGCGCGTATCACTTTCCCATGTCCGTATATATAACAAACGGGCGGCCCCCTGAGGGACCGCCCGTTCGTCTACGCGAAGCGCTGAATTACTTGACCGAGACCTTGGCGCCGGCCTCTTCCAGCTTCGCCTTGGCAGCCTCGGCGGCGTCCTTGGCGACCTTCTCCAGGATCGGCTTCGGGGCACCCTCGACCAGGTCCTTGGCTTCCTTCAGGCCCAGGCCCGAGACGATCTCACGGACCACCTTGATGACCTGGATCTTCTTGTCGCCCGCACCCTCGAGGATGACGTCGAACTCGTCCTGCTCCTCAGCGGCCTCGGCCGGAGCAGCGGCGCCACCGGCGGCGGCGACGGCGACGGGGGCAGCAGCGGTGACCTCGAACTTCTCCTCGAACGCCTTCACAAAGCCCGAGAGCTCCAGCAGGGTCATCTCCGAGAAAACGTCGAGCAGCTCTTCGGTGGACAGCTTGGCCATGATTGTTCCTTTCGGTGGTGAATGTCTTGGTGCGCGGGCGGTAACACCCGTGCGGGGGTATTACTCGGCAGCGCCTTCGGCCTGCTTCTTCTCCTGCAGCGCGGCGGCCAGACGGGCCACCTGACCGGCAGGAGCCGAGAACAGCCCGGCAGCCTTGGACATGTTGCCCTTCATCGCGCCTGCCAGCTTGGCCAGCAGGACCTCACGGCTCTCGAGGTCGGCGATCTTCTCGACCTCGGACACGGACAGCGCAGCGCCGTCCATGTAGCCGCCCTTGATGATGAGCGCCTTGTTCTCCTTGGCGAAGGTCTTGATGGCCTTCGCGGCGTCGACCGGCTCACCCTGGATGAAGGTGATGGCGGTCGGTCCGACGAACAAGTCGTCAAGGCCCTCGATGCCCGCTTCCGCGGCCGCACGCTTGACCAGGGTGTTCTTGGCGACGGAGTACGTGGCACCGGCGCCCAGCGCGCGACGCAGCTCGGTGAGCTTGCCGACCGACAGGCCACGGTATTCCGTGACGACAGTGGCCGTGGAGTTCTTGAACTGCTCCGCGATCTCCGCGACAGCGGTGACCTTTTCAGGCTTCGCCATACTTCGCCTCCTCTCTGATGTCGGTTCGTGAACGCGCACTACCGAATCAGGGGCCGGCGACAAAACTAACGCCCCGGACGCAAGGCGTACCGGGGCGCGAAAGAATAGAATTCTTCTGCCTCAGCTCTCCCTGCGTGGGCCGCCGGCAATGTCGCCGGACCTTCGATCGAATACCGCACAGGCGGCATCGACGACCAACGGTCTTCGGTAGAACGAATGGGTAGTCGTCGAACAGGCCGACGACCGGATTCCACTGTACCTGCACCCGCCCCTATCTGCCAAAACGGGGTGCATGAGGCCCGAAACATCCGAATCCGGTGTGAGCCAGGCCACTTCGGTTCCTACATTGTGGTAGCAATCGCAGTCGAAAGGTGTTACGCGGGGTGACAGTAACCTGGTTCACTCCTGGCCTATGACAACTTCCGTAGTCGCTCCACCAGTGTTGCTGGACCGGCGTTCCCGGCGATTCCTCGCACTCGCCGTGATCTGTCTGGCCGAACTGCTGGTCGTCCTCGACAACACCATCGTCAACGTCGCCCTCCCCTCCATCGGCGTCCAGCTCGCCACCGGCGTCTCCGGCCTGCAATGGGTCGTCGACGCCTACACCCTCACCTTCGCCGGACTGCTCCTGGCCGCGGGCAACCTCGGTGACCGGTACGGCCGTAGGCGGATCATGACGATCGGCTTGGTCGGCATCGCGATCATGTCGGTCGGCGGCGCGCTCGCCGAGTCGATGACGCAGGTCATCGCGGCCCGCGCGGCGATGGGCGTCTTCGCCGCCGCCGTCTTCCCCGCCACCCTCGCCCTGATCATCAACATCTTCACCGACCGGCGCGAACGCGCGCTCGCCATCGCCGCCTGGACCGCGATGGCGGGCTTCGCCATCGCCATCGGCCCGATCTCGGGCGGCTGGCTGCTCGAACACTTCAGCTGGCACTCGGTGTTCTGGATCAATGTGCCGGTGGCGCTCGCCGCGTTGATCGCGACGCTGATCTGGGTGCCGGAATCGCGAGCCGACCAGGTCGGCAAGCTGGATCTACCCGGGATCGGACTCTCGATCGCCGGCATCACGCTGGTGGTGTGGGCGATCATCGAGGCGCCGCACAACGGCTGGCTCTCGCTCACCACCCTGTGCACCGCCACCCTCGGAGCGCTCCTGCTCGCCGCCTTCGTGATCTGGGAATTGCGCACGCCCGCACCGATTCTCGACATGCGCCTGTTCCGCAATCGACGATTCTCGTTGCCCGCTTTGGCCATTGCCATCGGCTACTTCTCGATGTTCGGGTTCCTGTTCCTGATCACGCAGTACTTCCAGGGCGTCCGCGAATACACGCCACTGGAATTCGGTATCGCCTCGCTGCCGTTCGCGTTCTCGGTGGCGATCGGCGCCCCCGTCGCGACCCTGCTCGCGCAACGGGTCGGCACGACGGCGGTCCTGGTGATCGGCCTGCTGCTCACCGGTCTCGGCCTCTACCTGGGCGGACAGGTCACCGTGGACAGCAGCTACCTGATCGGGGTGCTGCCGTCGATGGTGTCGATGGCACTCGGCCTCGGCATCGTGCAGGGACCGGCCACCGAATCGATCATGTCGGCGCTGCCCCTGAAGGAGGCGGGTGCCGGTTCGGCCGTCAACGACACCACCCGTGAGATCGGCGGCACCCTCGGCGTCGCGGTCCTCGGCTCGATCGTCGCCTCGTACTACACCAGCCGGATCGGTGCCCGGATCGACGCCATCCCGGTGGGCATCATGAACGACAACGAGAAGAGCCTGGTCAAGGCCAGCCCGCTCAGCGTCCTCGAACTGCGCAAACGCGAACTGGCACCCTTCTTCGAGACCCAGCGCGAGAACCTCATCGTCGCCATGAAGACCGCGACCCTCCAGGGCGCGCACGCCGCCTCCCTCGTCGCGACCGGCGCGGTTCTCGTCTGCGCCGTGATCGTGGCGATCTTCCTGCCCTGGAAACCACACCGCGGCGAATCCGTACTGCTCGCCTGGCGCGACACCGACGACACCGAGCGCTGAAACGCCGAGAGGGTGGGAACGCAGTGCGTTCCCACCCTCTCGGTTGATCAGGAGCTACCTGTCAGAAGCTCACGCGTCCTCGTCGAGGAGGTTGCGGGTGCGGTTCGGGTCCACCGGGATGCCCGGGCCGGTGTTGGTCGAAACCGTGATCTTCTTGACGTAGCGACCCTTGGCGGTCGACGGCTTCACACGCAGGATCTCGTCCAGCGCGGCACCGTAGTTCTCCACCAGCTTCGAGTCGTCGAACGACGCCTTGCCGATGACGAAGTGCAGGTTGGCCTGCTTGTCGACGCGGAAGTTGATCTTGCCGCCCTTGATGTCGTTGACGGCCTTGGTCACATCGTTGGTGACGGTGCCCGTCTTCGGGTTCGGCATCAGACCACGCGGGCCGAGGACACGCGCGATGCGGCCGACCTTGGCCATCTGGTCCGGGGTGGCGATCGCGGCGTCGAAGTCGAGCCAGCCGCCCTGGATCCGCTCGATCAGGTCCTCGGCGCCAACGGCGTCGGCACCGGCGGCTTCGGCCTCGGCGGCCTTCTCGCCGGCGGCGAACACGATGACGCGGGCGGTCTTACCGGTGCCGTGCGGCAGGTTGACGGTGCCACGGACCATCTGGTCGGCCTTGCGGGGATCCACGCCGAGACGAACGGCGACCTCGACGGTCGCGTCGGTCTTGGTGGTCGCGGTCTCCTTCGCCAGGCGCGCGGCGGCCAGCGGGGAGTACAGCTTGTCGCGATCGACCTTCTCAGCAGCGGCGAGATACGCCTTGCTTCGCTTTGCCATGTTTGTCTGTCCTTAATCTGGTTCAGAAGTGGTTGTCGGGCCTGGCCGGCCCTCCCACTCGGATTGCTGGAAGATCAGCCTTCGACGGTGATGCCCATCGAGCGCGCGGTGCCGGCGATGATCTTCGCGGCCTGCTCGATGTCGTTGGCGTTCAGGTCTTCCTGCTTGGTCTTGGCGATCTCACGGACCTGGTCCATGGTGACCTTGGCGACCTTGGTCTTGTGCGGCTCGGCCGAGCCCTTCTGCACACCGGCGGCCTTGAGCAGCAGCTTGGCGGCGGGCGGGGTCTTCAGCTTGAAGTCGAACGACCGGTCCTCGTACACCGAGATCTCGACCGGGATGACGTTGCCACGCTGCGACTCGGTCGCGGCGTTGTACGCCTTGCAGAACTCCATGATGTTGACGCCGTGCTGACCGAGCGCGGGGCCGACCGGAGGGGCCGGGTTCGCGGCGCCGGCCTGGATCTGCAGCTTGATGATCCCGGCGAGCTTCTTCTTCTTGGGGGGCATCTTTCTTCCTTGGGTTTCGGTTCCTTACGGTTGCCGTAAGCCTGTTGCGGGATCGCTCCCACGCCGGGTCCAAGCCCGGCATTCGCGCACGACCGTCACACCGGGCGGAAAACGCCTGGAGGGGGTCTACACACGAACTGTCACACTCTACCGAACCGCGTCGCGGGCGCCGCAGCCGGGAGGGTCGGGAAACGACAACGGCACCGCCGAGGCGGTGCCGTTGCGAAGCTGGTTCGAGTTAGATCTTGGAAACCTGGGTGAAGTTCAGCTCCACCGGGGTCTCGCGACCGAAGATCGACACGAGCACCTTGAGCTTCTGCTGCTCGGCGTTGACCTCGCTGATGCTGGCGGGCAGCGTCGCGAACGGGCCGTCCATCACGGTGACCGACTCGCCGACCTCGAAGTCGACCTCGATGGTCGGCTTGCCCGCGGCGGTGGCACCGGTGTCGGCACCACCCGAAGCGGCGGCGGCGGCCGCCTTCTTCTGGGCCTGCGCACCGGCCGGGACCAGGAACTTCACGACCTCGTTGATGGTCAGCGGGGTGGGCTTGGCGCCCGGGCCGCCGCCGGTCATACCGACGAAACCGGTGACGCCGGGGGTGTTGCGCACCGCGCCCCACGACTCGTTGTTCAGTTCCATCCGGACCAGGATGTAGCCGGGCAGCACCTTGCGGTTGACGTTCTTCTTCTGCCCGTTCTTGATCTCGGTGACCTCTTCGGTCGGTACCTCGACCTGGAAGATGTAGTCCTCGAGTCCGAGGTTCTGCACGCGGGTCTCGAGGTTGGTCTTGACCTTGTTCTCGTAACCGGCGTAAGAGTGCACGACGTACCAGTCGCCGGGGACGCGGCGCAGCTTGGCCTTCATCGACTCGACGGGGTCGGCTTCGGGGTCTTCCTCGGTGGGAACCGTGGTGTCCTCGACGACGGCGTCGGCGGCCTCGTCAGCGAGCTCGGTGGTGGCCTCGACCTCGTCGGTGGCGTTGTCCGCCGCGACAGTGTCGTCAACCGGGAACTCGTCGTTGGTGTCGTTCTCCGGGGTGCTCACTGAGGCACTCGCTTCCTGTGTCGTCACGTACATCCTCTGGGCCGGGTCGGGTGCGCGGAGGCACACTCCGCCGTTCCGGCCCGCGATCGGCTACCGGCGTGGGTGTCGGCGATCAGCCGAACAGCCAGTCGACACCCTTGACGAACGCTACGTCGATCCCGGCGATGAACGCGACCATGAAGACCACGAACACCAGAACGACGGTCGTATAGGTGACCATCTGCTTCCGGTTGGGCCAGATCACCTTGCGCAGTTCCGCGATGACCTCTCGCAGGAACTTGAGCAGCCGCTTGAACGGGTTGCCCGTCTTGGCCTTACCGGCAGTCTTGTCCGCCTTGCGCGAGTTCGACGGCCGGTCGAGCATGGCCACCGAACCGGTGGTCGCCGGAGAGTCCGACGTGCGCGCACGACGAGCAGTCCGCTTGCCGCTCGGCCGAGTGGCAGCGGCGGTATCGTCGCCGTCTTCGGCGCGAGTATCCCGCTCGTCCGTCACGTCGATCCTCTCTCGTCGCTGGCATTCAGGGCAGGGGCGACAGGACTTGAACCTGCAACCTGCGGTTTTGGAGACCGCTGCTCTGCCAATTGAGCTACGCCCCTTCGGTTGGACCGGCCTGAGCCGATACGTCCAACCACAATCGATATTCGATTATCGACTCTTGCGAGCCGTCGTTTCCAGGGTCGGCATCACACACAACACGCGCGCCGCTTCCGTGGGAGCAGGCTCCCGGGAAGTCAGCGCGCAGCAGCCGGTGACCCCAGAGTCCCGAGTGTACGTTACCGCGTGGGCAATGTGCCAATCGGGACGCTCGACCAGGTCAGGCCAGCTGAACTGTTGCCGTGGCGCGGCCGAAGATCTTCTTGCCCGCCGATTTCGCCGTGATGGCGACGACAGCCGTTCGGGTCTCCGGGTCGACCGACTTCACCTTACCCGTGAAATCCACCTCGGCCGGTGCATCGGCACGCACGTAGACGGGGCTGGTGAAGCGCACGTTGTATTCCTTCACCGCGCCGGGGTCGCCGAGCCAGGAGGTGACGAAGCCGCCGCCGAGGCCCATGGTGAGCATGCCGTGGGCCACCACGTTGTCGAGGCCGACGAGTTTGACGATCTCGTCACTCCAGTGAATGGGGTTCGCGTCACCGGAGACGCCGGCGTAGTTCACCAGGTCGCCGCGGGTGAGCCGGACCGTCCGGGCGGGCAGTTCGTCGCCGACCGCGATGCTTTCGAAGGCGAGCGCGTGGGTACTGACCTGCGGTTCCGGGTTCTTGGTCACCGGGTCCGGGGTGATCGCGGCGAAGGCGTCGCTGGGCGCGTGGTGGGCCGGTTCGTCATCGCCGAGGCCGTGCATGAGCACATTGCGGACGGCCGCCGACATATTCGGATCGATATCACCGCCGCTGCGTCCGATGAGAGTGGTGTAGGTGGTGAGCACCAATTCGTCGTCGGCGTCGGTGACGATGTTCTTGGTCACGATGATGTCGCCGCCGAATGCCTGCCGGAACGAATGCAGATAAACGTCACAGGTGAGCCGATCGCCGACGCGGATCGGCCGGTGGAATTCCAGGATCTGATCGGTCTGCATGATCTGGCTGAGGTCGTATCCGGTGACGATCTCCTCGAACAACCGGCGCTGGGCCAGGATGCCGACCAGGGAGATGAAGGTGAGCGGGGCGAGCAGACCGGAGTGGCCGTATTCGCGCGCGATGTCCTCGTCCCAGTGCACCGGGTGGTAGTCCTGCACGGCGCGGGCGTATTCACGCACCTTTTCGCGACCGACCTCGTAATAGTCGTCGACCCGGTAGTGGTGGCCGACCATCGAGGCCGCGTGGGCGGCGGGATCGAATGGTTCGGCGGCTGCGGCCGAGACCGCTTCGTCAGTTCCGGTGTTCACTGTCACAGCGTGGCACATTACCGACTTGTGCGCGCGCACCCCTGTCGACCGGTCTGGAAAACGCACGAAGGCCGGACTTTCGTCCGGCCTTCGGCAGATGTTTTTGTTTTCGAGTCAGCGCGATTCGCGGTGCGCCCGGTGGGTGCCGCAGTTCGGGCAGAACTTCTTCAGCTCGAGGCGGTCCGGGTCGTTGCGCCGGTTCTTCTTGGTGATGTAGTTGCGGTGCTTGCACTCTTCGCAGGCCAAGGTGATCTTTGGCCGGACATCGGTGGACTTCGCGGCCACGATATGCCTTCTTTCCGGTCTGGGCTGAGTCGTTATTGGTAGCGATGGCCGGACTTGAACCGGCGACACAACGATTATGAGTCGTTTGCTCTACCGACTGAGCTACACCGCCACGGCGGACCTATTACGGTGGGGCCGGCGGGAAAGTCGGTCACCACCGGCAATCCGGCGAGCCCCCTAACGGAATCGAACCGTTGACCTTTTCCTTACCATGGAAACGCTCTGCCGACTGAGCTAAGGGGGCATGACTACGTGGCACAGAGTCTTGGTCGGCGAACCGATCAGAGCGACCCCGTGCTCCGGCGTCCTGAAAGAGATTACACACTGCAACCGATGAGCACCAAATCGCCAGGTGGGAGCAGCTTTTTGCCGCCAAACAGACCACTGATTGCGCAAGCACATGGGTAACTCACCGGGTACGGGCTGACTCAGCGCCTCGATCAAGCTTGCCGCGTCGAGAACCGGGTCACGCGCCTGAGTCTGGCCCAAAGTCCCGGGGAGGCGGAACAGAAAACCCCGCCGATCCTGTGATCGACGGGGTTCGATGTGGCAGATGTAGGATTCGAACCTACGTAGGCTTGCGCCGACAGATTTACAGTCTGCTCCCATTGGCCGCTCGGGCAATCTGCCTTGTGCGCCGTTTCCGGTGCGCTGAGCAGCTTACAACGAACCCACCCCGGGGATGCAAACCGCCTGCACAGACCCCCTGCGGGCGCGCGCTACGGCGCGTTACGGGTACAACTGTCTCGGCGGTGAGGCAGTCTTGCCGCGGAGTTGTACGGACCTTCCGAAGAACAGGAGCGCAGTGTGGCTGATTCGTCATTCGACGTGGTGAGCAAGGTCGACCGGCAGGAGGTCGACAATGCGCTGCATCAGGCGGAGAAGGAGCTGAACTCCCGCTACGACTTCAAGGGCACCGACGCCTCGATCGCCTGGTCCGGCGAGGAGGCCATCGTGCTCACCGCCAATGCCGAGGAGCGGGTGAAGGCGGCGCTCGAGGTGTTCAAGGAGAAGCTGATCCGGCGCGACATCTCGCTCAAGGCGTTCGACGCCGGCGAGCCGCAGGCCTCGGGCAAGGTGTTCAAGATCACCGGCACGCTGGTGCAGGGCATCGACACCGAGAAGGCCAAGAAGATCTCCAAGAAGATCCGCGACGAGGGCCCCAAGGGCGTGAAGGCGCAGATCCAGGGCGACGAGCTGCGGGTGAGCAGCAAGAAGCGCGACGATCTGCAGGCCGTGATCTCGCTGCTCAAGGGCGAGGACTTCGGTATCGCGCTGCAGTTCGTGAACTACCGCTAGTTCCTCAGTACCGGTGCGTTCCGCCCGCCATTTCCTCGAGCCGCCTGATGCGATCGGCGGTCGGGGGGTGGGTGGAGTACCAGCGGGCGATGCGGTCGCCCGCGCGGAACGGGTTGGCGATCATCAGGTGCGATTCGCTGGTGATCTTCGGGTCCGGCGGCAGGGGGGCCGCCTGGACGCCCCGTTCGATCTTGCGCAGTGCCGAGGCGAGGGCGAGCGGGTCGCCGGTGAGTTCGGCACCGGACTGGTCGGCCTGGTACTCGCGGGAACGTGACACCGCCATCTTGATCAGCCCGGCCGCGATCGGGCCCAGCAGCGAGACAAGCAACACGCCGATGACATTGGGGCCCTGCCCGTCGCGGTTGCCGAACGAACTCGCCAGGAACGCGAAGTTGGCCAGGCCGGTGATGACCGAGGCCATCGCGCCCGCCACCGACGAGATGAGAATGTCGCGGTTGTAGACGTGCGACAGTTCGTGGCCCAGCACCGCGCGTAACTCGCGTTCGTCGAGCAACTGCAGGATGCCGCTGGTACAGCACACCGCCGCGTGCCGGGGATTGCGCCCGGTGGCGAAGGCGTTCGGCGCGTTGGTCGGGCTGATGTAGAGGCGCGGCATCGGCTGTCGCGCCGCGGTCGCCAGTTCCCGCACGATGCGGTACATGACCGGGGCTTCCAGCTCGCTAACCGGTTGGGCGTGCATGGCCTTCAACGCCAGCTTGTCGCTGTTGAAATAGGCGTAGGCGTTCATCGCCACGGCCAGCACGATCGAGATGACGAGGATGGTCGGGCTGCGGAACATCGCGCCGATGGCGACGATGAGCGCCGACATGGCGACCATCAGCCCGATCGTTCGCAACATGCTGTTCCGCCTCTCCGCGATTTTTGGCCAGACTCCGGTGCGGGCGGGCTCGCGTTGGCGGCCAGACAGAGGTGGAGGGTCTGGTCAGCCCGTTCCCGGCGAGTTACCCATGTCCGTACGAGATCAGGTGTTGCTTTCGGATCCGGACGGGTTGCTCGCGTTTAGTGAACGGGTGCGGGGGGCGAGAAGTTCCGGGTCAGCCGACTCGTTCGATGGTGTAGCGGACGAGGCGGGTGAGGGCGTCGTTGGCGGGGCCGGCCGGCAAGGCGGCCAGTTCGGCGTCGGCCAGGTCGGCGTATTCCTGCAGCTTGTCCTTGGCCATCGCCATGCCGGGCGAGCGGCGCAGCAGTTCCAGGGCCTCGTCGACCTCGGTGTCGGTATCGAGCGGGTGGTCGAGCAGGGTGCGCAGGCGGTCGCCGTCGGCGCCGGACTCGCGCAGGGCGTAGAGCACCGGCAGGGTGTGCACGCCTTCGCGCAGGTCGGTGCCGGGCGTCTTGCCCGACTGTTCCGACGAGGAGGAGATGTCGATGATGTCGTCGGAGATCTGGAAGGCGGTGCCGACCGCGTCACCGAGGCGGGCCAGGCGTTCGACGTGCTCCCTGTCGGCGCCGGAGAAGGTGCCACCGAAGCGGCCCGCGGCGGCGATGAGCGAACCGGTCTTCTCCCACACCACCTTCAGGTAGTGCTCGACGGGGTCCTGGGTCTGCTTGGCACCCATGGTTTCCCGCATCTGACCCGTCACCAGCTCGGCGAACGTCTCGGCGATGATGCGCACCGCGTCGGGGCCGAGGGTCGAGGTGAGGCGGGAGGCGTGCGCGAACAGGTAGTCGCCCGCGAGGATGGCGATGTTGTTGCCCCAGCGCGAGTTCACGCTCTCGGCGCCGCGGCGCTGGGTGGCCTCGTCCATCACGTCGTCGTGGTAGAGGGTGGCCAGGTGCACGAGTTCGACGACCGTACCCGCGGTGACCAGTGCCGGATCGGTGGGATTCGGGCCGAGTTGGCCGGTGAGCAGCGTGAACAGCGGCCGGAACCGCTTACCGCCGGCCCTGGCCAGATGTAACGCGGCCTCCTGCAGGAATTCCTCGCCGTCGGAGAGTTCGTCGACGAGCAGTTTCTCGACTGCGGCCAACCCGTCGCGCACGGTGGCGGCGAGTTCCGGATCGACGAGATCGACCCCGGCAACCACGGTGCTCTCGTCGCTCACAGCCGATGTGCTCATTAGTTTCTCCCAGCGATGCGTCCGACCCCGACGGGTAGCAACCTAGCGTGTTCCTGCGCTACAGCCGATGAACCCCGTCACACGTGAGATTTCCCGGTGTACCCGACACTCTCGCACAACCACGCGAGGTGCCAGTATTGAGCCATGGGTTCACCGGATGTCGTCCCCGCCGACCACGCGACGCTGCCCGACACCGTAGAGGTGCTCGTGGTGGGGGCCGGACCTGCGGGTTCCGCCTCGGCGGCGTGGGCGGCCCGCGCCGGACGCGATGTGCTGCTGCTCGATTCGGCTGTCTTCCCGCGCGACAAGACCTGCGGTGACGGTCTCACCCCGCGCGCCACCGCCGAATTGGAACATCTCGGGCTCGGCGAGTGGTTGCGTGCACACACGGTGAACCATGGTTTGCGGATGGCCGGGTTCGGGCGCGAGGCGCTGCTGCCCTGGCCGGGCGGGTCGTTCCCCACCTACGGAAGTGCCGTTCCGCGAACCGAACTCGACAACACGTTGCGGGAAACGGCGATCAAGTCCGGTGCCCGGATGGTCGACGGCGCGAAGGTCACCGAGGTGCTGCGTGACGGCGACCGGGTCACCGGGGTGACCGTGCGTATCGGCGACACCGCGCACACCGTGAACTGCCGGGTGCTCGTCGTCGCCGACGGGGTTCGCTCCCCCGTCGGCAAACAGCTCGGCCGCGCCTGGCATCGCCGCTACGCCTACGGCACCGCCGCCCGCGCCTACATCACCTCCGGCCGCAGCGACGACCAGTGGATCTCCTCGCACCTGGAATTGCGCAATGCCGACGACCAGCTCGTCCCCGGCTACGGCTGGATCTTCCCGCTCGGCAACGGTGAGGTGAACATCGGTGTCGGTTCGCTGGCCACCGAGGCACGGCCGTCGCATATCGCGCTGAAACCGCTGCTCGAGCACTACACCCGACTGCGCCGCGAGGAATGGGAGTTCGAGGGCGAACTGCGCGCGGTGGCCTCGGCGCTGCTGCCGATGGGCGGGGCGGTGTCGAACGTGGCCGGACGCAACTGGGTGCTGGTCGGTGACGCCGCGGGCTGCGTGAATCCGCTCAACGGCGAAGGCATCGACTACGGGCTCGAAGGCGGTCATCTGCTCGCCGACCTGCTCGACGAACCGGACCTGACGCGGGTGTGGCCGCAACTACTGCGCGAGCGCTACGGGCGCACGTTCTCCGTGGCCCGCAGGCTGGCCGGGCTGGCCACGCACCCGAAGATGGTCCCCCTCGGCGGCCCGCCGGTGATGCGCTCGAAGTACTTGCAGCGCACCGCCGTTCGCGTGATGGGCAACCTGGTGACCGACGAGGACGACGACCTGACCGCCCGCCTGTGGCGAACGGCCGGTCGCGCTTCCCTACGCGCCGACGAACTGGCGCCGTTCAGCTGAGCTTCGCGAACCAGCCCTCGATGAACTTGCGTTCGCTGTTGAGGACGCGCTGGTGCAGTTGTTCGGCCAGCGGCTCGATGGCGCCGCCCACCAGGGGCACCTTGACGGTGACGGTGCCGACGACCTCGATCTCGCTGCCCTCGGCGGTGGGACGCAGCTCGTAGGTGCCCGACATCTCGGTGGTGATGCCGCCGGTGCGCCCGGTGAAGCTGCCCTTGGCGACCTCGCCGTCCAGCGGCTGCCAGACATCGGTGCGAGCGAGCACGAGATCGCTCTTGAGAACCTTGCGGACCAGCGCGGGAACCTTGTCCCGGCCGGGTGTTTCGGTCATCTCGATGCGGATCGAATCCGGTCCGTCGGGATGGGAGAGTTCCAGCGTCGCGGTCTCGGCCGCGGCGAACCGCTCCTGCCAGATCGCGTCGTCGACGAGTGCCCGGTGAAGATCTTCGACCGGGACGGCATAAGGCACGGTGAAGCTGAATTTTCGGGACATGGTGGCACACGCTAGTGCAGCCCACCGTTAGGGTGGCGTGGTGTCGGAAACCAGCCAGTCGGATAGGTACTCCGATCGCCTGCGGCGGGTTCGTACCGGAATCCTCGGTACCGCGACGGTGATCAGCGTGCTCATGGTGCTGCTGGTACTCGCGGCATGGCGCAACGATTACGAGATCGAGCACAACCGTGGGGTCACCTCCGGTGAGGTGCTCTCGGCGGGTCGGCTGCGCTCGGCGGTGATGTATGTGACGCCCGACAGCGTCACCCACAATCCGAAGGTCGGGATCCTCTATCCCACCAATCTCACCGCCGGTCAGCGCATCAACGTGGAGTACAGCACCCGCGACCCCGACCTGGTCCGGGTGGCCGGACGCGACGCGCGGGTGGCGATCGTGCCCGCCGCGTCGGTGATCGTGGTGGTGTGGGCGCTCGCGCTGCCCGCCCTGTGGCTGGTGCGGCGCAGACAGCGGTAACTTTCCCCTGCTGTTCGCCCCGGCTTCACGTCGGTGTGGGCGTGGCGCGCGGTGTGGCGGTCACTCTTGGAGTGTGCGCGTAGCCATCGTCTCGGAGTCTTTCCTGCCGAACATGAACGGCGTCGTCAATTCCGTGCTCCGGGTGCTCGATCACCTGGACCAGCACGGGCACGATGCCATGATCGTGGCGCCCGATACGCTGCGCGGCGCACCGCCCGCCCCGCGCCTGCACGGCCGGTTCCCGGTGCATCGGGTGCCCGCGATGATGGTGCCGAAGGTGAGTTCGCTGCCCGTCGGCCTGCCACAACCCGGGATCACCGCCGCGATCGCCGAGTTCGACCCGGACGTGGTGCATTTGGCCTCGCCATTTCTGCTGGGCGCGGGCGGGCTCGCCGCCGCCACCCGCCTCGACCTGCCCTCGATCGCGGTGTACCAGACCGATGTGGCCGGTTTCGCCAAGAGCTACGGGCTCGGACTGGCGGCGCGGGCGGCTTGGGCGTGGACGCGCCGGATCCACGAGGGAGCCACGCGCACGCTCGCCCCGTCGTCGGCGGCCGCGGCCGACCTGGCCGAACACGGGATTCCCCGGGTGCACCGGTGGGGGCGCGGTGTGGATGTCGACCGGTTCAACCCGGCCGCGCGCAGTGCCGAACTGCGGGCGAGCTGGCTGGGATCGAGCGATCGGTTGGTGGTCGGGTTCGTCGGCAGGCTCGCGCCGGAGAAGCATGTGGACCGGTTGGCCGCGCTCGCCGATGACCCGTCCATTCAGCTCGTCGTGGTCGGTGACGGGCCGGAGCGGGCGCGGCTGAGCAGGCTGATGCCGCGCGCGGTGTTCACCGGCGAACTGGGCGGGTCCGAACTGGCCACCCATTACGCCAGCCTCGATGTGATGGTGCATCCGGGCGAGCACGAGACGTTCTGCCAGGGCGTGCAGGAAGCGTTGTCGTCAGGGGTGCCGGTGATCGGGCCCGACGCCGGCGGACCGCGTGACCTGATCGCGCACTGCCGCAACGGTTATCTGCTGCCGGTGGACCGGTTCGCCGAGTTGCTGCCGAGCGCGGTGTCGGCGCTGCGCGACGCCGACCAGCGTGCCCGGTTCGCGGCCGCGGCTCGCAAGTCGGTGCTGCACCGCACCTGGCCCGCCATCTGCACCGAACTGATGGGCCACTACGCCGACGTCACCGGGATGCGGCAGCGGTTGCCGCGCTCGGCCTAGCCACGAGCGGGCGGATAAGCTCGAATCGTGGCGACAACAGAGCAGCGGGAACCGATTCGGGCTTCGCTGGACAAGCAACCCCACGAGGTCGCGTCGATGTTCGACGGTGTGGCGAAACGCTACGACCTCACCAACACGGTCATCTCCGGTGGTCAGGACCGGTACTGGCGGTGGGCGACACGACGCGCGCTCGCCCTTCGCCCCGGCGAGCGGGTGCTCGACCTGGCCGCGGGCACCGGTGTGTCCACCGTGGAACTCGGCAAGTCCGGCGCCTGGTGTGTGGCCGCCGACTTCTCCCAGGGCATGCTCGCCGCGGGCCGGTTCCGGCAGGTGCCGATGGTGGCGGGCGACGCGATGGCGCTGCCGTTCGCCGACGACTCGTTCGATGCGGTGACCATCTCCTTCGGTTTACGCAACGTGGCCGATATCGACCTGGCGATGCGCGAGATGCTGCGCGTCACCAAGCCGGGCGGCCGGCTCGTGGTGTGTGAGTTCTCGACCCCGGTGTTCGGGCCGTTCCGCACCGTCTACATGGAGTACCTCATGAAGGCGCTGCCCCGGGTGGCGCGCGCGGTGAGCTCCAACCCGGATGCCTACGTGTACCTGGCCGAGTCGATCCGGGCGTGGCCGAACCAGCGCAGGCTGGCCAGGCGCATCGCCGACGCGGGCTGGGACTCGGTGCAGTGGCGTGACCTCACCGGCGGTGTCGTCGCCCTGCACCGCGGCTACAAAATGGGCTGACCTGCGCCGATTTCACCGGGTGAGTCCGGTCACGCCGGGCACCCGCTCGGATCTGCGGCAAACCTCGGAAGATCCCCTGATCAGGGACTATATTCCGGTGGCAACCTCACAGTCGGAATTTCGACCGGTGAGGTCGATTGTCACCTGGACATAACGTTCGTTAAATCGAGCGCAACGCCGGGTGCGGATGATCGGTGCCATGACAGGTCAGCGCCCGGACACGCCTACCCGCGTCACCACGCAGGGCGCCCGAGCATGCCGAGGGGGAAGCGCATGACCGGCGACGACTCTGTGCGCACGCAGTGTTCGTACTGCGGCGTGGGCTGCGGCATTTCCGTCCGGACCACGATCGACCAGTCCGGCGCACCGGTGATCGCCAAGGTGAGCGGCGACAAACTGCATCCCGCGAACGCGGGCCGGCTCTGCACCAAGGGCGCGACGCACGCGGAGATGATGGCCGCACCCGGCCGGATGACCACCGCCTACCACCGTCCCGAGCGTGGTCAGGCGCCCGTCCCGCTGCCGGTGGACGACGCGGTGCGCGAAACCGCCGACCGGCTGCGCGCGATCCTCGACGAACACGGGCCCGACGCCATCGCGCTCTACGTGTCCGGGCAGATGTCGCTGGAAGCCCAATACCTGGCGACCAAACTCGCCAAGGGGTACCTGCGCACCAAACACATCGAAGCCAACTCGCGGCTGTGCATGGCCAGTGCCGGCACCGGCTACAAGCAGTCCCTCGGTGCCGACGGACCCCCCGGTTCCTACGACGACTTCGAGCACGCCGACCTGTTCTTCGTCACCGGCGCGAACATGGCCGACTGCCATCCGATCCTGTTCCTTCGCATGGCCGACCGGCTCAAAGCCGGCGCCAAACTGATCGTGGTCGACCCGCGGCGCACCGAAACGGCCGCGCGCGCCGACCTGTTCCTGCAGATCGCGCCGGGCACCGACCTCGCTCTGCTCAACGGCCTGCTGCACCTGCTCGTCGCCGACGGCGCCATCGACACCGACTTCATCGCCGAACACACCGAGGGCTGGGAGGCGATGCCCGAGTTCCTCGCGGACTACCCGCCGGAGCGGGTCGCCGAACTCACCGGGCTCCCCGAAGCCGACATCAGGACCGCGGCGACCATGATCGCCGAGGCGGGCGAGTGGATGTCGCTGTGGACGATGGGGCTCAACCAATCCACGCACGGCACCTGGAACACCAATGCCCTGATCAACCTGCATCTGGCCACCGGCACGATCTGCCGACCCGGCAGTGGGCCGTTCTCGCTGACCGGCCAGCCCAACGCGATGGGCGGGCGCGAGATGGGTTACATGGGGCCGGGGCTGCCCGGCCAGCGCAGCCTGCTCTCCCCCGCCGACCGCGCCTTCGTCGAGACCGCGTGGGACCTGCCCGAGGGCACGCTGCGCACCGAAGCGGGGCCGGGAACCATCGACATGTTCGCCGGTCTCGCCGACGGCGAGATCAAGGCGGCGTGGATCATCTGCACCAATCCCGTTGCCACCGTCGCCAACCGGAAGACGGTGATCGCCGGGCTCGAGGCGGCCGAACTGGTGGTGGTGCAGGACGCCTACACCGAGACCGCGACCAACTCCTATGCCGATCTGCTGCTGCCCGCCACACTGTGGGCGGAAAGCGATGCGGTGATGGTGAATTCGGAACGCAATGTCACCCTGTTGCGCCGATCCGTCGACCCGGTCGGTGAAGCCCGGGCCGACTGGCTGCTCATCGCCCAGGTGGCCACCGCCATGGGTTTCCCCGGTTTCGACTTCACCTCCAGCGCCGAGGTTTTCGACGAGTTGCGGCAGTTCACCAATCCTGCCACCGGTTACGACCTGAGCGGTATGAGTTACGACCGCCTGCGTGAGGGCCCGATGCAGTGGCCGTGCAACGACAGCGACAGCCCACGCAACCCGATCCGCTACCGCAACGACGGCATCCACCAGCCGCTGCACGTAGATGCCGACGGTCACACCCCCGCGCTGGCCTTCGCCACGCCGAGCAGGCGCGCGGTGTTCTTCCCTCGCCCCCACCTGCCCGCTGCTGAACTTCCTGATGACGACTACCCCTTCCTGCTCAATACCGGTCGGCTGCAACATCAGTGGCACACCATGACCAAGACCGGCAAGGTCACCAAACTGACCAAACTCAACCCGGAACCGTTCGTCGAGGTGCACCCCGACGACGCCGCCCGCCTCGACCTGAAACCCGGCGATCAGCTCGAAATCGCCTCCCGTCGTGGGCGAGCCGTTCTCCCGGTACGCATCAGCGACCGGGTCCGTCCCGGCGACTGCTTCGCTCCTTTCCACTGGAATGACGAACAGGGCGAATACCTGACGATCAACGCCGTCACCAACGACGCCGTCGACCCCACCTCCCTGCAACCGGAGTTCAAGGCGTCCGCGGTCGCGCTGCGCCGTGTGGGTCCGGCGCCGGAGTCCTCGACGGGAGTTCCGATGCAGCAAGGTTCCCCAGAGGCCGGCCGGCTGCCCCAACACGCCATGCCGACCGGGCAACCCGCACCGCCGACCGCGCACACTGGTCAACCGTCAGCCGACACCCGTCAACCGGCCGGGTTCGCCCCGGAGAGCCCGGCGGTCCCGGGGCCCGGTCACGGTGGTCCGCATCCGTTGGCTGTGATGCTCGGACTCGATGCGGGGATCTCGCCGTTACTCAGCGAGGCCGAGCGCATCTATCTCGGTGGGTATCTCGCTGCGCTGCAATCTCTTCCGGTGTCCGGTCAGCCCGTGCTGCCTGCCACCGCCCCGCTGTCACCGCAGGCCCGCCTGTGGATCGACGGCATGTTGGCCGGCATGTACTCCCGGGGTCCCGGCACCGCCAGGGAATCCGCCGGCAGCGCTGGCACCGGAATGCCGTTCGGTGGGCAGCCGTTCGGTAACCCTCCCTTCGGAGACTTCAGCTCAGGCGGCGCGGTAACCAACGGCGGACCCACCGGCGATGCGGTTCCCGGCCGACCGGGTGCCGTAGGCGTCTCGGCGGGTGGAGCCGAGCCGGGAGCAGGTGGTGCGTTATCCACAACTGTGACGGTGTTGTGGGCTTCGCAAACCGGCAACGCTGAGGAGCTGGCCGCCTCGGTGGCGGCGCGGCTCACCGAAGGCGGGTTCGTGCCCAAGCTGCTCGACATGGACTCCTGCGAGCCCACCGCGCTGGAAGGTGATGTTCTCGTCGTCACCAGCACCTTCGGTGACGGTGGTCCGCCGGACAACGGTGCCGACTTCCTCGCCCGGCTCGAGGACACCGCCGTCCGCCTCCCCCGAGTCCGCTACGCGGTCTTCGCCCTCGGCGATTCCTCCTACGACGACTTCTGCGGCCATGGCCGCACCCTCGACACCCTTCTCGCCGCGCGCGGCGCCCACCGCCTACTCCCCCGCGTCGACAGCGAACCCGATTTCGACGACGCCGCCGACCAGTGGCTCACCGATGTCCTCGCTGCCCTCACCCCGAACCTCGACACGCCACCCGGTTCGTCACCGTCCGGCCCCGATTCGTCGGCGTCCGGCCTCGGTTCACCGGCCGACGTCGGTTCACCGGCCAACGTTGGTTCACCGGCCAACGTTGGTTCACCGGTTGGCACTCCCACAACATTCGGCACGAGTTCAGCCGGATCTGCGCTGACCGGCATCCCCTCAACCGCAGGCACGCCCCGATTCGGCTCCGTCCCGCCCGCAACCACTTTCCCGCCCGCAGCGCCACTCGTCGGTTCCCCCTCGGCTGACGCAGGCAACCACTTCGGCACGGCCCTGCCCGGGCCGACGGCCCCTGCCACGCCGGGATTCGCACCTGTACCAACAGGGACGTGGCCCCCTGGATTCACGGCGACGACCCAGCACTCCGCAATACAGGCGGCCCCGCCGCAGCCTTATCCCGCGCAGACCGCGAGCCGACCGAGCGGTCGAGGCGGCGCCTCCGTCCTCGATCGCCCGCAGACCACACCTTCGCGGCGAGCACCCGCCGCACCCTTCACCCGTCAGTCCCCTGTACTCGCCACCCTCATGCGCAACGAAGTGCTGAGCGCGCCGGGATCACCGAAAGAGGTGCGCCGCTTCGGTTTCGACCTGCACAACCTCGATGCCACCTACGAGGTGGGCGATTCCTTGGGTGTGCTGCCGACCAACTGTGACGACCTCGTGGCGGAGTGGCTCGCGGCTACCGGCCTCGACGGACGACGCGCGGTGGAGGTCGACGGGCGGGAACTGCTGCTCACCGACGCACTGCGCACACATTTCGACATCACCAAGGTGAGCAACGATCTACTGGGTTTCATCTCCGAGCGGAATCCGCACCCGCAGCTGGCCAAACTGCTGCGCCGGGACAACCGCAACGAGTTGGCGAGTTACCTGTGGGACCGCCAAGCCGTGGACGTGCTGCGGGACTTCCCGGTGCGGACCGACCTGGTCGACTGGCTCGGTGCACTGAAAAAGCTGCAGCCGCGCCAGTATTCGATTTCGTCCAGCCCGCTCACCACGCCGGACGAGGTGCAGCTGACGGTAGGTGTGTTGCGCTACGGCGACCCGGTGGGTGATTCGGTGCGCCGAGGCGGGGTGTGCTCGACCTTCCTGTCCGACCGCGCCGGTGCCGAGGTACCCATCTTCCTCCAGCGGGCACCGCATTTCCGTCCACCGCTGGACCCGACCGTGCCGATGATCATGGTCGGCCCCGGTACCGGTATCGCTCCTTTCCGTGGGTTCCTGCACGAACGCCGGGCCGTCGGCGCGACCGGGCGCAACTGGTTGTTCTTCGGCGACCAGCACGCGGCACACAACTTCTACTACCGCACCGAGCTGGAGGACATGTTCCGCTCCGGCTTCCTCACCCGCCTCGACCTGGCCTTTTCTCGTGATCAGCGCGAGCGGATCTATGTGCAGCACAGGATGATCGAGCACGGCGCCGAGTTGTGGTCGTGGCTGTGCGACGGCGCCCACTTCTACGTGTGCGGCGACGCCGCCCGCATGGCCAAGGACGTCGACGACACCCTGCTGCGGATCGCCCGCATCCACGGCAAGCTCGACGAGGCGGGCGCACTGGCCTTCAAGAAGCAACTGGTCGCCGAGAAGCGCTACGTGCGCGACGTGTACTGATCAGGCCGCGCGGACCACGGGCGGGTTGAGCCGGGCGAAGTCCGGTAACCGGTGGTACGGGTAGTAGGGGTACGGGGGTGTGGTGGCGCTCGCCGCGTCGAGGGCGGCGAGGTGTTCCGGGTCGAGTTGCCAACCGACAGCGCCGAGGTTCTGCCGCAGCTGTTCCTCGTTGCGGGCACCGATCAGGACGGTGGCGACGGTGGGCCGGGTGAGCAGCCAGTTCAGGGCGATCTGTGGGACGCTGCGGCCGGTCTCGGCCGAAATGGTGTCGAGCACGTCGACGATGTCGTAGAGGTGCTCCTCGTCGACGGGTGGACCGGCTTGCGCCGTGTCGTGCAGTCGGCTGCCCGCCGGAAGTGGCTGGCCACGGCGGACTTTCCCGGTGAGACGGCCCCAGCCGAGCGGGCTCCACACCACCGCGCCGACACCCTGATCGGCGCCGAGCGGCATGAGCTCCCACTCGTAATCGCGTCCCACGAGCGAGTAGTAGACCTGGTGCGCAACGGGTTTCGGAAGTCCGTGCGCCTCGGCAGTGGCCAGGGTTTTCATCAGTTCCCAACCGGCGAAGTTGGAGACACCGACATAGCGGATCTTGCCTGCCTGCACGAGATCGCCCAGCGCCGAGAGTGTTTCGAGCAGCGGTGTGCCGGCGTCGAAGGCGTGCAGCTGGAACAGGTCGAGATAGTCGGTGTCGAGGCGGCGCAGCGACGCATCGACCGCGCGGATGAGCCTGGCCCGACCCGCACCGGCGTCGTGAGCGCCGGGCCCGGTGGGTAGCGCCGACTTGGTGGACAGCAGCACCTTGTCGCGCCTGCCCTTGATCGCGGCGCCGAGCACTTCCTCGGACGCACCGTCGGAATAGACATCGGCCGTGTCGAACAGGGTGACTCCAGCCTCGAGGCTGACGTCGATCAACCGCCTGGCCTGGGCCGCGTCGGTATCGCCCCACGCGCTGAACAGGGGACCACGCCCGCCGAAGGTGCCTGCCCCGAAACCGAGAGCCGGAACGTGCAGACCCGAAGCGCCGAGCCGCCGATACTCCATGAGAACTCCTAAGGGGTCTATAGTTTCGTTAACGCTTCGGACAGTACACCCGATTCGCCGTAAATGAAACAGGAGTTCCGTTATGCAGCACGATATCGCTTGGCCCGGGTCTGTTCGCCCAGGTGGGCGCACCGCGCGGGTTCGTGAAGCCGTCCTGCAGGTGACCGGCGATCTGCTCGCCGAACGCGGCTTGGCCGGGCTCGATCTGACCGAAGTCGCCGCGACGGCGGGCGTCGGGAAGACCACCGTCTACCGGCGCTGGCGCACACCCGCGGGCCTGGTCGCGGACCTCCTGGTCGATATGGCCGAGCAGTCGCTGCCCCGCACCGACACCGGCGCCCTGCTCGACGACCTGACCGCGAACGCCCGCCTGGTCGCCAAGACCCTCACCGACCCACGCCAAGGCAACCTGTTCCGGGCCGTGATCGCCGCCGCTACCGTCGACGCCGACACCGCGAACGCGCTGCACGCCTTCTACGACACCCGCCTCGACGAGTGGGCGCCCTGCGTCCACGACGCGGTCGCTCGCGGCGAAGCACCCGCGGGCACGGATGCCCGCGCGGTGCTGTCAGCGGTCTCCGCACCGCTCTACTACCGTCTCCTGGCCAGCGGCGATCCGATCGATCGGGAGGCAGCCGACCGAGCCGCGCGCGCCGCGACCGTGGCGACGATGGCAGGCACCTTCGTCGACGCGGCCTACGCGGACCAACGGTCGTAGGACGCTCGTTCGACCCGGGAGGTCGGGCAAACAGGCCCGCAGCGCCAGGCCCGCAGCTTCCACCCTGCAGCGCCAGGCCCGCGGCTTCCACCTCGCAGCGCTAGGCCGGAGGCTTCCATCCCGCATCACGACCGGTGAGCCCCAACACCCGGTCGAGTGCGGGCGCGTCCTCGGCGACAGCGACGACCGGCCCGAACAACCCTGGCGTCCCCTCCGGATCGGTCTCTCCCAGAAAATCGAGCAGAACCTCCAGATGACCAGAGTCGACCTCGAGTACCTGACCAGTCGACACCGCCAGATCCCACCCGTGGACGACGAGCTCGTCGAGCGCGACCATCGCCATCGCCGCAGCCGGCATCACCACCCCACCGGCTTCGGTCTCACCGTCCCAGGCCTCGGGCACCCGCCATGCCTCGACGAGCGCGTCGAGCTGCGTGGGAATCCTGGTGCGCCAATCGGCGGACAGCTCGTCGTCGACCACGCCGGGTGGCGTGGACCGACCGACGGACTCCTTGGTCGCGGCCTGGCGGAACGCTTCGGTGAGCTCGACGACATGGCGGATCAGATCGCGAACGTCGAGGCCGACGCACGGGGTGGGGGCGGTGAACTGGTCGTCGGTGATCCCGGCGACGACGGTGGCCAGCGAACGGGCGGCCGGGGCGAAATCGAATTGCGGCTCCATACAGAACGAGACGACCCGATGCTGCCGGAATCATCGGTGCGGGTTGCCGAGAACCGGCGAACGGCGCACTCTGGACAGCGCACGACCCGATCAGCGACACCCGTCCGAGGCAACGACGACGACAGAGGAGTACCGATGATCGACTACGACACCGCCCGCCCGCTGGACGAGGTCCCCGAGGCCGATCGCGTGGAACAGGAGCAGTCGGCCTTCCACGACGATGTCCCCGACGACCCGGCCTTCGTCGACAGCGCCGACTACACCGAGGAGATGGCGGCCCGGGTCGATCAGGACGCCGACCGGGCCAATCCGGCCGATGTGATCGAGCAGAGCATCGAGGTGCCGCTCGACGACGGTGACGCGTTCGTCGACGAGGAGGACGAGCTCTAGCCGGCGATCTTGGCGCGCACGGTGGCGTGTAGCTCGCGCAGGCTGGACCGTTCGGTGGCCACCTCGAGCACCCGCATGCCGTGCGCGTCGGCGGTGAGTTCCTCCGCGAGTTCGGCGGGGTCGACGCCGCGATGCGGAATGCGGTAAGCGGCGCACAGCGCGGCAAGGTCCATGCCGTGCGGTGTGCCGAAGACCCGCTCGAACACGCCCGCGTACTGCGGGTCGCCCTGTTCGAGCAGTTCGAAGATGCCGCCGCCGTCGTCGTTGGCGACCACGATGGTCAGGTTGCCGGGGCGCGGTTCGCCGCGGCCGATGAGCAGGCCGGACGCGTCGTGCAGGAACGTCAGGTCACCCATGAGGGCGATCGTGCGGCCGGGGTGGGCCAACGCCGCACCCACCGCGCCGGAGACGGTGCCGTCGATGCCCGCGACGCCACGGTTGGACAGCACCCGCACACCTCGGCGCGGGCTCGACACCAGTGCGGCGTCGCGCACCGGGTTCGATGCGCCGAGCAGCAGCTGATCACCCTCGCGCAGAGCGTCCATGACCACGGCGGCGACGTGCAGGCCGGTGGCCTTGGGGTGGCTCGCCAGCTCGTCGCGGACCACCGCTTCGGCCTGGTTGTTCAAATCGGCGCAGCGGGCCAGCCAGGCCGGGTCCGGGGTTCCGGTGGTGACCGCGCGGGTGCCGGTGCCGACGACATTGCCGGACACATCGGGCCAGCGTGGACCCGTGGTGAGCGCGTACACGGTGACGTTCGGATCGGCGAGCACCCGCGACACCTGCCGGTGCAGCGTGGGCCGGCCGGTGATGATGGCCTGCTTCGGCGCCAGCAGCGACAGCGCGAGCGGATGCAGGGCAGGGCCGTGCATGGGCGCGGTGGGCTCGGCGACCGTCGGCAGCGCCGCGAGCTCGGGGCGCAGACCGGCACCGTGGCCGGAGATGACGACGGTGTCGGGAGCGAGGTCGATGTCGAGGGGCACGTCGAGGGTCGCGTACTGGGTGGCCGTCCACGGCTTGTCACCCTCGCGACCGACGGGGATCACGTCGTCGGACAGCTCGGGGACCAGGGGCTCGCGCAGCGGGATGTCGAACTGCACGGGTCCCGCGTTGCCGGACCGGGTACCGCGCGCGGCGGCGAGCACCCGGCACACGGCCGAACGCCACACACTGTTCTGCCTCGGGTAGTTCGCCTCGCCGGCCTCGGCTTCGGCAAGTCCGAGGCTGATGGTCGCGCGTACCTGACTGCCGAACAGGCCGAGCTGCTCGACGGTCTGGTTGGCGCCGGTCCCCAGCATCTCGTAGGGCCGGTTCGCGCTGACCACGATCAACGGCACTCGCGCGTAGTTCGCCTCGAGCACGGCCGGTGCCAGGTTGGCGACGGCGGTCCCGGAGGTCATCACCACCGGGACAGGCCGCCCCGACGACACCGCCAGGCCGATCGCGAGGAATCCCGCGGTGCGCTCGTCGATGCGCATGTGCAGCCGCAGCCGACCGGCCGCGTCGGCGGCCTGCAGGGCGAAGGCGAGCGGGGCGTTGCGCGATCCGGGGCACAGCACCACCTCGCGGACGCCGCCGCGCACGAACTCGTCGACGACCACTCGTGCCTGCGCAGTTGACGGATTCACAATCACCAGCCTGTCAGACGGGGCGGGGCACGTCTGCCTCCGGCCCACGTTGGATACGTCACCGCCGGAGCCCTTCGGCACCGTCATGGTGCCGGAGACCAATTCCCCGGCGGTTCCGGGCAATTAGCTGCCGATGGCTCGAAAGGTATGGCTATTACTATGTTTATCTGTTCGAGATACATCGGTTCGCAAACAAGTCGTCAAGACAAAGAAATCCGGCGACGAGGCCGTGGCCCGGTCGCCGGATTTCGTTTCGGCACAAGGGCCGAAGGTGGGATCAGCTCACTCGGCGGGAGCGGTGAGGTCCTTGATGCCGGTGACGGCGTCGACGATGTTGAGGACGGCGGAGGTGAGGCCGTCGATGGCGCCACTGCCCGACTCGAGCACGCTGGAGCCGGCGGCGGGGCCTTCGAGCAGGCCGGCCGAGCCGGTGGACAGCTCGAGCAGCTCGGCGGAACCGCTGGCGGAGCCGCTGTCCTCAGCGTTCGCCATAGCGGCCGGACCGAAGAACATGACGGCGGCGGTAGCGGCGGCACCGGTGGCGGCGAGGGCCTTACGAGAGATCATGTGACCGGACTTCCTTTCGACCTGCGCAATGCAGTCATTTCATCTGTACCCAGCGGAAGATGCGATTTCCGCAGCAAGCAATTCCTCTTTCCGAACCGCTCGAGAGGCACGGTAATCGATTCCGGTCGGCAGTAGCCAATCGTTCGCGGCATCCTCACGCGCTCCATAATTCACGGCAACCCGCAATTTTCCCGCCGTTTACCGGCGCGGTTATCTCGCTCACAGTCGAGGCGGCGGAATTTACCCGCGACCGGGCGTCGCCGTGGCGGGCGGTTCCCGCGAATCACTCGGGGTGACAGTGGTCACAGGATATGCGAAAGGCCGGTGCGGTTCGCGTACGAACCACACCGGCCTTCGGTGTGTGCGGGAAACTCAGCCCGCGTGCTTCTGCACCAGATCGCCGACGCGCGGCAGCGCCTCGATGACGTGCTTCTTGGCCGAACCGCGCATCGAGGAGTACACCTTCTGCAGCGCGGGACGGGTCGACGCCTCGGCACGGGCGTCGGTGACGGCCAGCAGCGACTCGGCGACCTCGTCGGACTTGGCGCTCAGCAGATCGGCGAAGGTGCCGGTGCCCGAGGCGGTGAATTCGGCCCAGTACGGCTGGAGCTGATCGAGCAGCTTCGGCGCCAGCGAGGCCAGCGCGTCGGGAACGATGGTGGGGCTGATCTTCTTGACCGCCGCGTAACCACCCTTCACGGCCAGGCCGGACGCACCACCTTTGTCCGAGACCTCGGCGTCGAGAACCTCGACGGCGTCAGCAAGGAAAGCCGGACGCTTGGCGTCGTCGAGCAGGGATTCAGACAGTGCTGCAACCACTTTCAGGTTCCTCCGGATCGGTTCGATGAACGAGCAGGCGCAACTATACGCACCCGCGCGCGCGATGCTCGCGCGACCGCTCGACCTGCGGTGTTACCGCCTCGTAGGCTCGCCCCATGCGGTAGGGCAATAATCGGTGTCGTGACTTTCGATCCGAAGCTGTGGCGGCCCGTCCCCGGGTTCGAAGACCTGACCGACATCACCTATCACCGGCACGTCGAACAGGGCACCGTGCGCGTGGCCTTCGACCGGCCCGAGGTGCGCAACGCCTTCCGCCCGCACACCGTCGACGAGCTGTATCGCGCGCTCGACCACGCGCGCATGTCGCCGGACGTGGGTGCGGTGCTGCTCACCGGCAACGGGCCGAGCCCGAAAGACGGTGGCTGGGCGTTCTGTTCCGGCGGCGACCAGCGCATCCGCGGCCGCAGCGGCTACCAGTACGCCGAGGGCGAGACCGCCGACACCGTCGACAAGGCGCGCGCGGGCCGGTTGCACATCCTCGAGGTGCAGCGGCTGATCCGGTTCATGCCCAAGGTGGTGATCGCCCTGGTGAACGGGTGGGCGGCCGGCGGCGGGCACAGCCTGCACGTGGTGTGCGACCTGACGCTCGCTTCGCGCGAGCACGCGCGCTTCAAGCAGACCGACGCCGATGTCGGCTCGTTCGACGGTGGTTACGGCAGCGCGTATCTGGCGAAGATGGTCGGCCAGAAGTTCGCGCGCGAGATCTTCTTCCTCGGCAGGCCGTACACGGCCGAGGAGATGCATCAGATGGGTGCGGTGAACAAGGTCGTCGACCACGACGAGCTCGAGAACGTGGCGCTGGAGTGGACCGCCGACATCAACGGCAAATCGCCGCAGGCCCAGCGCATGCTGAAGTACGCGTTCAACCTGCTCGACGACGGTCTGGTCGGTCAGCAGCTGTTCGCCGGTGAGGCGACCAGGCTGGCGTACATGACCGACGAGGCGGTCGAGGGGCGCGACGCCTTCCTGGAAAAGCGCGCGCCCGACTGGACGCCCTACCCCTGGTACTTCTGAGAACGGACGGGCGATGGAAATTCTCAACAGCCGGATCATCGTGCGGCCCAGCGACTATGCGGCCACCCTCGCGTTCTACCGCGACGGGCTCGGTCTCGCGATCGCCAGGGAGTACCCCGGCGGCACGGTGTTCTTCGCCGGGCAGTCGCTGGTGGAGGTCGCCGCGCACGGTGGCAGCGGGCAGCCGGGCACCTTCGACGGTGCGCTGTGGCTGCAGGTGCGCGACGTGTCCGACGCGGCGGCGGAGCTGGCGCTGAAGGGAATTCCCATCGTCCGTGAACCCGTGCTCGAGCCGTGGGGACTGTGGGAGATGTGGGTGGCCGACCCCGACGGCGTACCGATCGTGCTGGTGGAGGTGCCCGCCGAACACCCCATCCGGCGTGACCAGCGCTGGTCGCCGGAGTGAGCCGGGTCGCCCGATTTGCCGATGCGCGCGTGCCCGAGCACGATGGCTGGGAGCAAGCGCCCGACCGCCGACGTCCGGACCGCGCAGCGAGTTCTGTCCATCTACTGAATCGCAGACGCTATGCCTGGCTTTTTCCCGCAGAGCAAACCGACCCGTTGGCCGGGTCTTGTCGCCCGCATGACACGATCGAAGTCGTGAGGTCGCACAGCTTGCTGTATCCGGAGGTGGTGGCGTGAGCAGAACCCTTCGGACGCTGCAGATGCCCACCGGTTCCGGTGTCGGCGAAGTACTTCCCCATCTGCGGCAGGCCCTCGACGGCAGCGGACCGGCGTGGCTGCCGATCCCGACGACCGACCGTCGCGAGGCACGCCGACTCTCCGACGCGCTCAAGCCGGGCGACCCGATCGACGACGACGTCGCGCTCGTCGTGACGACCTCGGGCACCACCGGCATCCCCAAGGGCGCGTTGCTCGGCGCCGAGGCACTGCGGGCCAGCGGAAACGCCACCCACGCGCGCCTCGGCGGACCCGGCAGCTGGCTGCTCGCCCTGCCGACCCACCACATCGCGGGTATCCAGGTGCTGTTGCGCAGCATCCTCGCGGGCACCGAGCCGACC
Source organism: Nocardia sp. JW2 (assembly GCF_051843015.1). Lineage (NCBI taxonomy): Bacteria > Bacillati > Actinomycetota > Actinomycetes > Mycobacteriales > Nocardiaceae > Nocardia > Nocardia sp. JW2. Next base: position 77,968 of record NZ_JBPXLK010000005.1, read on the forward strand.
GTGCTCGATGTGTCGGGCGGATTCCTGCCGGAGGCGCTGGCCGGGGCGGTCGGTGCGATGCGCGGGCCGCGCCGCTACACCGCCCTCGTCCCGACCCAGCTCATCAAGTCGCTGGACTCGCCGATCGCGGCCAAGGCGCTCAGCGAGCTCGACGCCGTGCTGGTCGGCGGGGCGGCCACCCCACCACCGGTGTACGAGCGGGCCCGCGACGCCGGGATCAATGTGGTCCGCACCTACGGCATGAGCGAGACCTGCGGCGGCTGCGTGTACGACGGCGTACCGCTCGACGGCACCCGCGTACGCATCGAGGACGGCCGGGTGGTGCTCGGCGGCGCGATGATCGCGCGCGGGTACCGCAACCTGCCCGACCACCCCGCCTTCGCCGAGCCCGGCTGGTTCCGCACCGAGGACGCGGGTTCGTTCGAAGACGGCAAGCTCGCGATCAGCGGACGACTCGACGAGGCCATCATGACCGGTGGCCTGCTGGTGATCCCACAGGTGGTGGAGGCCGTGCTGGCCACTCATCCGGGGATCCGGGAATGCATCGTGCTCGGGTTACCCGATGAACGACTCGGTCAGCGGGTGGCCGTGGCGATCGTGCCGAACGCGGGCGCCGCCCCCACGCTGGAGGAGATCCGGGCGCACGTCGTCGCCGAGCTCGACTCGATCGCGGCGCCGAGGGAACTCGTGGTGCTCGAGGAGATTCCGCTGCGTGGGCCCGGTAAGCCCGATCGCGCGGCCGTGCGGGCACGCCTGCTGGCCGGATAGTCGTCGCGGCCGACGGGTGGGGTGTCGACCTGCCGCGATGACACCGGCCCGCGTGCCGCGAATTTGTCGGTGCCGGGTTCTAGGCTCACTCTCATGGGCGACTTCGAGGTGAGCAGGCGCGCGACCATCGCCGCCGAGCCGGCACGCATCCGTGGTTTCATCAACGACTTCCGGCAGTGGCGGCTGTGGTCGCCCTGGGAGGATTCCGACCCGCAGCTGGCCCGCACCTACAGCGGTCCCGAATCCGGCGTGGGCGCGCGGTACGCGTGGCGCGGCAACCGCAAGGCCGGTGCCGGTGTGATGGAGATCAAAGCCGATGCCGAGCGCGAGATCGGCGTGCAACTGGAGTTCGAGAAACCGTTCAAGGCAACCAATACGGTCACCTTCACCCTCGATCCGGTGCCCGGCGGCACCGAGGTGACCTGGCGGATGACCGGCACCCACTCGGGCCTGATGGGTGTGCTCGGCAAGGTGTTCCCGATCGACAACATGATCGGCAAGGACTTCGACAAGGGCCTGGCCAGATTGAAGACGGTCGCCGAATCAGCCGGGTCCTGAACACGCGACTAGGCTTCGATTCATGGCTACAGCTGCGGAATGGATCGAAGGCGCCCGGCCGCGGACGCTGCCCAACGCGATCGCCCCGGTCCTGGCGGGCACCGGTGCCGCCGCCTCGATCGACGGCGCCGTCTGGTGGAAAGCACTACTGGCCCTGCTCGTTTCGCTCGCCCTGATCGTCGGGGTGAACTACGCCAACGACTACTCCGACGGAATCCGCGGCACCGACGACGAGCGGGTGGGGCCGCTGCGGCTGGTCGGGTCGAAACTGGCCTCCCCCAGCGCTGTTCGCACCGCCGCCGTGGTGAGCCTCGCGGTGGGGGCCGTCGCCGGGCTCGTGCTCGCCGCGACGACCGCCTGGTGGCTGGTACTCCTCGGGGCGCTGTGCCTGGCCGGTGCCTGGTTCTACACCGGTGGCAGCAAGCCCTACGGCTACAGCGGTTTCGGTGAGATCGCGGTGTTCGTGTTCTTCGGGTTGATCGCCGTGCTCGGCACCCAGTTCGTGCAGGCGGAGCGGGTCGACTGGGTGGGGTTACTGCTCGCGATCGGTGTCGGCGCGTTTTCCAGTGCCGTGCTGGTCGCCAACAATCTGCGTGACATTCCCACCGACACCGAGTCCGGGAAGGTCACCCTCGCCGTGAAACTCGGTGACGCGCGCACCCGCACACTGCACCTGGTGCTGCTGGCCGTACCGTTCCTCATCAGTCTCGCGCTGATCGCCCGCACACCGCTGGCGCTGGTCGGACTGCTCGCGATTCCGCTCGCGGTCCGGGCCAACGCCCCCGTGCGTACGGGCAAGGGCGGGTTGGAACTGATTCCCGCCCTGCGTGATTCCGGGCTGGCGCTGCTTGCCTGGTCGGCGCTGAGCGCGCTGGCCGTCGGTTTCGGCTAGTCGCCGTCGGGCACGATGATGCCGAGTACCCAGTTGACCAGCATAATGATGACACCGCCGAGCACCGCTGCCCAGAAACCGTCGACCCGCAGGCCGTAGTCGGTGAGTTCGGTGATCTTGGCGGTGAGCCACAGCATGGCCGCGTTCACCACCAGCAGGAAAAGACCGAGCGTGAGGATCACGAACGGCAGGGACAGAAGTTTCACGATCGGCTTGATGACGGCGTTCACAGCGGTGAACACGATCGCGACGATGAGGATGACCAGGGCCTTGCCCCAGTTGCCCCACTCGTCGGACCATTCCGGCGGCACGGAAATAGTGATCTTGTCGATCCACGCCGCCGCGGCCCAGATGGCTATGGCGTTGATGACCAACCGTATGGCTAGCTGCATAGACCCATGCTAGGCCCGAAATCGGACATCGCGGTGTGTCCGGCGCGGCAAGTTCAGGCGGCGCGGTCGAGCATTCGGTGGATGTCCTCGCGCAGCGTCGCGATGCCGTCGCTGCCACCGAGCAGCAGATCGGCCTGCGCCGGATCGACGCTGCGGAGAATGCCGAGCAACAGGTGGGCGGTGCCGATCTCGCGGTCCTTGCGGCGCAGTGCCTCGCGCAGGGCGAGCTCGAGGGACTTCTTGGCGGGCGCCGAGAACGGGATGTGGCCCCAGTTGGCACCCTTCACGCGGCCGAAGATCCCGCGCTTGGGTTCGGGTTCGGCCTGATCCCACGCCTGCGGGCCGAAGTTTTCGATGACGCTGGCCCGCACCGCGTCGAGGTCGATGCCGATAGAGCGCAGCGCCTCCGCGTCATCTGCGCCGAGCGGGGTTTCGTTGGCCCGTGCGGCGAGCGTGGAGCGCACACCCTCGGCGGTGATGCCGTCGGCGTCGAGAACCGCGCGCAACGGCGGCTCGGCGTTGGTGAGCACGCCGAGCAGGACGTGTTCGGGTCCGATTCGCTGGGCGCCCAGTTCCTTGGCTTCTTCCTGAGCCAGGACAACGGCCACCTTGGCGCCTTTGGTGAATTTCTCGAACATCAGCGGGTGCCACCCTTCCGGTTGTGTTTCTGATGCACCGCTTGCTTGCTCACCTCGAGCGCGTCGGCAATCGCCTGCCACGACCAGCCGTTGGCGCGGGCGTTGGCCACCTGGATGGTTTCGAGCCGGTCGGCCAGTCTGCGCAGGGCGAGCACCGCGCGCAGACCGACCGAGGGATCGGGATTGCCCGCCGCGGCGGCGAGCGTGGTTGCATCGGTCATGCTGTCAATTTTGATTGACGTTCCGGAAGTTGTCAACAAAAATTGACGTCAGCTCAATCGGTACACGAGCTTGGCGAACTGCCCCAGGCGCTCCACCTCGACGAGTCGCAGCCGGTCGGCCAGAATGCGGCGCGGGAGTACGGGCGCGCCGCCACCGAGAGTCACCGGCGCGACGCCGACGATCACCTCGTCGAGCAGCCCGGCATCGGCGAACTGTCCGGCGAGGTCGCCACCACCCATCACCCAGATGTCGCGCCCCCCGGCAGCCGCGGTCATCTGCTCGTGGACCGGGCCGACCTCACCCGCGACGAAACGCACGTTCGCACCGGGCAGCCGGGGCAGCTCCCGGTGGGTGAACACCCAGGTCGGCAGGTCGCCGTACTCGTCGTGCCAGGTCTCGGGCGGGTTGTTGTTCGCCATCCACTCGTAGGTGGTCGACCCGAGACACATGGCGCCGACGCCTTCCAGGAAAACGCCGACATCCCCGGTGGCTGGATCGGCATCGGCTACCGCCATCAGCCAATCCAGCGAATTGTCGGGGTCGGCGATGTAGCCGTCGAGACTGGAAGCCGTGTAATAGGTGGTCGTCATGAACACCGATCCTGACAGTGAAACCTGCCATCCACTGTCAAGGTTCGGTGTGGGAAATCAGCCGGTCCAGCGACCCGTCGCGGCGAATTCGGCGAGAACGGCGCTCGGGTCGGTCAGGTCGAGGCGCTGACCCTCGACCCAGGCATCGTCGAAGTAGGTACCGGCGTAGCGGTCACCGCCGTCGCACAGCAGGGTGACGACACTGCCGCTGCGTCCGGCCGCGAGCAGTTCGGCGACCAGGTGGAACGCGCCCCACAGATTGGTCCCCGTCGAGCCGCCCACACGGCGGCCGAGGGCGGTGCTCGCGTGCCGGGTGGCCGCGATCGAGGCCGCGTCGGGCACCACGATCATGCGGTCCACGACCTGACCGATGAACGACGGCTCCACCCGCGGGCGACCGATTCCCTCGATGCGCGAAGGCATTCCGGTCTCGTACCCGGCGTCGCCGGTCTCGTAACCGCCGTAGAACGCGGAGTTCTCCGGGTCGACCACGGCCAGGCGCGTGGGGTGCCTGCGGTAGCGGATGTAGCGACCGATCGTCGCGCTCGTGCCACCGGTTCCGGCGCCGACCACGATCCACTCCGGGATCGGATGCTGTTCCAAAGCCAGCTGCTGGAAGATGGATTCGGCGATGTTGTTGTTGCCGCGCCAGTCCGTCGCCCGTTCGGCGTGGGTGAACTGGTCCATGAAGTGCCCGCCCGATTCGACGGCCAGCCGCTTGGCCTCGGAGTACATCTCCGGCGGCCGCTCGACGAAATGACAACGGCCACCCTGGGCTTCGATCAGCGCGATCTTCTGCGGCGACGTACTCGCCGGCATCACCGCCACGAAATCGAGCCCGAGCAGCTTGGCGAAATACGCCTCGCTCACCGCCGTCGACCCCGACGACGCCTCGACCACCGTCGTCCCCTCGGTGACCCAGCCGTTGCAGATCGCGTACAGGAACAGCGATCTGGCCAGGCGGTGCTTGAGACTGCCCGTGATGTGGGTGGATTCGTCCTTGAGATACAGCTGCACCGGCCAGTCGGCGGGCAGCGGGTAGCGCAACAGGTGGGTGTCGGCGGAACGCTGGGCGTCGGCGTCGATCAGCCGTACCGCGTTGTCGACCCAGTCACGCGGTGCGCTGCGGTCGAGGTACTTCACGCGTCGTCGTCACCCCGCAGACGAGCCCGCAGCTGCGCCTTGTCCTGGCGGCGGCGCTCGTCGACGACGGCGATGTCCTCGTTCACCTTCATGCGCAGTTTCTTGAACAGGGTCAGCGACAGCGGCATCGCGACGATCAGCGCGAACAGGGCCGCTACGATGATCGGCACCTCGACCCCGATGAGCTTGGCGACGCCGACGATCAACGCGGCGATCACCACGACAAGCCCGAGCCGGGCCAGCGTGTAGAGGGCAAGGTTGCGGGCCAGCCGCTTCCCCGCAGAACCTTGCTGACCAGTTGCTTCACTCACCTTGACAGGGTAACCCCGGCGCGCGCGGCCCCGTTCGCGGCATTTGTCTATTACTTCCCCTTTACCAACTGTAGGTGGTTCGACTACGTGGGGGTCGCAGTGCGACGATGGCGCCATCTGATGAGGGAACTGTCGAGAACGGAGAGGTTAGCTATGACTGCGATCACCGTCGGCGGCCAGGACACTCTGCTGACACCAGGCCAAGTGGCCGCAATGTTCCACGTAGACCCGAAGACCGTTACTCGGTGGGCCCATGCGGGCAGGCTCGGTTCGCTGCGCACGCCGGGCGGACACCGCCGATTCCGCGAGTCCGAGGTTCTGCAGCTGCTCAAATCGCTCACCACCGAGGCAGCCCCCCGCTGACCTCACCGGCGGCGCGAGCCGGTTCGGCTCGCGTTTGCCGGGAATTTCCCTTCCGTTGCCGATGTGCACACGGTGCGGACACGGCTACCCTCGATAGCAGGAGGTGAGCGACGTGACGTACCTGTTGGCACTCATCGCGATCGTGGCCATCGCGGTGCTGTGCTGGAAGGCGTTCGGCCCCGAACGCCCGAGCCCGAATCCCGGCCCGGCCGCACGCAGGCCGATCCTCGGTCCGGACGACGACCCGGAATTCCTGTGGCGGCTCCGCAAGCAACCACGCGACGATTCCGGTCCCGAGGCGTGAGCTGACCCACATACCCCCCATTGCGCACGAAACAGCTGGGTAGATAACGTATTCCGGTGATCGATGTGCAGCAGGCTTCCATCCCGACCACTTGGCGCGCGGCCGACGGCAGCGCCGTGACGTTCACCGAGGCGCGGTCGGCGTGGACACGCGCGGCACACGACGTGCTCGCCGCCACCGCGTCGCGCTTCAACAACTTCATCATCAATACCGAGCTGGCCGAATTGGTGCAGGAAGAGTCCGGTATCCGCACCCAGGTGAAGTGGCAGCACTGGCTGCCGGTCGTGCTCGACCGGGTCGCCGAATACTGTCACAACAACAACGAGCCGCCGCTGAGCGCGCTGTGTGTGCGCCGCAACCAGACCGTAGGCACCGGCTACCGCTATATCCTCGAACTCGCCGGCCTGCCCATCCCCGACGACCTCGAGATGCACGCGGCCGCCGCCCGCTGGCAGTGCTACCAGCACTACGCCACCGACCTCCCCGCCGACGGTGGCCTCCCCACCCTCCCCCCGAAGGTCGCCGCGATCCGCCAGCGCACCTCCCAGGACTTGGCGACCACCGAGGCCGCGGAAGCCGCCGAAGCCAAGCGCACCGCCGCCTCGCGCCCCAGCGTCACCACCCCCAAGCCCGAACCGGTCCGCAAACCGGTCTGCCTGAACTGCCACGTGGAACTCCCGGCCAACAAGATCTGCTACTACTGCTGATCGCACCGACCACTGCCCGGATGCTCACCCGAGCACCCGGGCACAGTTGTCTCCGGCCCGCCACGCTTGACCTCAACCGAAGTTGAGCAAATAGCGTCCGGACCTATGAACACGATGCAACCGCCGGTTGTCCAGGACGACACCGTCGATCACACCGCCGATATCGCCGCCATCCGTCAGGTCGTCGCCGACACGCAGACCGCGTTCAACACCAACGATGCCGAGTTGATGACGGCACCGTTCGCCGAGAACGCGGTCGTGGGTAATGCGGTCGGCATGGTGCTGCGTGGGCGCGATGCGCTGCTCGATGCCAATCGGCGGGGCTTGGCAGGATTTCTCGCCGACGAGTACGTCCGGTACGACGTCACCGACATCACCTTGCTGCGCCCCGATGTCGCCATCGCGCACAAGGAAGCCCGGGCCACCACCGCCGACGGCACGCTGATCGACACCGACCCTGCCATGGTCGCCCTGTACGTACTGGTCAAGGAGAACGACCGGTGGTGGGTGTCGGCCCGCCAGAACACCCTCGTTCCAGCTTCCTGATCGCGGCGCTACACGCCGCTGCAGACCGTCTTCATCACTATCACCGGACCCGGCCCGATCTTCGCCGCAGCGGCGATCGCGGCCGCTTCGGCCTCCTCGGCCGTCGGGGCGACCCGGGCGCGGAAGTCCCCGTCACGCCCGGCCCCGCCAGCATTCACCATGTTCCTCGCCAACGACACACATTCGTCGACGAATCGGGCGACGACTTCACAGTTCGGCCGGTGACACAGTTCCCGTGCGGATTCCTCGGCAGCCTCCCAGCTCGGGTAGTTCACCGCCGAGATCAGATGCGACGAATCGGCCCGATCCATCGTGACAACCCCGTAGTACCGCCCGCCCTCCCCCGGCTCGGCCGCCGCCACCCCGGCACCCGCGACAACCATCGCCACAGCGGCCAACACCATCGAAATCTGCTTCCCCACGGGGCCCTCCAGTCGATCATCGACTCCTGCCGAGCCGAACCGGACAGCATGACCCGCCCGGCGATCAACGTCAACTCGGTTGCGGCACAAGGAGCTTCACAGCAGCACACCGAGCCCAACCGAGCTCAGGACAAACCGGGCTCGGTGCCGGTGACAGTGCCCAACCACGACCTGACAGCGGCTCCTCACCGAGAGGCCGGGGACGTTCAGGGGCCTTGCCTGAAGGTCAGACGCAGGTCGGCATCCCCATGAGCATGCTTGTGCCGGTGGACAGGCATCGCAGCAGCAGGCCGGGAAGGGCCGCCGAGCCCGAATCCGGATCTGCGGAGGCAGTCATCGGGCCGGCCGATCCGGAATCGGTGGCCACCGGGCTCGGGGTCGCGACGGGCGACGCTGTCGCAGTACCGGCAAGCCCGATACCCAACGAAATCGCAACAGCAGCAACCACACTCAGACGACGCATTTCTTCAACCTCTCGAACACCGATAGATACCGCCGACGGTAATGCCGATGACCAAAAGTGAAACGCCCCCACTTCCGTGGGCTCGCGTCACACCTCCCCGCGGTCAAGTGCCTCGGCTTCCATAGACGCGATAGAGTCCGCGACCTTCGAGCCATAGATGCCCCAGAGATCTGGTGTCGTTATTCGGTCACTCGAGCTGCGCGGTCGGTCTGGCCCACGACGCGTCAATCGCGGTCAGTTCCGCGGTGGGGACGCAACCTCTTTCGAGAACCTCGAGGACCTTGCGCGGATCGCAGCCGTATACCCCGGCACCGAAAGCGCAGTTGGCTTCGACGATTGCCCAATCACGTCCCTCGATCAGACCGATGTCGATGACGATCGACGGTGGGACGGGTACTTCGGCGGCCAACTCTTCGATAAACGCCTGGACTGCGGTCACTTCCGATGTCGCAGCAGGCCAGCTGCCGTTCTCGGCGCGGGCGGACTCACCGTTGCGGAGGTAAGGCGACATGGTCAGTACCGCACCGTCTTTGACAAAGCAGCGGAATTCCGCGCGCCATTCGACAGGCTCCGCCATGAATACGAGCGTGTCGTCGGGGCACGCTTGCGGCGGTGGCAGACCGATCCCGTTGCGATAGACCGCGCCCGCGAAGCCTTTGCGGCCGTCTGCGGGTTTGACGAACACCGGGTCGGCATGGCGGCGAGCCTCACCAAGGGTGGAGATCTGAATTTGTCGCTGCAGTAGGGGTTTCGGCAGATTCGGCAGCCAGTCGTCCGGGGCGTCGAGCAAGGTGATGCCGAGCTGTGCTGCGATAACCTCGGCGAACATCGTCTCGCCGTAGATGGCTGTCGCGACCGTGTCCTCGGGAACGCGCCAATTCGTCAGCCGGACGACATTCCACCCTGCGCGAATTGCGGCGGCTCGCATGACGCGCGAGTCCTCGGAATAGCGGGGTGAAAGGATCAGAGTCGACATTTTCTACAGATCATCCACTGCGGGCGCCCCGGACCAGACAGAATCCGGGATGGACCGGCGGCGAGATCCCCGCGGCTATGGGATGTCGGCCGACTCGATTCAGGATGCTGTCGGGCCGGCGCTCAGTGTGGACGAGCCGAGGCTCAGCAATTGCAGGATGTTCTGGATGAAGTCGCACCCGCCCGGTGCTCCGATCGGGTACTCGACGCACGCGGCAACGGGGGCAACGGGCTGAGTGGCAGCATGGGCGGAGCCGACCGGTGCCAGCATCAGCGCGCCGACCAACGTAGCCACCGCGAAAGATCTGTTCATCGAGCATCCTCACTGCGCCGGGCTTCGAACTGCCCACTGCCGAGCAGGATATTGGGGCGCTGGCGCAACCACGAGACCCCGCTTCCGTGGTCTGTAGCTCGAAGCATCTGTATGGGCGCAGTCTGCGGATCAGTCGCAGCAAGCACAGTCGTGATCGCTCGTACTCGCGACAACAGGTGCCGGACAGCAAGTGTCGCCCCGCCACGCGTCGAGACCTTCCTTGACCGCGATCGCGGCGATGACAAGGCCGGCGATCGGATCGGCCCACGACCACCCGAACAGGCTGTTGAGCAACAGTCCGACCAGCAACACCGCCGAGAGATAGGTGCACAGCAAGGTCTGCTTGGAATCGGCGACCGCGGAAGCCGATCCGAGCTCGCGACCGGCGCGGCGCTGGGCCAACGACAGCACCGGCATCACCGCCAGGCTCACCGCCGCCAGCGTGATCCCGATCGGGGAAGGCCGGGCTTCGCCGGCACCGAGCAACCCACGGATCGAATCGACGGTGACATAGAGAGCCAAGGCGAAGAACGAGAACGCGATGATCCGCAGCGCGATCTTCTCGCGCTTCTCCGGGTCCCGGCCTGCGAACTGCCAGGCGACGGCGGCGGCCGAGGACACCTCGATGATCGAGTCCAGACCGAATCCGATCAGCGCGGCCGACGAAGCGCGAGCGCCCTCGGTCAAGGCGATGATCGCTTCGATGACGTTGTAGGTGATGGTGGCCGCGACGAACCAGCGGATCCGGCGCGCCAGCAAGGCCCGACGCTGCGTCGAAGCCGCGGTCACCGAGGAAGACATCAGCAGCACTCCTGCGTAGCCGAGTCCGGGCAGCAGGCCGGATCCACGGCCAGCACCAGCCCGGTCAGGTCGTCCAGGGCCCGTCCGATGCGTGCGTCGGCCAGCTCATAACGCGAACGCCGCCCCTCCGGCACCGCGACCACGAGCCCACAACCGCGCAGGCAGGCCAGGTGATTGGACAGGATCTGACGCGACACTCCGATACGTTCGGCCAGGTCCGAGGGGTACGCAGGCGCTTCACGCAGGCTCAGCAAGATCTGCGTGCGAGTGGCATCGGAGAGCGCATGCCCGAAGCGTGCCAGCGCGTCACGACGAATCAAAGTATCCACACGTCGACAATACATCGAAATCTGTATTCAGAAAATGATGAATCTAGGCCGCGATGCGCATAACGACCACGGTCTTGTCATCGTGGCGTTTGGCCCGAGGAAGTTCCTGGCCGTCCGGGTCCGTCTCGGCCTCCCAGATGTGCACATCACGAAGCAGTTGTTCGAGCTGTCGCGTGCACATGTTCGCGACTTCGGGCCAGGTCACCCCGAGCGAGGGAACAAGGTCGAAGGCACCGTCGGTGGCAGCGATGATCCACGCGACCTCATCGCGTGGATACCGAAAGCGCAGAGCATGTTCGGCCGCGCGGGGATCGGCTTCGGCAATCCAGTAACCGTCCGGGCGGTTGCGCTGCGCCCGTTCGGCGACCTGAAGCTCTCGCAGGACCTTCCGATGTTGTTCGCTGTAGCCCTGCCCGTCGGCCAGCAACCTGCGGAACAGGTCAGCCTCCGGTAGCCGAAGCCTCGGCAGCCGATCGTCGGTATGCACCTGCACGCCTCCGGTGCGCAGCCCGACGATCACCGACGAGTCACCGAGAACCAGCACATCGACGGCGTCGGATTCGACGCGGACGAGCGCGACTGTGCTCGACGGCGCCGCGCCCGGTTCGATTCCGAGCACGGCCACTGCCCTCGCGATCGACTGCTCGAGGACGACCGCCAACGGCGACGTTCCATCGATCGACTCCGCGAGGTCCGAGGCGAGAAAGTCGACATACGCCCCGGCCGACGGCATCGCGGGATCGTGGGCCGTGGCGCCGTCGAGAACGATCACAGCATGTTCTGTGACGACCAGCCGGTCCTCGTCAGAACTAGCGGGCAATTGCGCGGATTCGACGATGATCCCCATGCGGCCACAGCGTACGGGCACGCGGTAATCGTCTTCCAGGATCGGCGAGCACCGGCTACGGTCACGCCGTGACCAGCGAGATCAGTTTCGATTACCAGCCGGGATCCCTCGACCGTGCCGACGTCCACCAAATCATGCCCCGCATCGACAGCATCCCCCTGATCGATCTCGTCGACACCTTCGAAATCGGTGCCGGTATGAAGCCTTCCGGTGACATGTACGGGGGCCTCACACCCCAATTATTCCGGTTCGACTCGGCGACAGAGCATTTCCACGGATCCCGCAAGCCTCGAAAGACCCCCGTTCTCGCCTGCAGTTGCGGGGAAGTCGGCTGTTGGCCGCTGTTCACCCGAATCAGCCTGACCGGTGACCTCGTCGTCTGGGACCACTTCGAACAGCCCCACCGCCCCACTCGCGACTACAGCGCGTTCGGCCCGTTCCTCTTCGACCGCATCCGGTACGACGCAGCTGTCCAGAACCTCGACACAGCAATCGAGTCCCACAAAGTGAGCTGAGCACAACCCCAACGCACTGGCAGAAGCGGTTAGTTCAGGCCCGCATAGCTGTGCAGACCGCTGATCACCATGTTGATGATGAAGAGGTTGAACAGCATTGCCACGAACCCGGCGATGTTGATCCACGCGGCCTTGGTGTCGCGCCAACCCGACGTCGCGCGGGCGTGGAGGTAGGCCGCGTAGAGGACCCAGGCGATGAAGGAGCAGGTTTCCTTCGGGTCCCAGCCCCAGAAGCGGCCCCAGGCGGCTTCGGCCCAGATGGCGCCGAGGATGACGCCCGCGCCGAAGAGGGGGAAGCCGATGATGGTGGTTTTGTAAGCGAGCTGGTCGAGGGTGCGGGCGTCGGGGAGGCGGCGGGCGACGGTGCCGAAGATGTTCGAGGACTCTTCGCCTGCCGGTTGGCGCATGCGGTAGAGGTAGAGGAGGCTGGCGACGCCCGAGACCAGGAAGACGCCGCTGCCGACGCTCACGATGGTGACGTGGATGGGCAGCCAGAACGAGCGAAGGGCGGGGACCACGGGGGCCGCGTCGGCGTAGAGGACGGTGCCCGCGAGGAACATCAGGATCAGCACGGGGACGAGCAGGAACGCCCACATCGCGCGGAAACGCTGGTCGCGCAGGAAGATCAGACCGATCACCACGGCGGCCGCGGTGGCCATGGTGGTGAACTCGTACATGTTGCCGAGCGGGAAGCGGTGGGTGGCGAAGCCGCGCAGCACGATCGAGGCGATGTGCAGGACCGCACCCACCGAGAGCACGGAGAACGCCATGTCGCCGAAGCGTTCGGCGCGCGACTTCGCCTCGGGCATCGCGATCCGGCCGGGCAGGGACGGATCGACGGGGCCGTGGTCGCGCGCGGCGACCTGCTTGGCGCGGGCCGAGGCGTACTGCACGATCAGCAGCACCGTCGCCAGGGTGTAGACGGCGATCGCCGACATGAACGAATAGTCGCTGTAGCGTGCCAGCGTTTCGTCGATCGGCATCAGAACTCCGCCTCGATGTCGCGTGCGCTCCGCATCACTTCTCCGCTCCCAGCAACCGTGCCCGCAGTCGATCGAATTCGCCGCCCCAGCCCGCTTGATCGCTTCTGGCGAGGCCGCCCATCTCTACTACGGTTCGTCGTTGATCCACGGTACCTGCCCCGGGGTCGGCGGGGTACGCCCGGATCCAGATCCGGCGTCGTTTCACCAGCAGCGAAACCAGCAGACCGGCCATCATGGTCAGCGCGCTCACCAACACCCACTGCTGGGCGGGGTCGTGCGAGACCTGCAAATTCACGAACTCCTCGGCGCCGTCGAAGGTCACCTTGGTGCCGTTGGGCAGGGTGGTCGACTCGCCGGGCCGCAGGTTGACGCGCGCTTCCTTGGTGAGCCGCCCCTGCTTCACCATCTCCGGGTCCAGCGCGAACAGCGACTGCGAACGCCCGGTGTCGAGGCCGGTGTTGCCCCGGTAGATGTCGACCGCGACGGCCGGATCGTCCATCTTCGGAAACGACGACGTGAGCAGACTGCCGTGGAACATCGCGGTCGGCGCGAAGAGACCTTCGATGGCGATCTGGTTCTGGCGGCGTTCCTCCTCGGTGGCGTACATGCCGCCGGGCGGGTCGATGCGCAGCACACCGCTGGACAGGAAGGTCTGGGCGTCGTCGGGCCGCCACTGGATGGTCTCGGTGCGGGTCTGCCCGTTCGGGAAGGTGACGGTGAACGTCGGCGCGAAACCGTGCCCCTGCAGGTAGACGCGATCACCGGCGACGCGCAACGGGTGATTCACCCGCAGCTCGGTGCTGCGCCACGTATCGGTGGTCAGGTCCTCGCCCGCCTGGTAGTCGATGTTCGAGGTGAACATCTCGGCCTGACCGGTGGGCAGGTAATCGGCCTCGAAGTCCTTGACCTTCACGCACAGCGGGGTCATCCCGGTGCCGTCGTTGACATTGCCCGCCCGGAACGAGTCGAACACCGCGGGCGAGGTGGTGCAGAAACCGGGACCACCGTTGGCGATCACGATGACATTGCCCTCGTACCCGAACAGCTTGCCGAGCGCGATCGCGACCAACAGCCCAACCAGCGACAGATGGAACACGAGGTTGCCGAATTCGCGCAGATACCCCTTCTCGGCGGAGATCGTCATCTCGCCGTCGCGGTTGCCCGGACGAACCTCGGTACGCCAGCCGCGCAACTGTTCGCGCGCCTGCTCGATCACGGCGTCGGCGTCACGGTCGACGGTCTCGTCGAAATGATGCGGCAACCGCCCGAGGTTGCGCGGGGCGGCGACGGGCGGGGTGCGCAGCGCTTTGTAGTGGTCCCAGCAGCGGGGCAGGATGCAGCCGACCAGCGAGATGAACAGCAGCACGTAGATGGCGGTGAACCAGAAACTGCCGAATACGTCGAACAGTTCGAACCGGTCCATCCACGGGCCGAGCGTCGGCCGGTCGGCGATGTACTGGTCGACCTTCTGCGCGTTCAGGCTGCGCTGCGGCAGCAGTGCGCCGGGAATGGCGGCCAGGGCGAGCAGGAACAGCAGGACCAGCGCCGTGCGCATGCTGGTCAGGCCACGCCACGTGTTGCGGACCAGCGCCCAGGCGCGACCGGGAAGCGACTGGCGGGGCGGGGCGGAGGCAGCGGGGGGAGTCAGTGTGTCAGTCATCAGATCGGCAGGGTCACCTCGGAGACGAACCCGTCACGCACCCAGCCGACGAACTGATCCCAAGCCCCCGTGACCAGCGCGACGCCGACGGCGACGAGCAGAACACCCCCGATTACCTGAATGGTGCGCGAATTGCGCCGCAGCCAGCCCACCCCGCGCAGCGCGCCCGCCGACCCGAAGGCCAGCACCACGAACGGCAAGCCGAGGCCGAGGCAATACGCCACAATCAGCGCCACACCGCGCGCGGCGGTGGTGCCCTCGGTACCTGCCGACACCGCCATCACCCCCGACAGCGTCGGGCCGAGGCACGGCGTCCAGCCGAGCGCGAACACCCCGCCGAGTAGGGGCGCACCGACGATGCTGGTGAACCGGCGCGGTTCCATCCGCGTATCGCGCTGCAACGCGGGCACCAGGCCGATGAAGACCAGACCCATCAGGATCGTCACCACGCCACCGATGCGCTGCAGCAGTTCGCGGTTGACGTTGAGCGTCTGGATCACGCCGAAAACAGTGGCCGTGGCCAGCACGAACACCACCGTGAACCCGGCGACGAACAGCCCGGCGGCACCGGCGACCCGCAGCTTCGCGCTACGGCGCTGCTCGGTGAGCGTGGCGACCTGGGCGGTCGAGGCAGGCGGCGCCTCGGCACCGACCAGGCCGGCCAGATACGACAGGTAGCCGGGCACGAGCGGCACGACACACGGTGAAGCGAACGACACCAGGCCCGCGAGCAGACAGGCACCCAGCGCCAACAGCAACGGTCCCGATGCCGCGGTCTGCTGGAACGAGTCCCCGACTGCGGCAAGAACCATCACTCGGAGGTGTCCTCGTCACGCTGCTCGTCGCGGGGCAACGACAGGGTGCGCTCGGTCTCGGCCGGCTCGACCGGACCGAACTCGAACAGGCCCGCACCGGCGACGCTGCGCGGGACGGTGGCGATGCCCGCCCAACGATCATCGACGGTCCACCCCGCTCCCATGCGGCGGGCACCCTGGCGGGGGCGACACGCGGTCAGATTTCCGGGACGACGACGACTCACTGCTTCTCCTCGAGGGCGAGTTGCTCGACCACGGGCTGCAGGTCTTCGGCCAGTAGCGAGCGAAGGAAGACCGCGGCGACCCGGTGCTGACGATCCAGGATCAACGTGGTCGGGATAACACTGGTTGGGAAATTTCCGCCGAGGGCGAGCAAGGTTCGCATCGACGGGTCGTAGATGGACGGATACGCGATCTTGTTGTCCACTACGAAGTCCTGGGCTTTGTCACGCTGGTGGTCGCGCACATTGATGCCCAGGAATGCGACGCCCTTGTCCTTGGTCGCCGCGTACACCTTCTCGAGCGCGGGTGACTCGGCGCGGCACGGGCCGCACCACTGTCCCCACAGATTCACGACCACGACCTGACCGGGGAAATCGTCGACCGAAACGGTCTTTCCCTCGTTCATCAGATCGGGCCCCGCGAGCGTACCGATCGTGCCGCGCGTGGCGGGCGGATCGTATCTGATATCAGTCTTACCACCGGGCGACACGAATTCGAACGTGCCGCCGCCGGTGGCCACCGCATCGGTACCGGTCGAACAGCCCGCCGCGGCCACGACGACCAGCAGGGCGGACAGGACGGCGGTCAGCGCCCGCAGCCGATGGCCACGGGCGTTACCCGATGCGGTGCGTAGCTTCATGCGCCGTGAACCGACGGATCCGACGCGCCGGCGGGCTCGGAGTAGACGATGTCGACCAGCGTGTCGCCGTGGTAGACCAGCGAGGTCAGCGAGGCGAGCGAGCACTGGCGGTTGCGTGGGTCGTGCCAGAGGCGCTGACCCTGCAGGAAACGGCGCAGCGTCCACACGGGCAGCTGATGCGACACCAGCACCACCTCGTGGCCGGCGGCCTCGACGCGCGCCTTGTTCACGGCGGCGAGCATGCGATGCGCGATCTGCAGGTAGGGCTCGCCCCACGACGGGGTGAACGGGTCGCGCAGCTTCCACCAGTGCCTCGGCTTGCGCAGCGCGCCGTCACCCACCGACACGCGAAGGCCCTCGAAGGTGTTGCCCGCTTCGATCAGGTTCTCGTCGGTACGCACGATGAGGTCGTGGGCGGCCGCGATCGGGGCGGCGGTCTCCTGTGCGCGCTGCAACGGCGACGCGATCACCAGGGAGATGTCGTGGTCGGACAGCGAACGGGCCACCGCGGCGGCCTGCGAACGACCGGTCACCGACAGGCTGAAACCGGGCAGACGGCCGTAGAGGATGCCGTTGGGGTTGTGCACCTCGCCGTGGCGCAGTACGTGGACGATGGTTTCCACGCTCGACGGATCGTGGTCGAGACCGGGCGGGGCGGCGGCGGGCGCCGGGTTCGGCGCCTCGTCGGCGACGGGGGTGGGGAGTGCGTCGGGCTGGTCGGAGCTCACGCTTGCGATCCTTCGGGGGTGGCGGCCGCGGCCGCGTGGGCGGCGGCGGGCAGAGCGGCGGCGATACGGTCGAACGCGTCCTCGTCGAGCGCCGCGGAGACGAACCATGCCTCGAACGCGCTCGGCGGCGCGTACACACCCGCGTCGAGCAGGGCGTGGAAGAAGGCGGGGTAACGCCAGGTCTGACTCGCCTTGGCGGCGGCATAGTCGGTGACCGGGCGATCGGCGAAGAACACGCTCACCATATTGCCTGCGAACTGCACCTGATGCTCCACCCCGGCTTCGGTGAGCGCTTTCGCGAAGAGGCCGCCGAGCCGATCGGCGTTGCGGTCGAGCGCCGCGTACACCTCGTCGTCGGCCGCGCGCAGCGTCGCCAGGCCCGCCGCGACGGCGACCGGGTTACCCGACAGCGTGCCCGCCTGATAGACCGGGCCGAGGGGGGCGAGGTTGTTCATGATCTCGGCGCGGCCACCGAACGCGGCGGCGGGCAGGCCACCGCTCATCACCTTGCCGAACGTGTAGAGGTCACCGGCCACGCCTTCGCGGCCGTACCAACCCGAGGCGCTCACCCGGAAGCCGGTCATGACCTCGTCCATGACGAGCAGGGCGCCGTTGTCGTGCGCGAGCGTGCGCAGGCCCTCGTTGAAACCGGGCAGCGGGGCGACGGCACCCATGTTGCCCGCGGCGGCTTCGGTGATGACGCAGGCGATCTGGCCGGAGTGCGCTTCGAAGGCGGCGGCGACGGCGGCGAGGTCGTTGTAGGGCAGCACGATGGTGTCGGCGGCCTGAGCACCGGTGACACCCGGCGAGGTTGGCAGGCCGAGCGTCGCCACGCCCGAGCCCGCATCGGCCAGCAGGGCGTCGACGTGGCCGTGGTAGCAGCCGGAGAACTTGATGATCTTGGAGCGCCCGGTGAAGCCGCGCGCCAGCCGGACCGCGCTCATCGTCGCCTCGGTGCCGGAGTTGACCAGGCGCACCCGCTCCACGGGTTCCACGCGGGCGGCGATGGCCTCGGCGAGCTCGATCTCAGCCTCGGTCGGAGCGCCGAACGACAGACCGCCGGTGGCGGCCCGCTGCACCGCCTCGACGACGGCGGGGTGGGCGTGTCCGAGGATCATCGGGCCCCACGAACACACCAGGTCGACGTACTCGTTGCCGTCGGCGTCGACGAGGGTGTAGCCGTTGGCCGAGGAGATGAACCGGGGCGTGCCGCCGACCGAATTGAACGCACGGACCGGGGAATTGACACCACCCGGGATCACCGAAGCCGCCCGCTCGAAGAGCTGGGCGGAAATCGGTACCTGCGACGAACTGGCCGTGGTCGCGCGCGGAGAAGAACTCACGAATTCCAGTGTCTCAGCTCGCCTCGGCACGCCGGACGACAGGGTGGAGCACAGTGACCCAGACCGCAGCGACCCACCGACGACACGCCCGACACGCCGCGATGCCGACGGCTACCGCGCCCGGCTACAGCAGGTCGCGGCGCACGTCGGCGTCGGAAGACGTACTAGGTGTACATGCAGGGCACGTCGGCCGAGATGGTGTGCAGCTGACACATGATGCCGTTGTAGATGCCGCTCGAACCGGTCTCCGGGGCGAAGCCACCCGCGGCGGGGTCCGCGACCATCGGGGTGAGCGGCAGACCGGCCTCGGCCTGAGCGGGCGCGGCGAGCGCGATCGTGGCGACTGCGGCGCCGACGGCGAATATCCCTGCGGTGAACTTGGTCATCGAGTTTCCTCCTGGTGGGCCCGCCTCGACGGACCCGGCATCGGGTGTTCGAATCCCAACGCGCACATCGGAATTCGACTTCCCTCAGACCATCGGACCCGCGGCGCGCAACGCTACACGTCGTTCGCGAGCCGAAAGGGTTCGCGCGACCGCGTCGATCAGGAACAACCCGGCGAGGATCACGAGCCCGGTCGACAACGCCAGCATCGGCGGCACGTACCGCACGGCCTCGAAACCGGAATGCTCATCGCTGCCGACGAATTCGGTACTTCGTCGGGCGTTGCCCCAACTGGCGACGGCACCGGCAAGGCACACGGCGGCCAGGCCGAGTTCGACCGACACCGCGACGATCCAGCGTTTCATGCGTGCGATCCTGCCAGGGCCGCGAGCGAGCGCAGGGCTGTGGGTCAGACGACGCTGGGTAGCAGTACGAGGGCGATGGTGGTCAGCCCGAGCAGCACGAGCAGCCCGATCACCAAACAATCGCGCCGCAGACTGTGGGGTTGCTCGATCACCACGCGCATCGTTGCCTCCGCTCCCCTGGCAGCACCATTACTGCCACTGTGTGACAATCCTCACGATACACGGCGGCGCGTCAGCGGCCAATGGGACCTGTTGTTCATCTCCGGTTCGTCTGGAAGTACCCGGCGGAGTCCGGTCGGAAACACAGGTACGCCGCGCCGACGGCGAGCACACCCTGCACGATGGACGTGCCGCCACTCACCATCGCGGCCACACCGGTGTCGCCGGAGAAGCTGAACATGGTGGCGACGGCACCGATCCCGAGCCAGACCGCGACCACCGTCAGCACTGTGCGCGCCCAGTTCTTACCGCGCCCCAGCTGATGGGCGATGGCGACGGTGACGCCCGCCAGCAGCACCCCGACGATCGCGGTGAGCACGAAGGCGGCCGTCACCATCAGATCGACGGTCGAGGCGGGGATATTCGGGTCGCTCTTGTGCATCTCGTCGAGGAACTGCTTACTGAGCTCGTCGCGCTGCCCGGTCATGGCGGCCACGCTCGCGCCCGTGTACACCACACCGAGGGCAGCGACGGCGAACCACAGCTGCTTGGCGGTGCCCACGTCCTCGGGCATCGGACGGGATTCCGGTTTGTTCGGTGGAACGATCACGACAGCCAGTGTGCGGCCTCGGTCGCCCAGTAGGTGAGCACGATGTCCGCGCCCGCCCGCCGGATGCCGACCAGCGATTCCAGCACGGCGGCACGGCGGTCGATCCAGCCGCGCTCGGCGGCGGCGGTGATCATCGCGTACTCGCCCGAGATCTGGTAGGCCGCGACCGGGACGGTCGAACGGTCGGCGACGTCGCGCAGGATGTCGAGGTAGGACATCGCGGGCTTCACCATCACGATGTCGGCGCCCTCGGCGAGGTCGAGATCGAGTTCGCGCAACGACTCACGGCGGTTGGCCGGGTCCTGCTGGTAGGTGCGGCGGTCGCCCTCGAGCGACGAACCGACCGCCTCACGGAACGGGCCGTAGAACGCCGAGGCGTACTTGGCGGCATAGGCCAGGATCGCGGTGTCGGTGCGGCCGACAGCGTCGAGGCCGCGCCGGATCGCGCCGACCTGGCCGTCCATCATGCCGCTGGTACCGAGCAGGTCGGCGCCCGCCTCGGCCTGGGCGAGGGCCATCTCCACGTAGCGGTGCAGGGTGGCGTCGTTGTCGACGGCGCCGTCGGTCCCGATCACGCCGCAGTGGCCGTGATCGGTGAATTCGTCGAGGCAGGTGTCGGCCATGACGACGGTCGAGTCACCGACCTCCTCGGCCAGCGCGCGCAACCCGCGGTTGAGGATGCCGTCGGGGTCACTGGCCTGGCTGCCGGTGGCGTCCTTGTCCTCGGGCAGCGGCACCCCGAACAGCATGAGACCGCCCACGCCGGCGGTCACCGCCTCGACGGCGGCCTTGCGCAGCGAGTCGAGCGAGTGCTGGTACACGCCGGGCATCGAGCTGATCGCGCGCGGTTCGTCGATCCCGTCGGCCACGAACATCGGCAGCACCAGGTGGCGCGGCTCGAGCGTGGTTTCGGCGACGAGCCGACGCAATGCGGGTGTCCTGCGCAACCGCCGCGGGCGGTCGAAAGCGGTCATAGCCCGCAGAATACGCCTGCGCTATACGGCCCGCACCGGCGCCTATACCCCGCCGGACAGGCGGCTGCGTTCGCCGAGAATCTGCTCGAAGGTCGCGAACACCGGTAGCGGTCCGGCCGAATTCCACATCTGGTTGGTGAGCAGGATCGCGGTCACCGGGCCGTCGTTGGTCCAGCTCGAGCCGAGACCGCCCGCCCAGCCGTAGGCACCTGCGCGGGGGCCGTCGGGACGGTCGGTCAGTTGCACCCCCACGCCGTAACCCCAGCCGGCGCTGCCGTCCGGCTCGGGGCCGCCGCGAGCGATTTGCTCGGCCGTCAGATGGTTGGTGGTGATGGCCGCGACGGACCGTTCGGACAGGATCCGCGTTCCGTCGAGTTCACCGCCGCCGGACAGCATCCGCGCGAAACGATGGAAATCGGCGAGGGTGGAGACAAGTCCGTCGCCGCCGCCTTCGAACACCGGTGGGCTGATCCACTGGCCGTCGACCGGATCGAAGACCACACGCTCGCCGTCGATCTGGACGAAATGCGGGCCGAAGCGGTCGAGCTGGCCGGGCGCGACACTGAATCCGGTGTCGGGCATATCGAGCGGGTCGAGCACCCGTTCGGACAGGAACTGCGACAGCGGTGTGCCCGCCGCCCTGGCGATCAGGATGCCGAGGATCGCCGAGCCGACGTGGTACAGCCAGCGCTCCCCCGGCTGGAACTGCAACGGCAGGGTGCCGAGCCGGGCGAGCCAGATGTCGGGCGGCGGCATCTCCGCCGGGGTGGGCGGACCGGCGCCGAGGCCCAGCTCGGCACAGGCCGCGGTGAACGGCTTCGGCGAGAAGTCGGTGAAATCCATGCCCCACCCGAGCCGGAAGGTGAGCAGGTCGTCGATCGTGATGGGCCGTCGTGCCGCGACCGTGTCGGTGATCTCGGCAGCCGGATGGGTGAGCACTTGCCGATCGGCGAGCTCGGGCAGTAAGCGGTCGACTGGTTCGGCGGGGTCGATGACGCCGTCCTCGATCAGGATCGATGCCGCGACGGCCGTGAGCGGTTTGGTCATCGAGGAGATCCGGAAGATCGTGTCGGTCCGCACCGGCGTCGTGCGCGCGGCATCCAGATGACCGATCGCACCGGTGGCCACGGTGTTCGAATCGTCGACGAGCCAGGCCAGGCCGAGCAGCTCGTCGGCCGCCACGTGTGCGCCGAGGCGTTGGTCTATCGGGTCGAGCGTCATCGCATCTCCTCCCGTTCGCGTGATGCCACTAGACCACAGCGGTCCGACAGCTATTGCCGAATCGCCTCCGGCACCGCGCACAACCGCCCTCGGCAAACCTGTGGATAACTTCCAATCGCAAACCAGCACAACAACTTCCGATAGCGAGCGGCGAAACTTGTCGGTGCCTCCCGATACAATCGAAAGCGTGTTCGAGGATCGCGCCGCACACAGCGCGATCCGTTCGCGAGGGAGGACGCCGATGAACGCCATTGCCGCACAACGAAAGACCTTCATCACCGAGCCCTACGTCCCGCTGGAGAAGAAACGGCTGCCAGCAGGCCGTCCGCGCCGCTGGTACATCGCGCACAACCGCAGGCTCAAGGCCATGCGGCTGACCATCGCCCTGCTCGATTCCGGTGTGTACCTGCCGAATCAAGCGACCAACGACACGATCCGGCGCACCGCCGAGAAGATCGACCTGCGCGCGCCGTCGGATGCCACCTGCCGGCTCGTGCGCACGCTGCTGCGCTACAGCCGATGACCCCGATACGCCGAAAGCCCGCCGTGACGGGCGGGCTTTCGGGGTATCTACGACGGCTAGCGGCTGCTGCTGCGGCGGCTCTTCTTACGCGGCGGCGGCAACAGACCCTCGGCGCGCAGGCGCGACGCGTGCTCGGCCAGCGCCTCAACCAGGGGGCCCACCTGCGCGGTCTCGGGCTGCACGTCCACGCGCAGACCGAACTCGATCGCCGTCTCGGCGGTCTTCGGGCCGATACAGGCCACGATGGTCCGCGCGTGCGGCTTACCCGCGATACCGACGAGATTGCGGACCGTGGAGGACGAGGTGAACAGCACCGCGTCGAAACCGCCGGTCTTGATCATCTCGCGGGTCTCCGCGGGCGGCGGCGACGCACGCACCGTGCGGTAGGCGGTGACGTCGTCGATCTCCCAGCCGCGTTCGCGCAGGCCCTCGGCGAGGGTCTCGGTGGCGATGTCGGCGCGGGGCAGCAGCACCCGGTTCACCGGGTCGAACACGTCGTCGTAGGGCGGGAAGTCGGCGAGCAGGCCCTCCGAGGACTGTTCCCCGCTCGGCACCAGTTCGGGGTTGATGCCGAAGGAGCGCACCTTCTCGGCGGTCGCCTCGCCCACACAGGCGATCTTCACACCGGAGAACGCCCGCGCGTCGAGACCGAACTCGGCGAACTTCTCCCACACCGCGCGCACCGCGTTGGTGGAGGTGAACACCACCCACTGGTAGCGGCCGTCGACCAGGCCCTTCACCGCGCGTTCCATCTGCGCGGGGCTGCGCGGCGGCTCGACCGCGATGGTCGGCACTTCCATCGGAATGGCACCGTGGGTGACGAGCCGTTCGCTCATCTCGCCGGCCTGATCCTTGGTGCGCGGCACGAGCACGGTCCAGCCGTACAGCGCCCGCGACTCCCACCACGACATCTTCGAGCGCTTCTCGACCTCTTTACCGACCGTGACGACCAGCGGGCCGACCAGCTCGGAAGCGGCGTTGTTCAGCGAGGCGAGCGTGGCCTCGATGGTGCGCTGCTGACGAGTGGTGCCACGCACGGTCACCGCCACCGGGGTCTGCGGCGCGAGCCCGTGCTCCACCAGCGCGCTCGCGGTCTCGGCCAGGTGGCCGGAGGTGGCGTGCAGCACCAGCGGGCCGGGAGCGGCGGCCAGCGCGGCCCAGTCCACTTCCCCGCGCACATCGGCCTCGGTGTGTCCGGAGCCGAGCGCGATACCGGCGTAGCTCGGCACCGCCGAACCGTTGGGCAGACCGGGCAGCACCTCGAACACCATGTGCGAGCGGGTGACCGCGTTGACCTCGTTGATCACCGAATCGGTCGTCAGCGGGTCGCCGGTGACGATGCGGACCACGTCGTGGCCGTTGCGGGCCTCGGCGATCAGCGTCTTGGCCACCTCGGCGGGTTCGCCGAGCGCCGGACGCACGTCCACCGGACGTTCGCCGTCCTCGCCCGGTTCCACGGCCACGCCGATGAGGGCGAGCACACCCTTGTCCACATCGGGATCGGTGAACGCCAGCGTCGCCCGCTCGAGCACCTCGCGGGCGCGCACGGTCAGCAGGGCCGGGTCGCCGGGGCCGGATCCGACGAAAAGGATCCGCCCGGGTTGCTTCTTGGTGGCTCGGCTGCTCATCGGTTGTTCTCCATCGGGCTGGAATTAGGGAAGTCTGTGGCGGGCGCGGGCTCATCGGCGACGCTCAGCAGGGCGCGGGCACCCAGGTCGAGCAGTTCGCGGGCCAGCGTGCGCCCGAGTTCGGCGGCGTCCTCCGGCGCGCCGACTATCGAAGCCCGCAACACATCGGAACCGTCGATCGCGGCAGCGCAGGCACGCAGCGACAGCTCCTCGAAGATCCGGCCGTCCTCGTCGATCGACTCGACGACCTCGGCGAGCGCGCCGATCGGCGCGGTGCAACCGGCCTCCAGTTCGCCGAGCAGCGCCCGTTCGGCTTCCACCGCGTATCGGGTCGGCGCGTCGTCCAGACCGGACAGCACCTCGATCAGCTGCGGGTCGTCGCTACGGCACTCCACCGCGAGCGCGCCCTGGGAGGGAGCGGGCAGCATCTGCACCGGCTCCAGCGATTCGGTGATGGCCTCGGTGCGCCCGATCCGGCACAGGCCGGCGCGGGCGATGACGATGGCGTCGAGTTCGCCCTCGCTCACCTTGCGCAGCCGGGAGTCGATGTTGCCGCGCAGCGGGAGGATGTCGAGACCGAGTCCGAGCGCACGCAACTGCGCGGCACGACGCGGCGCGGAGGTGCCGACCTTCGCGCCCGCCGGCAGCTCACCGAGCACGAGCCCGTCGCGGGCGACCAGCGCATCGCGCGGGTCCTCACGGGGCGGGATCGCGGCGATGGTGAAGCGCGGGTCCTGCGCGGTCGGCAGATCCTTGTACGAATGCACAGCGATATCGATACCGCCGAGAGCGAGCTCGTCGCGCAGTGCGGAGGTGAACACGCCGACGCCGATCTTCTGGACCGGGTCCGACGACAGATCGCCGGGAGTTTTGATCACGACCAGTTCGGCGGGCTGGCCCGCCGCGATCAGGGCGTCGCGCACGGTACCCGCCTGGGTCAGCGCCAACAGGCTGCCGCGCGTGCCGATCCGCCAGGGCGCACGAGTGCTTCCTGCGGTCACGGTGTCCTCTTCCTGCACTGTCGTGGTCATGATGTGCCCTTCTTCGCACGTCCGGGCTTCGTCTGGTTGTGTGTCACGGCGCGGGCGGTCATGCCGACTGCCCGTCGCCGAGGTGTCCCGCGGTGAAGTCGTCGGCCAGCGCGGGCTCGGCCGCGGCGACCTCCATGGGCGCGGCAACCGCTTGCACCGCACCGGGTTTCAGTTCGAACAACTCGCGCAGCGCCTCGGCGTAGCTGTCACCGCCCGGCGTGGACGCCAGCTGCTTCACCCGCACCGTCGGCGCGTGCAGCAGCTTGTCGACGACGCGGCGCACGGTGCGCGCCACTTCGTCGCGAGCCGGATCGGCCAGGTCGGGCAACCGCGAGTCGAGGCGGAGCAGCTCGGCCTCGACCACCTCGGCGGCACGCTGACGCAGCGCGGCCACCGTGGGGGTGACCTCGGCCATGCGTTGCCCGGCAAGGTATTTGGTGAGTTCGTCGGCGACGATCGCGCGGGCGGCGGCGGTGTCGTCGGCCGCGGCGCCCGCGGCCGGATCGCGCTGCAGCGACTCGATGTCGATCACGACGACACCCGGCAGCCCGGCCACGGCGTGTTCCACGTCGCGGGGCAGGCCGAGGTCGCAGAACACCAGCGGCCGTTCGGCCGCACCGGTGTTCGCCCGGCCCGCGAGGGCCCGGTGGGTGTCGGCCAGGGTCACCACGGCCCCGACCGCGCCGGTACAGGTGATGACGACGTCGGCGCCTGCCATGGCGTCGATGAGCCCGCTCGTTTCCACCGCGACGGCGTCGACACCGTGCATGGTCCGCCCGGTCTCCGCGAGCCGCTGCGCGCGATCGAGCGTGCGGTTCACCACCACGATGCGGCCGATGCTCGCCCGCGAAAGATGCGCCACGGCAAGGCCACCCATGGCACCCGCGCCGAGTACCACGGCGGTGCGCCCGGTGAGATCACCGATCACGCCGCGCGCCCGGTCGAGCGCGACCGAAACCACGGAGGCACCGGCCCGGTCGATCCCGGTCTCGGCGTGCACCCGCTTGCCGACGCGCAACCCGTGCTGGGCCAGCTCGTGCAGGGTGCGCCCGACGGCCTGCTGGCTGTCGGCACTGGCGTAGGCGCTGCGGATCTGGCTGAGCACCTGCTGCTCGCCGACGACCATCGAGTCGAGCCCGCTGGCCACCGCGAACAGGTGCTCGGCGGCGGCCTCGCTGTAGCGCACGTAGGCGTGCCTGGTGAGATCGGCGAAGGCCATCCCGGAGTGTTCGGTGAGCAGCTCGCCCACCACGTCGAGGCCGCCGTGGAAGGCGTCGACCACCGCGTACACCTCCACCCGGTTGCAGGTGGAGACGATCATCGCCTCGGACACGTGACTCGACTCGAGCAAGCGGTCGACCAGTTTGGGCCGGTCGGCCTCACTGACAGCCACCTTCTCCAGCACCGAAACCGGGGCACTGCGATGGGAGATCCCGACAAGCAGAATGCTCATGACTGCACCTCGCCCGGTTCGGTCACGCGCGCACGCGCGCCTGCCTGTTGGTTCGCTCGCTGACGCTCGCTCATGGGGTGATCACCGATCCCTGGGTGCTTGGCTGGCGTTGCCGCATGCGGGTTGGCCGAATGCGGCGCGGTGCGACGCGGCGGCCTGCCGCGCGCCGGTTCGACCGGCGCGGGGTGATTGAGGGCGGGATGGTTCTGCGGCGGCACCCGGCGCGCGACCCGGCCCGAGCTCGCGTGGGCGACCTCGGGCAGCGGCGGCGCGTCGTTGCGGGCGGCGTCGAAGGACAGCATCTGCAGTTCCATCGCCAGATCCACCCGGCGGATCTGCACGTGCGCGGGCGCACGCAGCTCGCACGGGGCGAAACTCAGGATCGAGAGCACCCCGGCGTCGACGAGCCGGTCGCACACGTCCTGCGCGGCTTCGTCGGGGACCGCGAGCAGCGCGATCGTGGGGGCGAGAGCGGGGATCTGGGCGACGAGCAGCTCGACATCGCGCACGACGAGACCGGCGTACGACTGACCGATCACCGCTGGGTCGTTGTCGAAGATGCCGACCACGGTGAAGCCGCGTACCCCGAAACCGCCATAGCCGACCAGGGCGCGGCCGAGGTTGCCCGCACCGATCAGCACCACCCGATGTCCCTGCGACAGACCGAGCACATCCTCGATCCTGGTGCGCAACTTGGCTACGTCATAGCCGACACCCCGCACACCGTTGGGTCCGAGGAAGGAAAGATCCTTGCGCAGCTTCGCCGAATTGACACCCGCCGCGACAGCCAGTTCCTCACTCGATACGATGGCAACACCGGAGTCGGCCATGCCGGCCAGAACTCGGAGATAGGTAGCAAGACGAGTCACCGTGGCCTGCGGGATATCCCGCGCGAGAGCCTTGCCGGAGGCGCCTGTCGGCGTCTCGTGCTGCTCTGTCACGTCGTCGGCTCCTCGTTCCGGGCCTGATCGCGGTCCGGTACCTGTCGTTGCTTCACCGGTTGTGGGCCGCTGCGTCTCGAGGCAGCGACCGGTGCCATGGGGGGCGTACAAACCCGATCACCACCGCTGCTGAAGGCGGCGGTGCGGATTGCGTGCCACCACCGTAACCGCTTGTGCAGGCGTTCACAAAGTCGGTGAATTTGGCCTCATTTTCGCTCGCGACCAGCGAAACGGCTCAGATCGGCCCGCAAACGTGGCTCGTCGACGTCGAAATAGCTGTGTTCACGGCCGTCCAACAGCACAACGGGGAGCCGATCGCCGTATTCGGCACGCAATGCCGGGTCGGTTGCCGCGGCTTCGTCGACATCGACGGTCTGTACCGGGAGACCGAAATCACCACAGATGGTCTCCAACTGGGCGAGTGCGATGCTGCACATTCCGCAACCGGCGCGCGTCAACAGGGTCACGCTTGGTGTGGGATTCGTCATGGCTCTTATTTAATCCCCGGGCTCGCCGCGGCATGTCGGCGAATCCGGTTACTGTGGACATGTTCGCGCGACTAGCGG
This sequence comes from Nocardia sp. JW2, assembly GCF_051843015.1. NCBI lineage: Bacteria > Bacillati > Actinomycetota > Actinomycetes > Mycobacteriales > Nocardiaceae > Nocardia > Nocardia sp. JW2. Next base: position 106,313 of record NZ_JBPXLK010000005.1, read on the forward strand.
AGGGTACTGGTGCCGGAACGTTCGAAGGTGACTAGGGCCGGATTCGTCGCAGGGCGATTCGGCGAGTTCCCTGCGCGGTGGCAGCCCAGCCGCCTCGGCCAGGAACTGCAGGAACAGTTCGCGCGGCTGCCGCGCAGCCCGTTCGGGCCGAGCGAGGAGGAGCTGCGCGCGAATCTGGCCGGTGAGGCCAGTGCCGATGCCGCCCTCACGCTGCACGACGCCGAACTGGCCGAACAGGGCACCGACGCGGGCCCCGAAGCGCCGCCGCGCGACCTCACCGCCGCCGCGTTCTTCGACGTCGACAACACCCTCGTGCAGGGCGCCTCGATCGTGCATTTCGCGCGTGGCCTGGCGGCCCGCAAGTATTTCAAGACCTCCGATCTGGTCGACGTCGCCTGGAAACAGGTGAAATTCCGGGTCACCGGCAAGGAGAACTCCTCCGATATGGCCTCGGGCCGGGAGAAGGCGCTCAGCTTCATCGCCGGTCGGCCCACCGCCGAGCTGGCGATGCTCGGTGAGGAGATCTACGACGAGATCATCGCCGACAAGATCTGGCCGGGCACCCGCGCGCTCGCGCAGATGCACCTGGACGCGGGTCAGCAGGTGTGGCTCGTGACCGCGACCCCGGTGGAGCTGGCGAATGTGATCGCCAAGCGGCTCGGGCTCACCGGTGCGCTCGGTACCGTCGCCGAGAGCGTCGACGGCAAGTTCACCGGTCGCCTGGTCGGCGACATCCTGCACGGTCTCGGCAAGGCCCACGCCGTGCGCACCCTCGCGATTCGTGAGGGCCTCAATCTCAAGCGGTGCACCGCGTACTCCGACAGCCACAACGACGTGCCCATGCTGTCGCTGGTCGGCACGGCCGTGGCCATCAACCCCGATTCCGACCTGCGTGAGGTGGCCAAGAACCGGGGCTGGGAGATTCGCGACTTCCGCACCGGGCGCAAGGCCGCCAAGATCGGCGTACCGACCGCGCTCGCGCTGGGCGCGGCGGGTGGCGCGGTCGCGGCGGCGGTCGCCCGCCACCGCGAGAAATAGTCAGCCGAGAACCGGGTTCCTGCGCTTGGCCAGCAGCTTGTACAGGGTTTGCTGGATGGTTTCGCGCACCTGGTCGGTGACCTCGAACATGGTCATCGGGTCGTCGGCTTCCTCCGGTTCGAAGGCGGTGGTCGCGATCGGCTCACCGAACTCGATGTACCACTTCGACGGGACGGGGATCGCGCCGAGCAGGCCGAGGTGCGGGAACAGCGGGGTCACCGGGAAGTACGGCAGGCCGAGAAGACGGGCCAGCGGCTTGATGTCGGCCAGCTTCGGGTAGATCTCCTCCGAGCCGACGATCGACACCGGGATGATCGGCACACCGGTGCGCACCGCCGCCGACACGAATCCACCGCGACCGAAACGCTGCAGCTTGTACCGGTCGGCGTAGTTCTTGCCGACACCCTTGAAGCCCTCGGGGAACACCCCGGCGATGTGCCCGGACCGCAGCAGCCGTTCGGCATCGGGGTGGCAGGCGAGGGTGTGCCCGGCCTTGCGGGCGAGCGCACCGAAGACAGGCAGCTCGAACACCAGGTCGGCGGCCAGCAGGCGCAGCGCGCGGTGGGCCGGATGCTTGTCGTGCACGGCCAGCTGCAGCATGAGCCCGTCGAGCGGAACCGTGCCCGCGTGGTTGGCGACGAGCAGCGCGCCGCCGGTGGCGGGAATGTTCTCGATCCCGGACACCTCAACCCGGAACCAGTAATCCGACAGCGGCCGCAGCGCGGGCAGGATCACCGATTCGAGCAGGTGCTTGTCGTAGCCGAATTCGTCGATCTGGTAGTCACCGGTGAGCCTGCGCCGCGCGAACTCCGCGGTGCTCTCGATCTGCTTGCCGAGTGCGTCGCGCAGTGTCTCCGACAGCGACTTCGGCGGCCGGGCCGGCATGCCCGGCCGGTGATCGCTCAGGGCGGTGACGGGGGTGGGTTGGACCGGAACGTCCGGTTTGCGCCGGGACGACGGCCGGTGCCGGGTCTCGACATTCACGTCGAGACGAATGACTTTCGCTCCTTCGTTCATGTGTGCGCTCCTGAACCGGCCCCGATGAGGCCGAGCAGTTTGTGTTCCGCGGCGTCGATCCATGCCGGATCGAAGACGGGCCGCAACGCTGCGCCCGCGATGAAGTCGTCGAATGCCTGGACCGTCGTCCAGCGCGGGGTGAAGCCGAGTTCGGTTCGCATGCGGGTGGTGTCGAGACCGCAACCGAAGTAGAAGTAGTCGGGTTGTTCCCCGCTGAAACCGCGCATGACCGGACCCATCAGGCTCCGGCCGACGGTGCGAAAAACAAAGAGGGGTACCGGGGCGGCGATGCGCCCGGCCCGGCGGATGGCCTGCGACATCGCCAGCGCGCCGTCTCCGGCCACATTGACGGTGCCACCGTGGGCGCGACAGGCGGCGTGTACGAGTACCGCCACCGCGTCCTCCTCGTGCAGCAACTGCATCCGGGCTTCGCGCCCGAGCACGGTCGGGGTGATCGGCGACCGCAGGTATTGCACGCCGCTGTCGGCCAGCCGGGGACCGACGATCGGGGCGAGCCGCAGAATCGACGCCGACATATCGGGCCTGCGCCGCGCCATCGCACGCACGAGCGCCTCGATATCGATCATGTCGCGGGCGAACCACCCGGCCGGTGGCGTGCGCGCACTCATTTCCTCGGTGAATTTCGCCGGGTCCTTGGCGCTGCAGCCGTACACGGCCGACGACGAACGCACGACGACGCGACGCACCGATTGCGCCTTCTGGCACACCGCGAGCAGTTGCATCGACCCGAGCACATTCAGGTCTTTCATCACCGCGCGACCGCCGCGCGCCGGCGGGCGGGTGAGCAGGGCCGCGTGGACGACGGTATCGACGTTGTTGTTCTCGACGACCTTGCGGATCAGCGGATTCCTGATGTCGGCGCGCACGAATTCGGTACGGCCGAGGCGACGGCGCACCTCGCGCCCGGGGGGCATGGTGTCCACCGCGATCACCCGTTCGACACCGGGATCGGCGGCGAACCGGGACGCGATCCGGCTACCGAAGTAGCGGCTGGCACCGGTGACCAGCACGACTTTCGGTTCGTGGCGTTCCCGCGTATCGGAACCCTGACCTGACCCCACTCAAAGCCCCCTGCTTCTCATGATTTCCGCGTACCAGAGTAGCCGCATTCGTGCCACCCGCCGACACGATCTACCAGCTTTTAACGAGGACGACCCGTTATCGCACAGCGAGATTTACAAACCGGGACATTTCACAGCGAGAGCCCGTCACCTCGAAAGGTGACGGGCTCTCACGGGCACGCAGGCTTACTTGCCGAGTTTGCGCCGCTGAACACGTGTGCGGCGAAGCAGCTTGCGGTGCTTCTTCTTCGACATACGCTTGCGGCGCTTCTTGATCACAGAACCCATAGGGTTTCCTCGCGTTCTCTCTACTCGGCATGCACACGCGGTGTCGCGTGCGTCGTCTGGTGCCCGCGCCGCCGGGGCGCACCGGACACCACGAAGCGGTGCCACCGGCAGGCGGACACGAACCGATTGTCCATGCTACAGCGCTGTCGGCGGCACGGGTGCCGCGGGTTCTCGGCCCCGAGGCGGCCGAGAACCTATCCGGCGTCGAAGTACGACGTCTCCAGGTAGTCGTGCACCGCCTTCGCGTGCACCCGGAACGAGCGTCCGACCCGCACCGCGGGCAGTTCACCCGAGTGCACGAGCCGGTACACCGTCATCTTCGACACCCGCATGAGATCGGCGACTTCGGCGACGGTGAGAAACTGTGTGCCACCGCCGATCACCGGTTGCGGAGTGGCACCGACTCGTGGAGCGGGTGACCCCGATCCACCGCCGGACGCCGGTGAATTACTGGACATTCTGTTCGCAGACATCATGGCACCATTGACCTCCGGCACGTCCGCGCCGCCGGCTTCCCCACCGGCGGAACAGACACGCACGTGCTTCTACGAGCTTAGCGGTGCCAGTGGGATTACTGCGACGGGTGTGAGAAATCGGTTATCGCGCCGGGCGCCCGCGTGTCATTCGCTGGACGCGCCCTGTTCCACGGATCGACGCTTGGCGGCCTGCAATGCCTCGATGAAAGTCGACCGAATCGCGCCGCGTTCGAGTTCGCGCAATGCCGCGGCCGTCGTGCCGCCGGGCGAGGTGACCGCCGCGCGCAGATCGACGGCGTTCTGCCCGCTCTCGTCGATGAGCGCGGCCGAGCCGATCATGGTCTGCACGACCAGTTCGGTGGCGACCTCGCGGGTGAGGCCGAGGCCGACACCGGCGTCGATCATGGCCTCGACGACGAGGAAGAAATACGCCGGACCCGACCCGGAGACGGCGGTGACGGCGTCCATCTGCGTCTCCGGCACCGTGACGACCTTGCCGACGGCCTCGAGCATCTCACCGACCACCTCGAGCTGTTCGGCATCGGCATAGCGGCCGGGCGACAGCACGGACATGCCCTGACCGACCAGCATCGGGGTGTTGGACATGACCCGCACCACGGCGAAGCCGGCCGGTAGCTTCGACTCCAGGTGACCGGTGGTGATGCCCGCGGCCAGCGAGACGAGTACCTGCTCGCGGCCGGTGTCGAGGTCGGCCTTGGACAGGTCGGCGAGCACCGAGTCGACCACGTTCGGCTTCACCGCGATGACGACGATGTCGGCACCCACGACCGCGTCGGCGGTCGACCCGGTGACCCGCACCTTGAACCGCTCGGCCAGCTGCGCGGCGCGGGGGGCGTGCGTCTCGACGACGACCAGATCCTTGGGCGCCCGACCGGCTTCCAGCAATCCGGCGACCAGCGCCTCACCGATCCGCCCACCACCGACAACAGCAATTCTCGTCATGCGGCCAAGGTTAGTGGTGGTGTGGCCGCGATTGTTACTTGGCGGGGATCAGGGCCAGTTGGCGGCTCTGGGCGACCACCGCACCGGTGGAGTCGAGGACCAGTTGGTCCTCGTCGAACATGCGCTCGCCGACTTCGCGGGAGGTGGCGATGACGCGCAGCCAGCCGGGTGCCGGGACGCGACGCAGGTAGGTGGTCATCTGGACCGTCGGCGACCAGCCGAAGTGGCCGAGGTTCATCGGCACCGGCGGGCTCATGTCGGCGGCCATCATCGCGAAGGCGGCGCGGGCCAGGGGGTCGGCTTCGTCGCCGTCGAAGGGGCGGATCCACAGTCGCAGCCGGGGATCGCCGGTCTCACCGCGCAGGAATTCGCCCCAGGTGGGGTCGAGCAGGACGTGCGCGCCCTGGCTGACGTGCACGATCTTGCCCATCGGCGAGTCCGGGGTGTAGCGGAGCGCGGTGTCGGTGGGTTCGGCGGGCATGTCGGTGTCGGGGCCGCTCCAGCGGGTGGCGGTGGCGTCGAGGTGGCCGAAGGTGAACGCGGTGCGCACCAGGGTGCGGTCGTTCTGGATCAGTTCGGCGTCGACCAGGCAGATCTGGCGGCCCTTCTTGCGGATGTGCACCGCGTACTCGACCTTGCCCGGATCGGGGGCGCCGAGGAAGTCGGAGCTGGCCGCGATGGGCGCCATCCGGGCGTAGGAGGCGTCGGCCTCGGTGAGCCATCGGGTCGCCGCGGCGGCGCTGGCGGCCACCATGGTGCCGCCGTGCACCTTGGGGCCGATGGTCCAGGTGGGGTCGATGACACCGGCGTAGCGGCCGGTTTCGGCATCGGTGGTGGTGAGCTCGGTCAGGTCGATGACCTGACTGAACGGCGCGTCGGTCGCGAGTTCTCGCGTCATCGTCACTCCTGGTCGCGGTGCACTTTCGTACAGCGTACAAGCACGGTGCCGCTCGGCATATTCCCGAGTTCGCCGCGATGGTTACGGCAGGTCGGCGTGGCGGGGCTGCGGGTCGGGCGTAGCGCCCGTGAGGTGACGACGCGCGAATTCGAGAGTGCGCGCCAGCAGGGCCGAACGGGCGGCCGTGGTCCGCGCGTTCTGGGTGTTGATCTCGGCGACGGCGTGGCCGCGAAAGCCCGTGTCCACCAGGTATTCACACAGCTGCGCGCAGGGCTGGGTGCCGTCGCCGGGGACCAGGTGCTCGTCGTGGGCGGCGCCGCGCCCGTCGGCCAGGTGCAGGTGCACCAGGCCCTGGCCCATCCGCCGGGCCAGCTCGAGCGCGTCGGTGCCCGCCGTCGCGGTGTGCGACAGGTCGAGGGTGTAGTGGTCGAAACCGGTATCGGTCGGGTCGTAGGACGGGCTGAACGCGCTCACGGCGCGCCCCGGCCCCGCGCGACGTTCCAGCCTGCGCACCGCGCCCTCACGGAACAGGGTGTCGGCCCGCATCGGGAACATGTTCTCCACCGCCACCTTCACCGGGTGGTGCGCCTCGAGTTCACCGACCTGCTCGGCGAAACCCCTGGCGTAGCGGCGCTGCCAGCGAAACGGTGGATGCACGACCACGGTGTCGGCACCGAGCGCCTCGGCCGCGCGCACACTGCGTTCCAGCTTCGCCACGGGGTCCGCGCCCCAGACCCGTTGGGAGATCAGCAGACACGGCGCGTGCACCGCGAGCACCCGCACGCCGTAGCGCTTGGCATAGGACTGCACGGTGTCGATGTTCTGGCTGGCCGGTTCGGCCCACACCATCAATTCGATTCCGTCGTAACCCAATTCGGCGGCATAGCGGAACGCCGCCTGGGTGTTCTCCGGATAAACCGACGCCGTCGACAGCCCGATCTCGATGTTCCCCACGGCCCACTCCCTGTATTCAGCTGGTACTGAGGAGGAAGGCTAGCGGTCCGAGCGTCACGAAGACGCCGACGATGACGGCGATCACCGTGCTGAAGATGTCGTCGGTGCGGCGCAGCACCCGAACCAGCGCGACCAGACCGAGGATCACCACCATCGCGAGGGCGAGCGCCACCCAGGGCAACGTCTCCCACATCGTCTCGAAACCCTTGAACAGCAACATGCCCGCAACGGCCGCACCGGCGCTCTGCGCGCCGAGCATCATCCACTCGCGGCGATGATCGTCGGCGGGCGCCTTGGCCGTGAACCGGGAGATCCTGCCACCCGCCGCCGACCGGTTGCGTGACGACGCGACCCGGCTCTTGGCACGGGATCTCGCGCGGCCCGCTACCTTGGCCGCGGCGGCCTTGGTCGCGGCCCGCCTGCTCGCCCGGCTCGGTTTCGGCTCGGGCTCGTAGTCGTCGTCCTCGTACTCGTCGTAGTCGCCGTAGTCGGTGTCGGAGTAGTCGTTGTCGGCGTAATCGCGGTCGGTGTAGTCGGATTCGGCGTAGTCGTCGGTCGCCGGTTCGACGCCGCCGAGGCGATACACCTCGGTGCGCGCGTCGGCGGTGGCGTCGATCTCGGCGCGCTGACGCAGCAGATCGGCGGCCACCGAGTCACCGGCGAGCAGCGGCTGTTCCTGACTGATCGGCGACCACGCCGCCGTCGGGACACCGGCGCTTTCGGGCGCCGGATCCTGCGCGGGGCGGTGCCTGCGGGCCGACCACGACGGCAGACCGCCACCCTTGCCCGCATCGCGTCTGCGCTCGAGCGACGGGCGCGGGTCGGCGGGGGCCTCGGGCGCGGGGCTGTAGGCCTGCGTCGGCTGGGGGTAACCGTTCGGCGCCGGGTACCCGCTGTCCCTGCCGTTGAAGGCCTGCGGCTCGTAGGCGGGCGGTTCATAGGGCGTCGGCTCGACGCTCGGGTGGTTCTCGAATCCGAGATCCGGGAAGGCGTTGAAGCCGGGGGTCTGGCCGGGACGGCCCATGAACGCGCGCGGCGCGTCGATCCCCGACTCGTGCAGCGAGGCCGCGTACCCGCTCGCGGCGGGCGGTTCGGCGGCTTCCTCCGCGGCCTCGGCGGCGCGGCGGCGCGCGGCCCGGCCACCGGTGACCGGTGGTGCGGCTGGTGCGGCCGGTTCCGGGTACTCGGGTCCGTCGTCGGCCTTGCGACGACGGCCACCGCCGACGGCGGGCAACGCACCGGAACCGAACATCTCGGCGATACCGGGGTCGACGGGTTGCGTCGTGCCGCCGGGCACACCGAGCCTGCCGTTCTGGCGCGTGTCGCGTGCTTCGGCGCGGAAGGGACCGAACGGATCGGAGCCGGATCGGGACGCGGTGGGCGCGAGGGGGTCCGCGGTCGGATCGAGGCGGGTGATCGGGCCGGAGATCGGTGAGTACGCCGGTTCGGCGGGGCCGGGCGGCGGATACGGCGCGGGCTGTTGGCTCGCGGGCGGTTCGTAGCTGGGCGGTTCGGGCGGTGTCTCGGTGGGCGCGGCGTGTGAGCGGCCACCCGTCCGGACCACCGCGTTCTCACCGGTCAGGTCGGTGACCGAGACCCCACGACCGCTGCGGCGCCGCCTGCCGCCACCGGAGGACGGCGGCGACCCGCCCTGCGCACCGTTGCGCGCGAGCAGTTCGGCTACCGAGAGCTGTTTGGAATCCTCACCACTCATGCTGTCTCCCTACCGGTTCCACCGGCGGCATCGCCACCGGGCCACCCCCGTTGGGTTCGGTATCGAGTTTGCGCAGGATCAGCCCTTCGCGCAGCGCCCAAGGGCAGATCTCGATGCTGTCGAGCGATAACGCCCGCATACTCGCCTCCGCGACCAAAGCCCCGGCCACCAATTGCTGGGACCGGTCCGAACTCACACCTTCCAGTTCCGCGCGATCCGAGGCGGTCATCCGGGAGATGAACGCGATCAGCTGGCGCAGACCGGAGCTGGTCAGTGTACGGCGCACCCGCGGGCCCGCGGCCGAGGGTGCCGCTCCTGTGAGCCTGGCCAGCGAACGGAACGTCTTCGACGTGCCGACGGCGAGGTCGGGTTTTCCCGCTTCGATCAGGGTTTTGGACGGGACGACGAGTTCGGCCTCCAGCCAGTCCCGCAGGACCGCGATCTTACGCTTGCCCGGCGGATCGTCGCCTAACCATTCCCTGGTCAGCCTGCCTGCGCCGAGCTGCAGCGACAGCGCGACATCGGGCTCCTCGTCGCCGCCGTTCGACATCTCGAGCGAGCCGCCGCCGATGTCGAGGTTGAGGATGCGCCCGGCACTCCAGCCGAACCAGCGGCGCACCGCGAGGAACGTCAGCCGCGCCTCGTCCTCGCCGGAAAGCACCCGCAGATCGACCCCCGTGCTCGCCCGCACCCGGGTGAGCACTTCCTCGGAATTGGTGGCCTCACGCAGGGCGGATGTGGCGAACGGCATCAGTTCCACGCACTTGGCCTTGCGGGCCAGATCGGCGAATTCGGTGATGGTCGTGATGAGCCGCGCCTCGCCCGCCTCGGTGATCCGGCCGTCGCCGTCCATGTTCTCCGACAGGCGCAATGCCGCCTTCGACGAGCTCATGGGCATCGGGTGTCCACCACGATGCGCGTCCACCACCAGCAGGTGAACGGTATTGCTTCCGACATCGAGAACACCTAGCCGCACTCCGAATACGGTACTTGGTGATCCGGGAGTACAGGGCAGGCGACTGAACTGTTAGCGTCAGAACTTGTGACCGAAGGCGAAGGCCCCATCGCGCAGACCGGGCTCCGACCTGGGCGGAAGATCGATCCGGCCCCGGAAGTCGAGCTGGATTTCCCGCGCGAGTGGATCGAGTTCACCGACCCAGCAAACGACGAGCACCAGATCGTCGCCGACCTCACGTGGCTGCTGTCGCGCTGGTCGTGCGTGTTCGGCACCCCCGCCTGCCAGGGGATCATCGCCGATCGTCCCGACGACGGGTGCTGTTCGCACGGCGCGTTCCTCGCCGACAAGGACGACCGCAAGCGCCTCGCGAGTGCTGTGAAACAACTCACACCGCAGGACTGGCAGCTGATGGGCGAGGCCACCGAGAAGGGCAAGGTCGTCAAGAAGGGTTACCTCGAGCTCGACGAACTCGAGGACGAACCCGCCTTGCGCACCCGTCGTTTCGACGGTGCCTGCATCTTCCTCAACCGCCCCGGTTTCGCCGCGGGCGCCGGCTGCGCGCTGCACATCATGGCCGTGCGCAAGGGCATCGAACCGCTCGAGGTGAAGCCGGACGTGTGCTGGCAGCTGCCGATCCGGCGCACCCAGGACTGGGTGGAGCGCCCCGACGGCGAGCAGATCCTGCGCACCGTCGTCACCGAGTACGACCGCCGCGGCTGGGGTCCCGGCGGCCTCGACCTCGACTGGTACTGCACCGGCTCCCCCGACGCCCACGTCGGCGCGAAACCGGTCTGGCAGTCCTACGCGCCCGAACTGCGCGAACTCCTCGGCGCCCCCGCCTACGAGGAACTGGCCAAGCTGTGCCGCCGCCGCGAGGGCCTCGGCCTGATCGCCGTGCACCCCGCCACGGTGGAAGCCGAACGCCTCCACGGCACGCATCCCGCCTGAGCCGGGGGTCCGGTTCACCTGCCCGCAATCGCCGCGTCATCGAGGTCGGGTTGGATCGCTGCTCATGTCCAAGAAAGCGCTCTACCTCGCGACCCTGACGATCGGCGCCACCCTGACCATGACCGGCTTCGCCCACGCCGAGCCGAACGGTGACCCGGCCGAGTACGCCGACTTCACCTCGAGCTTCGTGAGCTACACCGACCCCGCGGCCATCGACGCGGCGAAGAACGGCAAGTACATCATCGCCAGCACCCAGGGCACCTCCACCACCATCGCCTGCCGCGGCAACGGCGCCGACGTGGAGATCTACGACTGCATGCAGGAAGACGCCTACGGCTGGGTTCCGCTGAAGAAGATGGACACCCCGCTCGGCGTCGTGTGGAGCGCCATCTGACACGCACGACAAAACCCGGCATCGCCTCGGATGCCGGGTTCTCGTCGGTCAGGCCTCGAGTTTGTAGCCCAACCCGCGCACTGTCACCAGGTGTTCCGGCTTCGCCGGGTCGGCCTCGATCTTCGAGCGCAAGCGCTTGACGTGCACGTCGAGGGTCTTCGTGTCGCCCACGTAATCCGCGCCCCACACTCGGTCGATCAGCTGACCACGGGTCAGCACGCGGCCCGAGTTGCGCAGCAGGTATTCGAGCAGGTCGAACTCCTTGAGCGGCAGCGTGACCTGCCCGCCGTTGACGTGCACCGTGTGCCGGTCCACATCCATCCGCACCGGCCCGGCCTCGAGCACACCGTTCTCGCTGCCGGAGTCCAGCTCGTCTCCGGCTCCACGCCGCAGCACGGCGCGGATGCGGGCGATGAGCTCGCGCGCCGAGTACGGCTTGGTGACGTAGTCGTCGGCGCCGAGCTCGAGCCCGACCACCTTGTCGATCTCGCTGTCACGCGCGGTCACCATGATGACCGGCACGCCGCTGCGGGTGCGCAGCTGTTTGCACACGTCGGTGCCGCTCATGCCGGGGAGCATGAGGTCGAGCAGGACGATATCGGCGCCGGAGCGGTCGAATTCGGCCAGCGCGGAGGGCCCGTCACCGGCGATGGTGACGTCGAAGCCTTCCTTGCGCAGCAGGAACGCCAGCGGATCGGCCAGCGACTCCTCGTCTTCGACGATCAACACACTCGTCATCTGCGTGCCTCCACACCGTTCGTTCGTCCAGCGGGATTGCGCTGGGCGATGGTTTCTCTCGTGGCGAGCTCGGGCGTCTGCCCCGCGTCCTCGTCCCCATCGGTTTCCAGATGGGCGGGGATGCGCAGGGTGAACGTCGAGCCGGTGCCAAGTTTGCTCCACAGGGTGATCTCACCGTTGTGGTTGGCCGCCACGTGTTTGACGATGGCCAGGCCGAGCCCGGTACCGCCGGTTGAGCGGGAGCGGGCCTTGTCGGAGCGGAAGAACCGCTCGAACACCCGTTCCTGGTCTTCTTTCGCGATGCCGATGCCACGGTCGGTGACGGCCATCGCGACGTGATCGCCGCGCAGCGACCGGCTCACCGACACGTGCGAACCCTGCGGCGAGTACGCGATGGCGTTCTCCACCAGGTTCGACAGCGCGGTGACCAGCAGCGTTTCGTCGCCGAGCACTTCCAGCCCGCTCGGCCGGTCGGTGCTGACGGTGATGCCCGCGGCCTCGGCGGCGGTGCGCGAGCGGTCGACGGCCTGCTGCACCACGGTGTCGACATCGACAACGGCCAGGTCGGGCAGCTTCTCCGCGCCCTGCAACCGCGACAGCGCGATCAGTTCGGTGACCATCTTCCCGAGGCGCCGGGATTCGGCGAGCACGCGGGAACCGAAGTGCCGCACGGCGTCGGGATCGTCGGCGGATTCGAGCATGGCCTCGGCGAGCAGGCTCATCGCGCCGACCGGCGTCTTGAGTTCGTGGCTGACATTGGCGACGAAATCGCGCCTGGTCGCCTCCATGCGCGCCTGTTCGGAGTCGTCGTCGGCGAACAGCACGACGAAACTGGTCTCCTCGCGCGAGAGTTTGCGCGCGATGCCGCGCACCGCGATGCGGCCGCGTCCGGGTAACGGATTCTTCGCGGTGAGGTCGAACTCGGCGGATTCACCGGTGGCGAGGACCTTCTCGACCGCCGACCAGGCGCGTTCGTCGAGGAGCCGGTTGCGGACCAGTCCGAGTTCCTCGGCACGCGGGTTCACCAGCACCACGTCGCGGTATTCGTCGACCACGGCGATGCCGCTCTCGGAGGCGAGGACGATGAGGTCGAGCACCTGCGACATCGTGAGCCCGGTGTCCTCTTGCGTCCGCGCCGCTTGCCTGGCATTGACGTAGGGGATCAGCAGACCCCCGACTGCCAGTCCGACGACAGCCGCGAGGACTGCCAACAGCACGGCCTGCGGAACGCTCACGTTATTGATCGTACGAGTGCACACCGACTTCCCGGCGCGGGGTGGGGTGAAGTTTCGCGCAGGTCACGGGCACTTGGGGTGGTGTTCGTCCGCCGTTCACCCAGCGGGCACCCAGTGGGCCGCCGGGCGTGTCAGACGTCGGTTCCGCCGTAGAGCGCGGCGCTCACCGCGGCCCCGTGCGCGTCGACCCATGCACCGAGCGCATGAATCGGGACGAGCAGATCGCGCCCCGATTCGGTGAGTTCGTATTCGACCCGTGGCGGTGCTTCGGCGTACCGACGCCTGCGTACGAGCGTCATCCGCTCCATCCGCCGCAGGGTCTGCGTCAGCATCTTCTGGCTGATGCCGCCGATGCCCGCGAGAAGTTCGCTGTGACGTTGCGGACCCTCCCTGAGCATGTACACGACCACCGGCAACCACCGGTTGCCGAACAGATCGACGCCGAGCCTGGCCGGACAGTCGGCCTCGAATTCGCCGTAGGGAGCGAATCGGATCGGCTCAGTCATGTGTCCAGTTTGGCAGCGTCGTGAGGCACCCGGAGGTGCCTTTCGCAATCCCTAGCGTCTGTTGTGCCGGTGCCGCTCGGCATCGACGGATCACGGGAGTTGTCATGCGAATCGGAATCATCGGGGCAGGGTCGATGGCGGCCGCGCTCGGCGGCGGCTGGGCCCGTGTCGGCCACGAGTTGCTCATCGGCGCCCGCTCGGCACGCTCGGCTCGCGAGCTCGCCGACACCATCAACGCCGGCACCGAACCCAGACACCGGGTCGGTGCGGCCACGATCGCCGAGGCGATCGATTTCGCGGAGGTGGCGCTGCTCGCGGTTCCGGTAGCCGCGCTGACCGAACTGCTCGACGACCACAACGAGCGGTTGGCCGACCGTGTCGTCATCGATTGCACGAATGCGTTCCAGCCCGACGAGTCGGCGCCCGACGGCGCGACCGCCTTCATCCTCGGCGAACCGGCGGTAGCCGAGCGGATCGCGTCCCGCGCCACGCGTGCCCGAGTGGTCAAGGCCTTCAATCTGCTCGCCGCCGAGGTGTGGGCGGGCGAGGACCGCGTCTTCGACGGTGTTCGGCTGGCAGTCCCGTTCTGCGGCGACGACGAGACAGCGATGCGAATCGTTGCCGATCTGGCGGAAGACCTCGCGCTGCAACCCTTCCCCGCAGGCGGTCTGCATCGCGCCAGGTACCTCGAGGCAACGGCGGTCTTCACAGTCGGTCTCTGGTTCGCCGGACTGGACACCCGCGCCGCCTTACCTCCGCTGACTGCCGCTTTCGCCGTCGCCGATTGACGAACGGCCTGTCGCCCACCCGGATCGTTGTCAGGGTTTGGTCGCCTCGATCAGGGTCCGGCTGGAGTGTGCGATGAAGGGTCCTTCTCGCCGGATCTGTTCGTGCAGTTCGCGCAGCCGGTCGCGGTAGGTCTCGACCGTGAAACCGGGGACCATCCAGATCACTTTGCGCAGGAAGTAGACGACGGCGCCGATGTCGCCGAATTCCATGCGGAGACGTTCGGTGCGCTGGTCGACGATCCGCAGTCCGGCCGCGCGGGCGGCGGCGGCTTCGTCATCGGGATGGCGCGCCCGACGGGCCTGCGGTTGCGCTCCGAGGAAGTATTCGACCAGTTCGAACACGCTCGCGGGCCCGACGTGCTGAGCGAGGTAAGTGCCACCCGGTCGCAGCACGCGGGCGATCTCGTCCCACCACACGGTGGCCGGATGGCGGGCGGTGACCAGATCGAAAGCATTGTCGGCGAATGGAAGTGGCGGCTCGTCCGGTGTGGCGACAACGACGACGCCCCGCGGGTGGAGCAGCGCGGTGGCCGCGGCGACGTTCGGCGGCCACGATTCGGTGGCGACCATGGTCGGCGGAAACCGGTCGACCCCGGCCAGTACTTCCCCACCGCCGGTCTGGATATCCAACGCGGCGGTCACGGCCGGCAGCCGAGCACCGAGCAACCGCTGATACCCCCAGGACGGACGTTCCTCGCTCGCCCGTCCCTCGAGCCACGAGAAGTCCCACCCGGCCACCGACACCGAGTCGGCTTCCTCGATCAACTCCTCGAATGTCCGCATAATCCCCACCCTCTCAGGTCAGGCCGCGAACCCGAGTCCCAACGCCACCGCGACAGGCACCAGATACAACACCGGAAACGCCACCGTCTTGTACGACCGCGCCCTCAACACCGTCACCACCGCACCGGTGAAATACAGGATCAGCCCGACACCCGCGGCCACCCCGACCACCGGCACCCACAACCCCACCACCAACCCGACCGCCCCCGCCGCCTTCGCCACCCCCAACGGCGTCCACCAACTCTCCGGCACCCCGTAGTCCACCAGCGGATCGACAACAAACGCAGCCCGCCGCAATAACGAGAATGCCGAGAACCCGACCCACAGGGCGGCAACAACGGTAACGACAACGTAGGCAGTTTCCATGACTCGACTCCTTGCCCTGCCGCGCTTTTCGCGGCGTTCACAGAGTCGACGACACAGCCGTAGAAAGTGTGACATCGCCTCATTGCAGGGGAGACCACGGTTGTACCGAGAGGTCACGACGCCGTCACTGCCCTGACCGACGATCAGGATTCGACCGGCGAGCGCGGCCGACGATATTCTCCGCCCTGTCTCAGCCGGTATGCACGCCGATCGAGGCAGCAGCCTCGATCGCGTCGATCACACGCTGCTTTCCGGCCGGTTCGATGTGCAGGTCCTGGTACCGGCGGTAAGACAGATAACGGCCGTCATCGGAAACGTCGAGCCAGGTGAGGTACGAAGTGGGACCAGGCCGGCCCGACTGCAATCCGGTTCTGATTTCGATCCGCCCTCCTGCCGCCCGTTTCGCCTCGGTGAGCCGATGCATGCGGGCGGCGACGGAATCCGGTGGGCGCTGCCAGGATTCGAAATGTGTGGCCAGCCGGTCGACATCCTCGACCAGGTGGCCGACCTGTCCAGCGGGCTGGTCGCCGAGGAAGGCAGCGAACGCACGGTTGACCAGACCCGCACTGCCGGAGAACACCTCGACGCTGTGATCCTCGTATTGGCGAATCACGACCCCTCGGTCCCCAGTCCGCGCACCGTAGGCGCGCAGTTGTGGGCCGGTTTCGCTGAAGAGCGCCAGTGCCGTCTCGGGCCGCGCGGCGTGCCGGAGTACCGCGCTCAGGTCCAGATCAGCACCGGCGGGCCAACGTTGCGCGGCAGCGACGGCAAGCTTCTCGTACTCGCTTTCCGTCGCGGCGGCCGAGTACACGGTGAGCGGAAACGGATAACGATCGTCACCCGTCTCCCGCAACCACACATGCGCGAATTCGTCGGGGGTGAATACCCAGCTCATACGTTCCCGGACTCCTGCTCCGGCAGGCGGGTCGCCGGTGCGTCGGCACCGATGGCCTGGGGCACCGCATGCTGCTCGTCACCCAGCAGTTCGGGTTGAACACCACGCAGGTAGTCGGGCGCTTTGTGCTCGTCCTCGTCGTCCTTGCCGCCCCCACGCGCGCCCGGCGCACCCATCATTCCCGGACTCATCCCGCGCCCACTGGATCCCGCGGCACCCGAAGAACCTGCGGCGCCGGGGTTTTGGCCGGCAACCACCGGGCCGCGACCAGCCAGGGCACCACCCGGTGTAGGTGTGCCGCTACCCGGCGTCGAACCGCCCGGTGACCCGCCTCCCGGCGAACCACCACCCGGTGAACTACCGCCTGGCGATCCGGTACCCGGCGAACCAGCGCCAGGGGTCGTCGAGGATGGCGTGGTCGAGGATGGATCGGTACTCGCCGGATTGGTGGTGCTGTTCTGCCCCTGGGAGTCGTCGGTACCGCTGCTGTCGTCGTCATCCGTACCCGCACTGGATGTTTCGTCGTCCGTGGTCGTACCGGGCTGGTTCGGGTCCTCGGTGGTCGCGGTGTCGCCCGCATCGCCCGGCCCGGTGCCACCGCCACCGGCACCACCATTGTTCGATCCGCCACCGCCGGAGCCAGGATCACTCGTTCCGTCGCCCGGTTGGCTCGGCGCAACGAAGGCGGGCACGGATTCACCAGCCGGACCATAGGTGGGTTTGTAGGTCGAATTCATCGCCGCGATGGCCTGTAACCGCCGGTCTTCCGCCTCCCGTGCGGTGGTGGCTGCTGTGTCGGGAAGTATGAATTCGGTAAGGGTCGCCGGCATCGAAGTGCCACTGGAGGCAGGCGCATCCGTAGACGAAACCGGAGCCGGCACGGCGATTTTCACTGCCTCAGCACCGTAGGCAGCCGCCTTCACCCGGCGACCGACCACCGACAGCACCGTGTACACGTCCGTGACGTCGGTGATGAACCGCCGTCCGGCAGCCTCCCCTGCCGACGCGAACGCACCATCCAGACTCGAAGTCGCGCGCGCTGTCTGAATCATCAACCCGGTCACCGCACCCGAGATCTCGGTGAACATCTCGACCCACTTGTCACCGAACTGCTGCATCACTCCCGGCTGCATCTTCTGCACCGCGTCATAGATGTCCTGGTGCGAAAGACCTTCGAACACTTCGAAGTCCGCGATGTACTTCGGATCGGTCCCCCCATGACTCATCGACTCCTGCTGCTTCTCAGCACCCTGCTGCTGCCGCAGCCCGCTCACCGATTGCTCGAGCGGCAAGCCTGTCAGCTCCGAGATGTACTGATCCGGCGTACCGCCTCCCCCGTCCGCCATACTCAGTTCTCCTTACCGATGGATTTCTCCACTACCGAGGCGATTTCCATGATGTTGGCGCACGGGTCCAGCCCCTTGTTCTTTCCAAGGCTCTGGATAAGAGTCCCGACAATCACGAAACCGGCCTCTGTCACCATGTGCACCTGGCAGGCGTCCTCGCCTCCCGGTTCCCCACGCACCAACCCTGCCTGTCGGCCGTTCACGGTCGTCGCCGACAACCAAGCGCCGTTCTTCTGCAGATTCTCGTCCCAAGTCGTGTTCCCCGAGTCGACGTGGAGTGCGACAGTGTTGCCAGGGTTGTCGAACACACAGGTCAAGAAGGTGTACTCCGCTACAAGGTCCGGACCACGCCTCCGGGACTCGGGCCGGAATCCCATCGACTCGACCTCGGCATCGGTGATCCACGTACAGGGGTCGAAGACCACTTCCGGCCGACCCGATGACCTCGTGTACTTGTTGTCCTGCGACGGCGGTTGTAGCTTCGGATTCGTCAGAGTCGGCCGTACCCCCGACACCTCCGATGCGCTGGTCGAGTTTTCCGGCGAGCCGGAATTGGGCCCGGTGCTGTCGGTGGCCGAGCCGCATGACGAGGCTGCGATTACGACAAGGGCGCAGCCCGCTACCGTTTGAAATCTCATGTCACGCCTGTCCAGGAAGGTTGCTCAATGCGGTTGCAGTGAGTTCATCTGCCTCACTCAGGATTCCAGCAGCCTTCAGGTATCCATCCGCCATACCCCGCGCTGCGGTTGCCAGCTGACCGAGGACTTCCTTAGCCCGCACCGCCTTCTCTGCGAAGCCGGTCTGCAACTGTTGCGCTGACGCCAGCGACCCGAACCCATGGATGGTCCGGAGCATCTCGGCGTCTTTAACCCACTCGTCACACATCCCCGCGAACCGCAGATACGAGGACGCTACCTCCCGAGCAGCATCCGGCTCCATCCGCAACTGCCCCGACGACGCAGCGTTCCACAACTGGGCCGCAGCATCCCCACCGATCGCCATAGATTCCCTCCCCACATCCGGCCGGTCGCACGCAGTCTAACGCCCGCCTGGACCATCCGACATCATCGCGATCTCCACGTTCGTCACCGCGGCTCGAGACCAGGCTGAGAATCCAGATGGAACCATCTGCTGTTAGCTTGCGTCCAAGAGGTGTGTGAAGGTTCTGCAGAATATGGGGGAGGCGGTTCATGGCGCTCGAAGTCAGTCCTGACAGCTTGCGACAGGCCGCCGCAGCCCTCGCCCTCCTCCCCAACGACATCGAGAAAGCGAAGAAGCTCGGGGCGGCGCCGGTGGCCGCAGCGCTCGAGGGCTCAGCGGTCGGCTCTGCTCTCGGTGGCTCCGACTCCCGGAGCAAGACGGCGAAAGATGTGCTGAAGGCACGATTCAACCACCTGTCGGGCCTGATGGCCCTGTCGGCGAACAAATACGAGGGCACCGACGCGGATGCGGCACGGCGCCTTGCCGCTGTTGCCGACTTGAACTCCGGCAACGCCCACGAGGGGAAGTGACGTGGCCCCACCTGCTGACGTCCTCACCTGGGATCTTTCGCACCTACCTGCCGTGGCGACCAGCGCGGGCGAAATCGCCGACGCCATCGTGGCTGCGGCCGGCACCATGCACAACACGATCCACAACGGCTTGATCTGGAAGGGCGATGCGAAAACGGCCGCCGAAGACAAAGCCGACGAGGAACAGACCCAGATGCGCGCTATCGCGGTCGCCTACGACGACCTGGAGGCCGCATGCAACGGCGCCTACCAGGCCATGAATCAACCGCTGGCCGACATCAAAACCATTTACCAGAATTACGTGACGGGGAAGGTATCGGTCACCGACGACTGGAGCGTCCACGGAGTCGATGACTGGAACTCCGAAGCGGGTATCCAGTTGGCCCGGCTACCGGGACTTGCGTCGGCCCTGATGACCGCCGATGCCACGTGGGGTCAGAAGATTGCTGATGCGAACAGCGAGCTCGACCGAATGGCGCCCGCGTCGGCATTGACCGCTACGGCCGCAGCGATCACCGCGATCAAGAACGAAGATCCTTCGGCTATCCCCGATTCCATCGCCACATCCCCCGCGTCGCATTGGGCACCGGACAAAGAAGCGATGACCGCTGCCGCAATAGCGGGCGCCATGACCGACGGCACTCGAATGGGCCTCGAATCCGCGGCCAAAGATGCCGCGGACAAGGGCGTTCTCAAATGGGTCGAGAACTGGGGCAAACTCGATGACGCCGGGAAGTACACCACGGGGCTGAGCAGACTCGGGATCGTCGGAAACGTCATAGGCACTGTCCCAGCGATCGCCAACGACATCAACGGTGGTATGAACCCAACCGAGGCGATCGTTAGCGAAAGCGCGGGGACAGCGGTGGGCATGGCAGCGGGTTCCGCGGCCGGCGTCTGGGCGGGCGGGGCAGCCGGGGCGGCATTAGGTTCCGTCGTGCCGGGAGCAGGAACCGCGGTGGGTTTCGTAGTCGGGGCGGGCGTAGGTGCCGGGATGGCGTACCTGACGTCCAAATCTATCCAGTGGGTCTGGTGAGATGACTAACTGCTCCCCTCCGAAGCCGCCGGTCGTAGTCGTCGATCGACAGTGGCACGAACGAGCGTCACGGGGCATGATTGCCTTCACAACGATCATGATGCTCGTACTTCTAGCTGCCGCGTCGGTTTGGCTGGTGATTGCGCTCCGAGGCGATGGCAAAAGTATCATGACCATCCTCGGACACCTCGGGGCGATTACCCTATTTCTCGGCGCCGCAGGAATGTTCGGCGCCAGGTTGCTGACGATGTTCCCACATGCGGCCGCAACAGTGCCCCCCACTACAAGTCGAAATGTCGACGCGGAATGGGGATCGGGGATCCACCTACGACAAGAATCCAGTCTGCTGTCACTGGAACTGACCCTCGCCGGTTGCGGCCTCTTCGGCTTCGCAGCCTGGTGGGACTGGCACGCAGGCGGCACAGACGGCTTACTTCCGTTCTCCCGCAACAACAGCGGCGGCGCTATCGGCGCACTGGTGTTCTCGATCGTAACCGTTATCGCACTCCTCCTGATGATTTTCGCGCGGTTCGCACGAATTCGATGGGAATTGTACCCGGCAGGAATCATCTGCCGAATGCCTATGCGCGGAACTTCACGGATCAACTGGTCGGACATCTCGAGCATTCGCGGCGATGTGTGCAAACTCTCGGCTCAATACGATAAGGCGCCGGTTGTCCTGGCGACCTTGGCAGACAGCTCCCGACCGGCGAAGCACAAATTGTTCGACAGAGTCGGTGAATTAGGAATTCCGGCTTGCATTCTTCGATGCGATTCAGATCTTCTGCTGGCGCTGATGAAACATCTCCTGGACGAGCCGGAGTCGCGACAGCTTCTCGCGACCGAGGCCGCGACGGAGTGGTTCACCCTGCGTTATCACCAACTGCCGAACGACTGACGCAATCAGGAGCACAGCATGAACCAGAGTCTTGCCGAATATCTCCATGGACGCGAGATCCGAATCATCCCGGTACACACCGACACCATCGGAGCGCCGGATATCCGTGTTGTTCCACCGGAGGGCTGGCTCGAGATCGGCCAGGATGCGATGCCAGGCGTCTACGCGGCGTGGGCGAATCCGTCGGCCGATGGAGGAGGGTGGGCGGACAACGTCCTGGTCATGGTCGGCCGACTCAGCGAACGAGTCGATTCTTCAGAGTTGATGGACTGCGCGTTCGTCGACTCCCGGCGGCTGCCGAGCTGGATCGAGCAATCGGCCGAATTCGTGGATTGCGACGGGTATCGGGCGGCCACCATCTCGGGTCTCTATACCGGTGGTGAGCTGCGTGTCCGCACCAGAACGCAATATCTGCTGATCGATGTTCTCGACCACGACTATCTGGTGCAGTACACCGCTACCGTCGCCGCAGACTCGGCTGCCTGGGACATCATCGACCTTCCGTCACCCTTGTCGGTGGTGTGGCCACCGCGCGGCTGCTGAGACCTGTGCCCGCAGGAGCGACCCGGTGCCGCACCGTGCGAACGATGCGGCACCGGCTCGATGGAACGACTACTTCCCGCCCTGGTTGGCCACGGCGGCCGCACCGGCCGCGGCGGCCTCGGGGTCGAGGTATTCGGCCGGCTTCACCGGGCGCAGGTTCTCGTCGAGTTCGTAGCGCAGGGGGATGCCGGTGGGGATGTTGAGGCCGGAGATGTCCTCGTCGGAGATGCCGTCGAGGTGCTTCACCAGGGCGCGCAGGGAGTTGCCGTGGGCTGCCACCAGGACGGTTTTGCCGGTGAGCAGTTCCTTGGAGATGGTGTTCTCCCAGTACGGGATCATGCGGGCGACAACGTCTTTGAGGCATTCGGTCTTGGGGACCTCGATCCCCGCGTAGCGGGGGTCGCCTTCCTGGCTGTACTCGTTGTCGTCGGCGATGGGCGGGGGCGGGGTGTCGTAGCTGCGCCGCCACAGCATGAACTGGTCCTGGCCGTACTGTTCGCGGACCTGCTCCTTGTTCTTGCCCTGCAGGTCGCCGTAGTGGCGTTCGTTGAGGCGCCAGTCGCGGATGACGGGGATCCAGAGGCGATCGGCCGCGTCGAGCGCGTTGTTGGCGGTGCTGATCGCGCGACGCAGCAGCGAGGTGTAGACGATGTCGGGCAGCACGTCGTGCTCGGCGAGCAGCTCGCCTGCCCGCTTGCCCTCGGCGATGCCCTTGTCGGTCAGGTGCACATCCACCCAGCCGGTGAACAAGTTGAGGGCATTCCATTCGCTCTCGCCGTGGCGCAGCAGCACGAGGGTGTAGGTCATGAGGTCATTCTGGCATTTCACCCGCGCTCGGCCCACGCCACCTCGTCGATGGCGAGCACGCCCGCACCGACCAGGGTGGCACCCTCGGGCAGGGTGGAGAGTGAAACGTGAAGAGCGTCGATGAATTCGAGCCCGGCGTGCCGGTCGACAGCGGCGCGCAACGGCCCCCACAGCGGTTCGCCGGAGTCGGCGAAGCCGCCACCGATCACCACGCGGTCCACGTCGAGCAGGGCCGCGGCCGAACAGACGGCCCGACCGAGAGCGGTCCCGGCCCGTGCCATCGCGGCGACGGCGACGGGCTCGCCGTCGCGGGCGGCCTGCGCGAGTTCGATCCCCGTCGCACCGGTCCAGCCCTGCGCACGAGCCCAGCGAACGGTCGACATCCCACCGGCAACCGCTTCAACGCAACCGAAACCGCCACAGGCACAGGGCGTTTCATCACCGGGCACGATGATGTGGCCGATGTGGCCCGCATTGCCGGTTCGCCCGCGAAGCACCCGCCCGTCGGCGAGCACCCCGCCGCCGACCCCCGAAGACACCGTCAGCGCCAGCCCGTTGTCGAGCCCGCGCAACGCGCCGACCCGATGTTCGGCGAGTACGAGGCACGCGCCGTCGATCGCGAACCGCACGGCCGCACCGGGGAACACCGAGCGCACCCGGTCGACGATGGGGAACCCGTCGCGCCACCGGGGAAAGTTCAGCGGTCGTGTCACCCCGGCCGGCACATCGACGGGTCCGGCCGACCCGATGCCGACCGCGCGAACCTCGTTGTCCCCCGCCACAGCGAGCAGTAACTCCCGACACACCGCCCACGGATCGTCGACGGCCACGGCCGCGCGCCGCACCGAATGCACCGTGTAGTCCGGATCAACCACTCCTACAGCGAATTTCGTCGCTCCGATGTCGAGTGCGAGGACAACCATCGCCCACTCCTGTCTGTTCGGCCGGTAGCCGGTTGAGCAGCCATGACCCCGTCGTCGATGTGAACGCTCACAAAAATGTGGCGGTGGACACTTTGACTAGTGGTTGCTCCACACCGCCGGTTTTCGTTGGATACTTCGTCCGGGTCGGGTGACTCCGTTGGGCTGCGTTACTGATGATGAAGGAAAGTTGTGTCGAAATTAGTAGTACTGGTGTTGAGCCTGCTCTCGGTAGGCCTCCTCGCCGCTCCCGCGGCTGCGAATCCGCTGTATCCGACGCCCGATCCTGACCCGTTCTTCACCGCACCGGCCGACATCGCCGCGCTGGCTCCCGGCGACGTGGTCCGCACTCGCCGCATCGACACGATGCTCTACCCCGGCACCGAGGGCTGGCAGGTCGCGTTCCGCTCCACCAACTCGGCGGGCAACGCGATCATGGGCGTCACCACGGTCTTCATGCCGATCGGGGTGAAGAGCCCGCCGCTGGTCTCCTACCAGGCGCTGATCAACTCCATCGGCACCCGGTGCAACCCGTCGAAGTCGCTGTTCAACGGTGAGCTGCAGGACGCACCGGGCGCGATGCTGCCGATCGGTCGCGGCTGGGCGGTTTCGGTGCCCGACTACCTCGGCCCGACCGTCGCCTACGGTGCGGCGCGAATGAGCGGCATGGTGACCCTCGACAGCGTGCGTGCGGTGCAGAAGGTCACCGAACTGGGTCTCGGCGGCTCGCCGGTGGCGCTGGCCGGGTACTCCGGTGGCGGCATGGCCACCGCGTGGGCCGGTGCGCTGCAGCCGGAGTACGCGCCCGAACTGAAGCTGGCCGCGGTGGTCGCCGGCGGTATCCCGAGCGACCTCGAACTGATGGCCGACGCCCTCGGTTTCGCACCGCACCCCGGTTTCGGTCTGGCCTTCGCGGCCGCCATGGGCATCGAGCGCGAGTACCCGGATCGGGTGCCGGTGTCGGATCAGCTCAACGAGACCGGCCTGTGGTTCCGCGAGTTCACCAAGGACGCCTGCCGCCGCTTCCTGCTCTTCCACGGCATCTTCCGCAACGCCGAGCAGATGGCCGCGTCGAAGGAACTGCTGTCGAGCCAGGTGGCGCGTGGTGTGCTGCGCGAGAACAGCATCGTGCACTACGAGGGTGCGCCGACCGCGCCGACCTACATCTGGCAGGGCCGCTACGACACCCTCACCCCGTACGGCCCGGTGGCCGACACCGTGTCGCACTGGTGCGGTGCGGGCGCGCCCGTGAAGCTGGCGACCTACGACATCGCCGAGCATATGACCGCGGCCGTGGCCGGTTTCGTCGACGCGTGGAGCTACGTGGAGTCCCGCTTCCGTGACGAACCGGTGCCGACCACCTGCTGAGAACCCGAACGCGGGTGCCGCACAACGGCACCCGCGTTTCTCATACCTTGTCGGCCTCGTCGATGAGATGTTCGAAGGCGCGCAGGTTCTTCAGCGATTCCCCGCGCGAGACGCGCCACTTCCATTCCTTGCGAATGGATTCCGCGAAGCCCAGCTCGAGCAGCATGTTGAAGTCGGTGTCGACGGCCTCGAGGACCTGACCGAAGATGCGGTCGAGTTCGTCGGCGGTCACCGACTCGGTCGACATGCGACCGACCAGGTAGATGTCGCCCACATTGTCGAGGGTGTAGGCCACACCGTAGAGGCGGCGGTTGCGGCGCAGCAGGTACTTGTAGACGCCTTCGAAGTTCTCGTCGGGTTTGCGGCAGACGAACGATTCGATCCGCACACCGTGCTTGCCGACGGTGAGCATCACGGTGGTCTTGAGCTTGCGCTCGCCGGGCAGCACCACGATGAAGGTGTCGTCACCGTGGCGGGTGTATTCGATCTCCCGGTCGCGCAGCGTCTCGTCGATCACCTGCGATACGGCGCTCACCTGAGTACTCCTGTCCGGCGCCGCCACAGCGCCCGCGATCTGGCTTGGCTTGTCTCACCCGCGCGCAGGGCGATCGGGCTGCGTTCGACGCGCATACCCGCGATCGCGGCGGCGTAACTGTCGAGCAGTCCTTCGGCAGTGTGCGCCCAGGAGAACCGGCTCGCGTGCTCGACCGCCGTGGTGCCCATACGGCGCAGGCGATCGGGGTCGTCGAGCAGGGCGGCCAGGGCGTCGGCCCAGTCGCCGGTGCGGTGGCTCGGCACGAGCAGACCCGATTCACCGTGCCGCACAGCGGTTCCCAGGCCGCCCACGTCGGCGGCGAGCACGGGGGTGCCGCTGGCCTGCGCCTCGATGGCGACCAGACCGAACGACTCGTTGTAGCTGGGGACGGCGACCACGTCGGCCGCGCGGTACACCTGCACTAGGCGGTCGGCGGGCTGCGGCGGCAGGAAGGTGACCTGCTCGGCGATGCCGAGGTCGGCGGCCAGTTCGATCAGGGCGTCGGGGCGGGCCAGGCCGGTGCCGGAGGGTCCGCCGACGATCAGTACGCGCAGCGCGCGCCGCGGGTCGCGGGCCAGCAGCTCGGCGGCCGCGCGGACCAGCACATCGGGGGCCTTGAGCGGCTGGATCCGGCCGACGAACGCGACGACCTGTTCGTCGGCGCGCAAGCCGAGTTCGGCGCGGGCGGCGAGTTTGTCGCCGGGCCGGTAGCGGCCCAGGTCGGCGCCCGGGGGGACCACATCGATGCGGTCGCGGTCGGCGCCGTAGAGGTCCACCAGCTGACCGGCTTCGTCGGCGGTGTTGGCGACCAACCGGTCGGCCTCGGCGATCACCTGCTTCTCCCCGATCACCCGCGTCTCGGGTTCGGGGGTGTCGCCCTCGGCGAGCGCGAGGTTCTTCACCGCGGCCAGCGTGTGCGCGGTGTGTACCAGCGGCACCCGCCAGCGGTCGCGGGCGAGCCAGCCGACCTGACCGGAGAGCCAGTAGTGCGAGTGCACGAGGTCGTAGTGGCCGGGCAGGTGCCGAGCCTCCTGACGCAGCACCTCGGCGGTGAAGGGGCACAGCTGGGTGGGCAGTTCCTGCTTGTCGAGCCCTTCGAACGGTCCGGCGACGACGTGGCGCACGAGCACACCGGGTGCGGCCTCGGCGACCGGCGGCAGGTCCGAGGAGGTGGCCCGGGTGAAGATCTCCACCTCGGTGCCCCTGGCGGCCAGTTCCAGCGCGGTCTGCAACACGTAGACGTTCATGCCCCCGGCGTCACCGGTGCCGGGTTGGGCCAGCGGGGAGGTATGCACCGACAGCACCGCGATGCGGCGGGGCCGAAGTTCAAGACGTCGCTGACTCACACCTTCCAGTGTGCACGCCGCGACGCCACCGATAACATCCCTACCGGGATCGGTGACGGCCATCACAGGCGTGCGGTGAGTGAGCTCACGCACCGATCGTCATCGAGCGTGCCCGATCCGGGCGGCACACGCCAGCGCTTTTCGGCCGTCGCATTCAGCGGTTGAGCGCGGACTCGAACTGCGGCCACGAGGTGTGCAGATCCTCCTCCCAGTAGCCCCACGAGTGGGTGCCGGTTGGCCGCAGGTTGACGGTGGCCGGGATGCCGAGCGACTGGAACCGGTCGCGCAGCTGACGGGTGCACTGGTGGGTGACCGCTTCGAGCGTGGCACCGAAGGCCAGCTGGTAGGCGAGCTGCAGCGGGTCCGGCTGGACGGCCGGGTTGTCGTACGGGCCGGGGAGGCCGGTGCCGGAGGAGATGTAGACCTCGGTGCCGCGCAGGGATTCGGCGTGCAGGTACGGGTCGTGGGCCGACCAGGCCGGGTCGGTGGGCGGGCCCCACATGTTGGCCGCGTTGCCCATCCGGCTGCCGACGACGGTGCGCACGATCGCCTGCCCGCGTAGGTCGCTGGTGCGCACGCACCCGCTGTAGGAGCCGATCGCCCGGTAGAGGCCGGGTTCGGCGAGGGCGAGCTGGAATACCGAGGTGCCTGCCATCGAGAGCCCGGCGATCGCGTTGGCGCCGGTGCCCCCGAATTCGGCGTCGATCAGGGGCGGCAGTTCCTTGGTGAGGAAGGTCGCCCAGCGCTGCTTGCCCAGCACCGGGTCGTCGCTGCGCCAGTCGGCGAAATAGCTGCCCGCGCCGCCGAACGGGATCACCACGTTCACCTGTTTGTCGCGGAAGAACGACACCACATCGGTGCGGTCGAGCCAGTTGCCGTCGGCGCCGCCACCGACGCCGTTGAGCAGATACAACGTCGGCGCGGGTTTCGACGGGTCGGCGGCGCGCAGCACCCGCACCCGGTTGACGTTGTCCATGGCGGGTGAGTACACGCCGATATCGATGGTCTGATCGGCTTCCACGCGCCGATCGTCGATCCGTGCCTGCTCGATCGGCTCGGAAATCCCCTGGCCCGCCGCCGTTGCGGTGGCGAGCATCGCGGCCAGCGCCGCGAGGACGATCCGAACCCCCAACGCCCGACAAGACATCATCGAACTCCGATCGCCGAATCCTGTTCCTGATTCGTGATTCAACGACATATCCGAACGCTACACAGGCTTTCAGGAAATCATTGTGACGATCCCCAGAAGATTTTCCGTGAAACTGTGCGGATAGTTCGCTACAGGAACGATCGCAATCACGGGCTTATCACGCCCATGCAATGCTACTTGACGACCAGCGCTCTAGCTGCGGAAACAGACGACGAGTGACTCGATGCGAAGCGCTCACGGCGGACATCGACTATGCCCGAATCAACCTCATTACAGCCTAAAAATAGACCCTCCGGATTGGTTCCGGGCACAGTCCGACAATCCCCCGTGACGCCGCGCCGCAATTCAGTCCAGCGCGTCGACGAACTCGCTCACCTCGGCGACGAACCGGGCCCGATCCTCGATGAACAGCCCGTGCTGAGCGCCCTCCCAGAACGAACCGCGCGCGCCCGGCACGTTGTCGACGATGTAGCGCCCGTTGTCGGCGGGCACAACCGGATCCGCGGTGCCGTGCAGCACCAGCACCGGGATATCAAGGGCGCGAAGGGTTTCGGTGTTGTCGATGGTGCGGTAGAACAGCGCCTTGCGCACCGAGGGCGCGGTGGCGAGACTGCCGCCGAACAACCGCTGCGCGTCGACACCCTTGTCCTCCCCCGGCCCGGTGTTCGCATTACCGAACACCGCGAACGCGCGCACCGCCCGCCCGGCCGACTCCTCGAAGACACCGGGGATCGCCTTGTCCATCGCGGGCCCGGTCGCCGCACCCGGCACACCGGGGCCGATGTGGGCCAGCGAACCGGTGTAGATCGCGGCCGCGACGGCGCCGGTGCCGTAGGTGGCGAGGTAGTCGGTGGCGACGATGCCGCCGTAGGACCAGCCCAGCAGCACGGCACCGGAGTCGATGCCCTCGGCGGCCAGCACCGCGGCCACGTCGGCGGCCCAGGCCTTCGGGTCGTCGTACACGCCGGGGTCGTCGGAGTAGCCGTGCCCGCGCAGGTCGACCGCGATCACCCGGTAGCGCTGCGCGAGGTCGTCGGCGGCGGCGCCCCAGCAGCGCAGGTTGCCCGCCCAGCCGTGCAGCAGCACCAGCGGCCTGCCCGTCTCCGGACCGGTGACCCGGTAGACGATCGTCGTTCCATCGGCGCTGACAGCATCACGAATACCCATGCCGACAGGCTAACGCCGGTATCGCTCACCGTGATCGGAGCCGTGGCGGCGGCGAAACGGCGGCGAATAGGATCGGTGGTCATGAGTACTCGCACCGCCGTCGTCACCGGAGCCAGTTCGGGCATCGGGGAAGCCACCGCACGGGAACTGGCCAAGCAGGGGTATCACGTCTACGTGGGGGCCCGCCGGTTCGACCGGGTGCAGCGGCTGGCCGAGGAGATCGGCGGCACCGCGCTGGAACTCGACGTCACTTCCGAGGACTCGGTGCGCGCGTTCACCGACGCCGTGGAGCGGGTCGACGTGCTGGTCAACAACGCGGGTGGCGCGAAGGGGCTCGCGCCCGTGCTCGAGGCCGACCTCGACGACTGGCGCTGGATGTGGGAGACGAACGTGCTCGGCACCCTGCGCGTCACCAAGGCGCTGCTGCCCAAGCTCATCGCTTCCGGCGACGGTCTGATCGTCACCGTCACCTCGATCGCGGCCATGCACGCCTACGACAACGGCGCGGGTTACACCTCGGCCAAGCACGCCCAGGGCGTGCTGCACCGGACCCTGCGCGGGGAACTGCTCGGTCAGCCGGTGCGGCTCACCGAGATCGCGCCCGGCGCGGTGGAGACCGAGTTCTCCCTCGTCCGCTTCGACGGTGACGCCGAGCGGGCGGCCAAGGTCTACGAGGGCATCGATCCGCTCTACGCGGAGGACATCGCCCAGATCGTCGCCTTCGCCGCGAGCAGGCCGGCGCACGTCAACCTGGACACGATCGTGGTGAAGCCGCGCGATCAGGAGGGGCCCGGCCGCTTCTCGCGTCGTCCCGCGAACTGAAACCGCAGGTCGTGAGCCTGACCACAGATTGTTGCTGACAATTCGCTGAGCGAATGACCAGTCATTACCATCTCTGCGATGGGCAGAATCAAGTCGGTATTCGACGGTTTCAAGAACTTCCTGATGCGCGGCAACGTCATCGATCTCGCGGTCGCCGTGGTGATGGGTACCGCGTTCACCGCGGTGGTCACCTCGGTCACCAAGGGCTTCGTGAACCCGCTGCTCGCGGTGTTCGGCTCCACCAATGAACTCGGCCTCGGCGTGCAGCTCATCGCCGACAAGCCCGCCACGTTCATCGCGGTCGGCCCGATCATCACCGCGTTCATCGACTTCATGATGGTCGCCGCGGTGCTCTACTTCGTGCTGATGGTCCCGATGAAGTCGCTGAAGAACAAATTCGGTACCACCAAGGAAGCCGAGCCGACCGAGACCGAACTGCTCATCGAGATCCGCGACCTGCTGGCCAAGCAGCAGGGTCTGGATGCGGCGCAGACCGCGGCGCTGAGCACCGAGCAGGCCAAGAAGGACCCGGCTCAGCTCACAGACTGATCCCGACGGTCACCGGTTCCGGTTCGAGCACGATGCCGAACCGTTCGCGTACTCCGTCGCGGACCGTCCGGGCCAGCTCGACGATGTCGGCCGCCCGCGCCGCGCCCCGGTTGGTCAGGGCGAGGGTGTGTTTGGTCGACAGCCGCGCGGGCGCGTGCTCGCCGGGGAAACCCTTGGCGAAACCGGCGCGTTCGATGAGCCAGCCGGCCGAGAACTTGGTGCCCGAGGGGGCCGGGTAGGTCGGGACGCTCACCTCGCCGAGGTGGGCGGTGATCGCGGCCAGCACCTGGTCGAGGCGGTCGGCGCCGACGACGGGGTTGGTGAAGAACGAACCCGCGCTCCAGGTGTCGTGGTCGGCGGGGTCGAGCACCATGCCCTTGCCCGCGCGCAGGCGAAGCACCTCGGCGCGCACCTGGGCGGCGGGCCGGGTCTCGCCTTCGCTCGCGCCGAGCACGCGGGCCAGTTCGCCGTAGCGCAACGGTGCGCTGGTTCCGGTGGGGTCGAGCCGGAATTCGACGGCGAGCACCACGGCGGCGTCGCTGTGCTTGAGCACGCTGGTGCGATAACCGAATCCCAGCTCGGCCGGTTCCGCCCAGCGCACCTCACCGCTCACCCGATCGAGCAGCCGCACCCGGCGCAGCAGCGACTCCACCTCCACGCCGTAGGCGCCGACGTTCTGCACCGGCGTTGCCCCGACCGAACCAGGGATACCCGAGAGGCATTCGAGCCCACCGAAACCGGCCGCCACCGAAGCCGCGACGAGCTCGTCCCAGTTCGCGCCCGCCTCCGCGAGCACCGAATCGGTCCCGAACTCGACTCCGGTGTTGCGCACCCGAACGACCACACCGTCGAACCCGGCGTCGTCGATGAGCAGGTTCGATCCACCCGCGACGAGCAGCACCGCCACACCGGCATCGTCCAGGGCCCGCACCGTGGCGACGAGCGAGGACGTGCTGTCGCATTCGGCGACCAGCGCGGGACCGCCGACGCGCAGCGTCGTCAGTTCCGACAACGGCACCGCCGGGCGCACCACCGCACCGGTCTCGGCCAGCAGGTCACGCAGCTGTTCGGGGGACACCACCCGTGTTGTTCGCACGTCAGAAGACGGTACCGTGTCGCACATGGCTACACCTCTGGCGTTCACGGCCGGTTATACGCATTCCATCGACGCGGTGCGCGCCGCGTACTCCGATGAGCAGTACTGGAAGGCCCGCATCGCCGAGGTCGGCGGCCCCAGCGCGCGGCTCGATTCGCTGACGGTCGACGGCGACCAGGTCCGCATCCAGCTGGTGCAGTCCATCCCCGCCGACCAGCTCCCGCCCGCCATCACCGCCGTGCGCCCCGGCGACCTGGTGATCCCCCGCGTCGAGCACTACACCGGCACCTCGGGCACCTTCGAGGCCCACGTCGACGGCGCCCCCGCCACCGTCCGCGGCACGGTCACCCTCACCCCGACCGCCACCGGCTGCGAGGGTTCGGTCACCGGCACCATCGAGGTGAAGATCCCCCTCTTCGGCGGCAAGATCGAAGCCGCCATCGCCGAACGCCTCACCGAACTCCTGAGCAACGAGGCCACCTTCACCGAACAGTGGTTGAGCAAGTAGCAGCCTCCCCGACCCCGGGAGACCTGACCTGAGGAGGGTCCGCCGCGAAGCGGCGGTTCGCGGCCGTCCCGACGATCAGGTGCCGTGGCGTAGGCGACGAAGGAGCAAGCCACGGCGCCTGATCGTCGGGACTTGCGGGGCCGCGAACCTCGAGCGCACCAGCGCTCCAACGACGCAGTAACGTGTTCGGGCATGGCACGTCGACTGGACTACTCCGCCCGTTACCCGCTGCACACCACCGAAGAGCTGTACGCGGCGTTGCAGAGCAGGGATTACTGGGAAGCGCGTGTGGCGGAGATGCGTAAGTACGCGCCGCACAACGAAGTGATCAGCCACGAGGTGAGCGACGACGGCATCGACGTGGTGCTCGCCCACACCCTGCCGCGCGAGATGCTCCCGGAAATCGCGCAGACGGTGATGCGCAAGGACATGGTCATCACCCGCAAGGAGAGCTGGGGTCCGTTCGACCACGACGAGACCGAGGGCAAGTTCTCCGCCTCCATCCCGGCGGGCCCGGGCAGCCTCAACGGCACCATCCGCCTGTTCCCCACCGAGACCGGCGCGACCATGCGCTTCTCCCCCGTCGCCAAGGTGTTCATCCCCATGGTCGGCCCGCGCCTGGAACAGCTGATGCTGGTGAATCTCGTCGACCTGTTCCGCGCGGAGCAGGAGGAAACGCTGCGCTGGCTGGAGACGGCCGCCAAGAACCCGGTCTGATCCTCGTCCCATGACCGGCACGAGGAGGACGGTGCCGGTCGGCACCATCACGCGCGGCACCACCGGCGTCAACCGGTTGCGCCGCAGCGATCGCTGGCTGGTCAACGACGACCTGGTGAGCACCCGCCTGCGCGAGGCCGTCGACCCGCTCGTGGTCGACCTCGGCTACGGCGCGGCGGGCTGGACGACGATCGAACTGGCCGCGCGCCTGCGCACCGTTCGCCCCGATCTGCGTGTGGTCGGCCTCGAGATCGACCCCGCCCGGGTGCTGCCCCCGCGCGACGGCGTGCGTTTCGCCCGCGGCGGTTTCGAACTGGCCGGTCTGCGCCCGGTGCTGGTCCGCGCCTTCAATGTGCTGCGCCAGTATCCGGAGGACGCGGTCCCGGCCGCGTGGTCGCGGATCCAGTCGAACCTGGCACCCGACGGCCTGCTCGTGGACGGCACCTGCGACGAACTCGGCCGCCGCAGCGCCTGGGTGCTCCTCGACCGGCACCGCCCCCTCTCGCTCACCCTCGCGTGGGATCCGTTCACCGTCGAGCGCCCGTCCGATATCGCCGAGCGACTGCCGAAGGTGTTGATCCACCGCAATATTCGCGGCGAGAAGGTGCACGCCCTGCTCACCGCCGCCGATCAGGCCTGGGAGCGCAGTGCCGCACTCGCACCCTTCGGTCCACGTACCCGGTGGCGCGGTACGGCGGAGTTGTTGCGCGCCAACGGGTTCCCGGTGCGCGCCTACAACCGGCGGATGCGTGATTGTGTGCTGTCGGTGCCGTGGGATGTCGTCGCACCGAACGGGTGGGAGGAGGACGAGTAGCCCCGTCGGAGGAAGTCAGACCGCGAGCAGTGCCCGCCGTATCCGTCCAGCTGCCCGGGGAGCCAATTGCTCCGCACCCCAACGTATCTCGTCGACGTCACACCGGTGGATGGCAACCGCGTCGGTCAC
Organism: Nocardia sp. JW2; assembly: GCF_051843015.1. NCBI lineage: Bacteria > Bacillati > Actinomycetota > Actinomycetes > Mycobacteriales > Nocardiaceae > Nocardia > Nocardia sp. JW2. The sequence goes on from NZ_JBPXLK010000005.1 coordinate 139,616, forward strand.
CACCTCGTTCAGCGCCGACTGCGCGATCTCGGTTTCGGCCAGGTCGAGCACCGTCCGCGCCGGTGTGGTCACCAGGAACGATCCCGCCGATTCCGTCGCCGCCCCGGTGAGCTTGCGCCGGGTGAGCACCAGCCGTGGCGTCACCGGTGGTCGCCCCGCCGACACCGACAGGTGCAGAAACCGTGGCCGCAACCGTCCGAGCCCGTGCAGTTCGGCCGCGCTCTGATACGACACCACGGCGGCACCGTCGAACCAGGCCGCCCACATCGCGTATTCGTCGAGGGGGCCGGGCCGCCATTGCGCCAGCCGCAGCATCCCGACTCCCGATCTGGTCACCGACCCGTCGGCCAGCGCGGCCCGCACCCGCAGCTCACAACCGGTGCGCAGGACCTGCCTGGTGGTGAAGAACCCCGCGTGTCGTCCGGCGAGGCGCCGCAGCACCCGCCACCGGTGTTCGGTGGTCCCCGCCATCCGGCGCGCTCCCTCGCCAGCCATCCAGCCATGCTACGCCGGGTGAAGTGGTACAGATCACAAAATGAAAGAAGGCCTTCATGGCCTCCTCAGAGCGGACACAGAAAAATCCGGAAGAATCGACTGTCATGAGCACCCAGACACCCCAACGCCCGAAGGTCCGTCGGCGCACGCTGGTGATCGCGTTGGCCGTGGTCGCCGTGCTCCTCGTCGGCACCATCGTCGCGACCGAAGCGTATGCCCGCCACCAGATCTCGCGCTGCATCAGCAGCCAGTTCGAGCAGGAGATGGGCTCGAGCATCGACGTGAGTTTCGGTCCGAAACCGATGCTGATCACCTATCTCGACGGCAAGGTCGGGTCGATGAGCATCGACAGCGAGGACAACAAGTTCGGCCCGGCTGTGGGCATGGTCGTGCACGCGAAGTTCTCCGACATCGAACTCACCGATCGTGGGCGCGGCGGCGCGACCGTCGGCAGCTCCAGTGCCGAGGTGACCTGGAACAACGACGGCATCCGCCAGACCCTCGGCACCATGGTGAGCGGGGTGAGCTCCTCGGCGAGCAGCGACGTGCTCACCCTCGACGTGCTCGGCGGCCTGGCCCAGCTGCAGGTGCAGCCGATGGTCCGCAACGGCAATGTGGAGGTGGAGACCAAGTCCGCGCAGCTGCTCGGCATCGGCCTGCCCACCGACCTGGTGCAGGGCATCGTCGAGACCTTCACCCAGAGCCTGCAGAGCTACCCGCTCGGCCTGCGCGACCAGAAGGTCGACGTCACCGATGACGGTGTGGTCGTTCACCTTTCGGGCGGGCGCACCGTCCTGGAGAGCTCCGGGCGCAGCGACGCCGAGCTGCGCTGCTGATCAGTCCGGGAAGCCGTCGAGCACGACCGCCGACTTCGACAGCCCGAGCCGGGTGGCGCCCGCCTCGATCATCGCCGCCGCGTCCTGCGCGGTCCTGATCCCGCCACTGGCCTTGACGCCGAGCCGGCCGCCGACGGTGTCGGCCATCAGCCGCACCGCGTGCACGCTGGCCCCGCCGGCGGGATGAAAACCGGTGGAGGTCTTCACGAAATCGGCACCGGCCTTCTCGGCGGCGCGGCAGGCGCCGACGATCGCCTCGTCGGTGAGCGCGGCCGATTCGATGATGACCTTCAGCACGGCCCGGTCCTCGACCGCCTCGCGCACGGTGATGATGTCGGTGAGCACCGCCGCGAAATCACCGGCCACCGCGGCACCCACGTCGATCACCATGTCCACCTCGGCCGCGCCGCTGTCGACGGCCAGGCGTGCCTCGGCACCCTTGATCAGCGAATGATGTTTGCCCGAAGGGAATCCCGCGACGGTGGCGACCACCAGCCCCGGCGCGCGCACCGGAAGCATCGACGGTGAAACGCAGATCGCGTACACGCCGAGTTTGCGGGCCTCGGCGATCAGGTCGTTCACCTGGTCCGGGGTCGCTTCGGGAGCGAGCAGGGTGTGATCGATCATGGCGGCCACGTCGGCCCGGGTCAGCGACGTCATGGGAGCGAGTCTGGCATATCGGCACAGAAGTCCATTGCGCACGCGTACCCCTATCCGGGAGACTTGGACCGTGTTGATTCGTCGCGAGACCCCTGCGGACGCCGCGGCGATCGCCGCGATCCATCGTGCCGCCTTCGCCCCGCACTATGTCGGCGATCCGGCCGTCACCGAGCCACCGGAGCCCGCGCTGGTCGATGCCCTACGCGCCGACGAATCCTGGATGCCGACGTTGTCGCTGGTCGCGCTGGCCTACGACACCGTGGTCGGGCACATCTGCCTCACCAGAGCGGGCATCGGCCCGTTCCCGGTGCTGGCCCTCGGCCCGCTCGGCGTCGACCCGGATCATCAGAAGACCGGCGTCGGTTCGGCCCTGGTGCACGCGGCGCTCGGCGCCGCCGACGCCCTCGACGAATCGGTGGTCGGCCTCGTCGGCGACCCCGACTACTACTCGCGCTTCGGTTTCGTGCCGGGCGCGCGCCGCGGCATCGTCCCCGATCAGGCCGACTGGGCCGAATACTTCCAGGTCAGGCCGCTCGCTGCCTACGATCCGGCGGTCACCGGGGAATTCCGCTACCCGGCGCCGTTCTACGACCTGTAGGCCTACTCGAACACCACGGTGCGCCGACCGTGCACCAGCACCCGGCCCTCGAGATGCCAGCGCAGGCCCCGGGCGAGCACCACCCGCTCGATATCGCGACCCTGGCGGACCATGTCGGGCACGTCGTCGGCGTGATCCACGCGGATCACGTCCTGCTCGATGATCGGGCCCGCGTCCAGCTCGGCGGTCACGTAGTGACAGGTCGCCCCGATCAGCTTCACGCCACGGTCGTAGGCCTGGTGGTAGGGACGGGCGCCGACGAACGACGGCAGGAAGCTGTGGTGGATATTGATCGCCCGGCCCGCCCAGTGCTCGCACAGCGAGGCGGGCAACACCTGCATGAACCGGGCCAGGACCACCGCGTGCGGGTCGTGCACGTCGACCAGTTCGCGCACCTGCTCGAACGCCGGTCCGCGCTCGGCCGGGTCCTTCGGGAACGGCACGTGGTGGAACTTCACCCCGTGCGCCTCGGTCATCGCGGCCAGGTCGGGGTGGTTGCCGATGACGGCCTCGATGGTGGCGGGCAGCTCACCGGCCCCCGCGCGACCGAGCAGGTCGTGCAGGCAGTGCCCGTCCTTGCTCACCAGCAGCACCACCCGGCGGCGGGCACCGGTGTCGTGCAGCTGCCAGTCGGTCTCGGGACCGAACTCCGCGGCCACCCGCGCGAACCGGGTACGCAGTTCGTCGATGCCGAACGGCACCGTCGAGGCCTTCACCGCCTGCCGGGTGAAGAACCAGCCGATGTCACCGTCGGAGTGATAGCCGGCCTCCACGATCGACCCGCCGAAATCGGCGATGAACGAGGAGATCGCGGCGATGATGCCGGGCCGGTCGGGGCAGCCGAGCGTCAACACGAACCGACGGTCGTCCGAGGTCACAGGGGCAGAACTCATCCCCTCATCCTCGCAGGCCCTCAGGCAGAGGCGCGTGCGGGCTCGCGGACGGCGGCGAGTACTTCGCGCAGCTCCCGGTTGAACAGGTCGTAGCGCTCGACATTGCCCAGGTGGCCGGTGGGCAGCACCGCGAACTTCGCCAGCGTGCCCGCCTTGCTCAGCAGCTCGGCGAGCCGTTCAGCATGGATGGCCGGGGTCATGTCGTCGCGGTCGCCGGCGAGCACGGTGGTCGGCACGGTGAAGTTGCTCGCGGCGTCGCCCAGGTGCAGCGCGGCCAGCAGCAGGCCGTAGCGCGAGCGGGTCATCATCGGGCATCCACGCACCACCGACAGGGCGTAGCTCAGTTTCTCCGGCGTGGTGTCCAGGGTCATCACCTGGCGGGCGAAGATCCAGCGCACGGGCGCGATCGGCGGGAACACCACCGGGGTGCCGAGGATGAGCTTGCCGAGCCAGTCGGGCGAGGGCAGGGCCCGGCCGCGCAGCAACCGCAGCGGCTTGTTCAGGCCGGGAACCATGGTCGACACCTCGACCAGCGAGTGCGCGCCGGTGTTGGTGAGCAGCACGGCGGCGGCCTGTTCGGCGACTCGTTCGGGGTAGCGGCCCGCCCAGGCGATGAGCGTCATCCCGCCCATGCTGTGGCCGACGAGCACCGCGCGCTGGCCGGGCAGCAGGGCCGCGTCGAGTACGTCGCACAGGTCGTCGGCGAGCAGGTCGGTGCTCGGCCGCGCGTAGCCGTTGGTGCTCTCACCGTGGCCGCGCTGGTCGTAGGCGATCACGCGGTACTCGCCGGCGAAGGCGTTGATCTGGGCGTTCCAGTACTCGATGGAACAGGTCCAGCCGTGGGCGAACACGATGACGGGTGCGTCGACCGGGCCGTAGGCGTGCACGCGCAGGCGGGCGCCGTCGGCGGTGACCACGGGGATCACCTCGTGCGGGACGCTCGGCGGATCGAAGGCAGCCACGCCGTGGGTCCGGGTCCGCAGATCGGCCCGGTGGGCGGCAAGTCCGGCCTTGATCCTGGTGGTCACGGTATCGACCAGGTCGTTCACGGCCGCGGGCAGCGTTGCGCGCATCGACACACTCCTTTGTGTTACTCATAGAAACAGTAACACCGGGAGCGCTCGACCGCGAGGGTCCGACGACGATTTACCAGCGCGGCCCGCGCTGCACCTCGTCGACTTTCGGCCGCACATCGGCCAGATACACACCGGTCGCGATGATCGCGATGAACGAGGTGAGCATGCCGAACCCGCTGATCCCCAGCAGCAGGAACACCAGCGCACCCGCCAGGATCGCCAGCCAGATCGGCTTGGTCATCTTGTCGACGGCCGTAAACGCGTCCGGCCGCTGACGCACGGCATGGATCAGCGCGAACACCGTCGCACCGAAGGCTGCCAGCCACAAGACCAGCAAAATCATCCCCGTCACTCCATGCACCACATTCACTCCCCCATCATACGAACAGCGGCCCCGCACACCAGGGGTGCGCGGGGCCGCTGTCGGCGGTGAGGGTTACACCTTCTTGGGTGCGGCCTTCTTCGCGGGGGCCTTCTTGGCCGGCGCCTTCTTGGCGGCCGGAGCCTTGGCCGGGGCGGCCTCGTCGGTCACGGCGACGACCTCGGCCTCGACCACAGCGGCGGCCTCGGCGGCAGCGGCCTGCGCCTCTTCCTTGCCACGGCCCAGCAGGTCGGTGACCTTGGCGAGGGCTTCCTCGGCGCGGGCGGAGGCATCCTTGTACAGGGACTCGACGCGACCGATCTGCTCGTCGACGGCCTCGTTGGCACGCAGCCGCTCGACGGTCTCCTCACCGCGCACGGCGAGGTCGGCGTAGATGTCGAGAGCCTGGCGGTAGTACTGCTCGGCCAGCTTGCGCAGCTCCTCGGGGGTGAACTTCTCGCGCAGCTCGGCGAGGTCCTCCGGCAGCTCCGAGGGCAGGCCGGCGAGGCGCTCACGGATGGTGTCGAACTGGGCCTGCACGTCGGCGGGCACGTTGGCGATGCGCTCGCGGGCCTCTTCGACACGGGCCTTGGCATCGGTGGTGGCGACGCGCTCGCGGACGTCGGCGACGACCTCGTTCACGGCGGTGTAGATGGCATCACCGGCGCCGACGGTGGCGAACAGCGGCTTGGTCACGGTAGCGGTCTTCTCGGTCATCAGTCTTCGCTCTCCTGGTGTGGCGGAGTGTCAATTGTCGTGAACGAAACGTCGCTGTCCCGTTCGTTCCCCCCTGAGCCGGTTTCTTCCCCGTTTTCCCGGCGAAACGACTCATAGATTTCCAGCAACACCTGTTTCTGCCGTTCGGTCACCGAAGTGTCGGCCAGCAGGGCGTCCCGGACCGGGCTGTGCGGGCGCTGTTCCAAATATCCGGCCCGCACATACAACACCTCCGAAGAAACCCGCAGTGCCTTGGCGATCTGCGCGAGTACTTCGGCGGAAGGGTTACGTAATCCGCGTTCGATCTGGCTCAAGTACGGATTACTCACCCCAGCCAGGGCGGCGAGTTGACGCAGGGACACCTGCGCTGCTTCGCGCTGGGACCTGATGAACCCTCCGATATCTTGAGCAGCATGCACCACTCGGTTCTCGGGCTGGTCTGCCATCACTCACCTTCTGGCGTTGTACGGTCAATACTAGGTCAGGGTGCTAGCTCTTGCAAGCACTACAGTTAGCAGCCGCCGGGCGAACGCCCGGAATCAGTGGAACAGCAGCTGCGAGATCGTGTAGATCGCCAGGCCGGCCAGCGATCCGACGACCGTGCCGTTGATCCTGATGAATTGCAGGTCCCGGCCAACCTGCAATTCGATCTTCCGGCTCGCCTCGTCGGCGTCCCAGCGGGCGACCGTATCGGTCACCAGCGTCGAGATCTCGGCGGCGTAGTTACCGACCAGATAGCGCGCCCCCCGGTCGATCCACCCATCGACCTTGCCACGCATCGCCGGATCGTCACGCAACTGTTCACCCAGCTGTTGCACATTCTCCGCCACTTTGCGTCGCAGCGTGGAATCGGGGTCGTTCGCCGACTCGAGAATCAGTCGCTTGGCCGCACGCCAGGTGGCCTCCGCCATTCCGGTGATCTGTTCGCGGCCCATGATCTCGGCCTTCACCTTTTCCGCCTTGGCGATCATGGCCTCGTCGTGTTGCAGGTCGTCGGCGAAATCCTGCAGGAATCGGGTGGCGGCCAGACGCAGTTCGTGTTCGGGGTCCGAACGCACCTTCCAGGTGAATTCCACCAATTCCCGGTAGATCCGCTCCGACAACAATGTGTTGACGAATTTCGGCGCCCATTGCGGCGCGTCGCGCAACACGATCCGGTCGATCGTCTCCTGCGAACCGAGTGCCCACTGATGCGCCCGCTCGGCGAGCAGATCGATCAGCGGCAGCTGCCGGTTGTCGGCGATCAGCTCCGAGAGCACCCGCCCCAGCGGCGGACCCCACTGCGGTTCGGCGATGCGTTTGACGATGGTGTTGTCGATGATCTGCTCGACGTCCTCGTCGCGCAGCACGCCGACCACGGCCGTCAGGATGGTCGAACTCTCCTGCGCTACCCGCGCCGCGTTGGCCGGTGTGGCCATCCACCGCCCGACCCGCAGCGAGATCTGGGCCGCGTCGAGCCTGGCCGACACCACATCGGGAGCGAGGAAATTGGTGCCGACGAACGCGCCGAGACTCTCGCCGAGCTGGTCCTTCTTCTTGCGGATGATCGCCGTGTGCGGGATGGGCAGGCCGAGCGGGTGCTTGAACAACGCCGTCACCGCGAACCAGTCGGCCAGCGCGCCGACCATGCCGGCCTCCGACGCCGCGCGCACATAACCGACCCACGCGCCGCCACCGCCGCGCGACTCGAGCCAGCGGCACAGCAGATAGATCACCGTCGCCACCAGCAGGAAGCCGGTGGCGAGGGCCTTCATCTTGAACAGGTCGCGTCGTTTGCCCGCCTCGTCGGTCAGATCCGCGAACCCGGCGGGCTGCGCCGGTGCGGTGCGCGGCGTGAGCACCGCCGTGTTGCCGGGAGCTTTCTCCATGGCCCCCATTCTGCTGTGCGAAATGCCGCCGCGCCGACGCCGGCCTGTGGTAAATCCCCCAACGTCGCCTAAACGAGCGCCACCCCACATCGGCAGGCATAAGCTGTATCGCGAGAGACGCCACATCGATCGCAAGGGGGCTGTCCTGTCCACCGAAGACCTTGTCGAGATCGGCGAGCAGACCGGTCGGGGTTCCGCCGTGCGCGGCGCGGGTCCCGTCGACGGCCGCAAGAGGCGGTGGCGCCAGCACAAGATCGACCGGCGCGAGGAGCTCGTCGACGGCACCCTCAACGCCATCCGCGTACGCGGCGCGCAGGCGGGCATGGACGAGATCGCCGCCGAGATCGGCGTGTCCAAGACCGTGCTGTACCGGTACTTCGCCGACAAGAACGACCTGGTGCACGCCACCATGCAGCGCTTCATCGAGACCACGCTGCTGCCGCGCGTGTACGGCGCCATCAGCCTCGATGCCGACGAGTACCAGCTGGTGCGCGCCGCCATGACCGAATACGTGGGCACCGTCGACGACGACCCCGAGGTCTACCGGTTCATCATGCACAACGGCAGCGGCGACAATGCCTCGCTCGCCGAGTTCGAGCGCCTGTTCGCCGAGGTGGTCACCGCCGTACTCATCGACCGGGCCGGGGCCAAGGGCATCCGCACCGACGGTGCGATGCTGTGGTCCTACGTGCTGGTCGGCGGCATCCAGTTGGCCACCCACTGGTGGACCACCACCGACAAGGCGATGCCGCGCCAGGACGTCATCGACTACCTCACGATGATGGCCTGGAGCGCGATCGAGGGCATCGCTCGCGCGGGTGGCTCGCCCGCTGTCTTCACCGAACAGACACACGTTCTACCGCCACTCCCGGAGTCCTGACCAGCGCTGATACCAGACATCGCCGTCCCGGGCTCGACATCGCCGCGCGGTTGGTTACGCTGAACCGAGCGGGGCGCTGTGGCATGTGTCACCGCGAGGTTGCCGTGCGCCCTCAGGCGTTCGGGCAGCGTGCACGTCGGCACCAACGGAGGTACCTCGATGGCGAAGAACGTGCCGACATCCCGGCTTGCCCGTGGCACGAAGCTGGGGGCGGTGGCGGCGAGTTCGGTCATCCGTTCCAAGAAGACCCGGTTGTCGATGCGCGGCAGGTCCGAGGCCGTGCGCGCGAAGATGGCCGAGGAGTCGATGATCCGCACCACCGAGCAGGTGGTCATGGTGCTCGGCACCATGAAGGGGGTGGCCATGAAGCTGGGCCAGATGATGTCGGTGCTGGATCTGGACCTGGTCCCCGAAGACCACCGCGATCGCTTCCAGCAGCGTCTGGCCGTCTTGCGCAACGCGGCACCGACGGTGTCGTTCGAGAACATGCGCGCGGTGATCGAGCAGGACTACGGCCGCCCGCTGGCGGACGTGTTCGCCGAATTCGACCCCGAGCCGATCGCGGCCGCCTCGATCGGCCAGGTGTATCGCGCCACCCTCGCCGACGGCAGGCGAGTGGCGGTGAAGGTGCAGTACCCCGGCGTCGACGTTGCGGTCCGCGCCGATCTGAAGAACCTCACCATGTTCCGGCGCGTGCTCGCCTCGGCCATGCCGTGGATCACGCCGGCTGTGCTCGACGAGCTGAAGCTCAATATGGGGGCCGAACTCGACTACCGGGCCGAGGCGGCGACGCAGAGCGAGATCGCGCACCTCTACCGCGACCACCCGTTCATCTTCGTTCCGTCGGCCGTGCCCGAGTTGTCGACCACCCGGGTGCTGGTGAGCGAGTTCGTCGAGGGTGCCGGTTTCGACGAGATGCGCACGCTGCCCGACGCCGAGCGCAACCGGATCGGCGAGATCGTCTACCGCTTCTACGTGGGTTCGCTGTTCACCTTCAACGAGTTCTGCGGCGACCCGCATCCGGGCAATGTGCTGCTCGCGCCCGACGGCCGGGTGGCCTTCCTCGATTTCGGCTTGTTCAACCGGATGGACCCGAAACTGGTGCACTTCGAGAAACTGTGCCTGCGCGCGGCCGCCGAGGAACGTTCGGAAGACCTGCGCCAGTTGATGATCGATCGCGGCGTGATCGACTCGCCCGACGAGATCGGCGCGGAGGAGTGTCTCGAATACGTGCTCGCCGCCTCCGAGTGGTGTCTTGTCGACGAGGTCCTCACCATCACCCCGGAGCTGGCCAGCGGCGCGTTCCTGCTCGCCGTCGACCCGAGGGCCAGCGAGTTCACCGGGATGAAGCAGCAGAATCTGCCCCCCGAGCACCTGTTCTCCCGCCGCGCCGACTTCCTCACCTTCGGCATGCTCGGCCAGCTCGACGCGACCAACAACTGGCATTCGATCGCCCGCGAATGGCTCTACGACGAGCCGCCGGTCACCGAACTCGGCATCGCCCATCATGATTGGCTGCGCACCCACCCACCGAAACCGGTGAAGAAGACGCGCCCCCGCAAGGCAACCACCCGATGAAAGGCTCCTCCGTGCCGCAAGACCGCGAGTTCGACCTGATCCTGTTCGGCGCCACGGGCTTCGTCGGCAAACTCACCGCCGAGTACCTGCTCACCGCCGCCCCCGCCACCGCGAAGATCGCGCTGGCGGGCCGTTCGCGCGACAAGCTCGCCGCCGTGCGCGAGGAGCTCGGCCCCGCCGCCGCGTCGTGGGATCTGGTGGTCGCCGATTCGACCGACGCGACCTCGCTCGCGGCGATGGCCGAGCGCACCAAGGTCGTGGTCACCACGGTCGGGCCGTACCTGCGCTACGGTCTGCCGCTGCTCGGCGCGTGCGCCGCCGCGGGCACCCATTACGCCGACCTCACCGGCGAACCGCTGTTCATCCACGATGCGATCGAGCAGTTCGAGCAGACCGCCGTCGACTCGGGCGCCAAGATCGTGAATTCCTGTGGCTACGACTCGATTCCGTCGGACCTGAGCGTGTACGAGATCTACCGCGCCTCCGTCGCCGACAACACCGGCGAGCTGGAGGACACCACGCTGGTCGCCTACCTCAAGGGTGGGATGAGTGGCGGAACCATCGACTCCGGGCGCGCCATGATGGAGGACATCGCCGCCGATTCCGGGCGCGCGAAGATCCTGGCGCATCCGTACTCGCTGAGCCCCGATCGCAGCATGGATCCCGATGTCGGCAGGCAGACCGACCAGGCCCTGGCCCGCGCCGACAGCATCGATCCGAGCCTGCACGGCTGGGTCACCACGTTCATCATGGCCTCGCACAACACCAAGGTGGTCCGCCGCAGCAACGGCCTGCTCGGCTGGCCCTACGGCAAGCAGTTCCGCTACCGCGAGGTGATGAACGCGGGCACCTCGGCCACCGCACCGCTGGTGGCGGCGGGTATCGCGGGCGGCATCGTGGCCGGGATGACCTCGGGCGCGGTGCTGTCGCGGGTGTCGCTCGGCCGTAAACTGCTCGACCGTATCCTGCCCAAGCCCGGCACCGGCCCGGACGAAAAGGCCCGCCGCAGTGGCTGGTTCACCATGAAGACCTTCGCCCGCACCAGTTCCGGCGCCAAGTACCAGGCGACGTTCTCCGGCGCCGGCGACCCCGGCTATCAGGCCACCGCCGTGCTGCTCGGCCAGAGCGGTCTGTGCCTGGCGTTCGACGAATTGCCCGAGCGCGCGGGCATTCTCACCCCCGCGTCCGCCATGGGCGAGGCGCTCACCGAGCGGCTGCGCGCGGCGGGCATGACCATCGAGGTCGCACGGCAGTGAACCTGGCCCGCAAAGCCATGAACGCGCCCGCGCTCGCCGCGATCTACGAGCACGCCTGGCGTCCCACCCTGTTCTACCTGGCCAGCGGCCGCACCACGGGCGACGACCGTCGCGACGCGGTGCGCTCGCTGCGCCTGGGCGGCCCCGAGAAGGTGCTCGATCTGGCCTGCGGCCCCGGCAATTTCACGCGCTACCTGAGCGAACACCTCAGCGGCGACGGTTTCGTGACCGGTCTGGACTACTCCGCGCCGATGCTGGCGCGCGCCGCCGCCGACAACGCGGGCCCGCGCGTCGGCTACGTGCGCGGCGACGCCCGCACCCTGCCCTTCGCCGACGAAACCTTCGACGCCGTCTGCTGTTTCGGTGCCCTGTACCTGATCCCCGACCCGATCGCCGCCGCCCGCGAGATGATCCGCGTTCTCGCGCCGGGCGGTCGCATCGCCATCACCACCAGTTACCGCGACGACAACCTCTTCGGCAAGGCGAGCACCCTGGCCGCGGGCGTGAGCGGTCTTCGCCTGTTCGACCGCGACACCTTCCCCACCCTGTTCGCCACCTCCGGGCTCACCGAAATCACCCAGCGCGTGCACCGTTTCATGCAATACGTCGAGGCGACCCGCCCCGCCTGAGCCGACACCCGGTAGCCCGGCGGTAGCCTGCCGGGCATGGACACGCTGAATTCGGTGATCGTCGACATCAACAACGTGTTCTGGGACTGGTTGCTGATCCCGCTGGTGATCGTGACCGGGGTGTATTTCACCGCGCGCAGCGGCATCGTGCAGTTGCGGTTCGTGCCGGAGATGTTCCGGGTGGTCGCCGAGAAGGGCACCCCCGCCGCGGACGGCAAGCGGTCGGTGTCGGCGTTCGGCGCCTTCAGTATCTCGGCGGCCGCGCGGGTCGGCACCGGCAATATCGCGGGCGTCGCGACCGCCATCAGTGTCGGCGGGCCGGGCGCGGTGTTCTGGATGTGGGCGATGGCCACCCTGGGTGCCTCGTCGGCATTCGTGGAATCCACACTCGCCCAGCTCTACAAGCGACCCGAACACGAACCCGGCACATTCCGTGGCGGCCCGGCCTACTACATGCAGCACGGTCTCGGCCGGCGCTGGCAGGGCCTGATCTTCGCGGTGGTCATCACGGTGACCTTCGGTTTCGTCTTCAACGCGGTGCAGGCCAACACCATCGTCGCCACCAGTCGCGCCTCGCTCGCGGCGATCGACGGCGACTGGTTCGCGCCGCTGGTCGGGCTGGCACTGGTCGGGCTGCTCGGCCTGGTGATCTTCGGTGGGGTGCGCCGCATCAGCCGCATCACCGAGGTGCTCGTCCCGGTGATGGCCATGGTGTATCTGCTGCTCGGCATCGCCGTGGTCGCGCTGAATCTCGACGACCTGCCACGGGTGTTCGCCGATATCGTCGGCGGGGCGTTCGGCTTGCGGGAGGTGGTGGGCGGCGGTATCGGTATGGCCATCACCCAGGGCATCCGGCGCGGCATGTTCTCCAACGAGGCGGGTCTCGGCTCCTCCCCGAACGCCGCCGCGGCAGCGGATGTCTCGCATCCGGTGAAGCAGGGTCTCGTGCAGTCGCTCGGCGTCTACTTCGACACACTGCTCGTCTGCTCCATCACCGCGTTCATCATCCTGACCAGTGACCCGGACCTGTCCGAGCGGCACAGCGCCGACCTCACCCAGACCGCGCTGCACACCACCCTCGGCAGCTGGGCCGGGCACGTGCTCACCGCGGTGGTGTTCATGCTCGCGTTCAGCTCGATGATCGGAAACTTCTACTACGGCCGCGCCAATATCGAGTTCATCACCGATCATCCGCGCCTGCTCACCGTGTTCCGGGTGCTGGTGCTGGTCGCGGTGTTCGGTGGCGCGCTCGGCTCGGTGGCGCTGATCTGGAACCTGGCCGACGTGTTCATGGGCGTGATGGCCCTGGTCAACCTCACCGCGATCCTGCCGCTCGGCGCGGTGGCGTTCCGGCTGCTCGCCGACTACCGCGCCCAGCGTCGCGCGGGCAAGGACCCGGTGTACGTGCACCGGGCCGAGATCGCCGACCCCGCCGGGGTGGCGTGCTGGCAGACGCGCCGCGACTAGTGGTAGGCATGGCTGATGGCGAAACTGTGGACCGAGCCCGTCACCACCGCCCTGCGCGCCGACGGGCTGCGCGTCGCCGATATCGACACCTCGGCCACGCCCGGTTTCCTCGGCGGCAAGCAGCTGGGCAAGTCGATGTTGCCCGAACGCGGCGAGGTGCTGTCGGTGTTGCAGGAGAAGCTGTTCGCGCACGGACGCACCGGTGGTAACCGCCGGGTGCTGCTGATCCTGCAGGGCATGGACACCGCCGGTAAGGGCGGCATCGTGCGGCACGTGATCGGTTCGGTCGACCCGCAGGGCGTCGACCACGCCTCCTTCGGGGTGCCGACCGAGGAGGAGCGGGCGCACGATTTCCTGTGGCGCATCCGCAAGCGCCTGCCCGCTGCCGGTCAGCTCGGCGTCTTCGATCGCTCCCACTACGAGGACGTGCTGGTGGTCCGGGTGCACGGCCTGGTACCGCAGTCGGAATGGGAGCAGCGCTACGACCTGATCAACGCGTTCGAGAAAGAGGTCGCCGACTCGGGGACGACCATCGTGAAGGTCGCCATGTTCGTCTCCCTCGACGAGCAGAAGCGCAGGCTGCGCGCCCGCTTGGAACGGCCGGACAAGTACTGGAAGTTCAACCCGGCCGACATCACCGAACGCGCCTTCTGGCCCGAATACCAGAAGGCCTACCAGGCCGTTCTCGATCGCACGAATACCGATTACGCTCCGTGGTACGTGCTGCCCGCCGATCAGAAATGGTATTCGCGGCTGGCTGTCACCGAACTACTGATCGACGCGCTCACCGGCCTCGAGCTCGACTGGCCGAAGGCCGATTTCGACGTGGCCGAGCAGTTGCGTCTGCTCGATCAGTCCTGATCTTGTCTTTGAACAAAATCTCAGGTTCGGCCCGCATGATGTCGTGGAGCAGACGAGCGAAAGGCGTGTGACAACGGTGAGCACGGGCAGCAAGAATCCGCTTGCGGCGGCGGAGGCCGCCGACAAGAAGCGCAAGCTGGCGATCCAGGTCGGTGTCGCCGCGGTGTTGGTGGCGCTGGTCGCGGCGATCGGTATCGGTATCGCGATGAACCGATCCGATTCCGACACCAGTACCGGCAGCGGTACCACGGGGGCCGAGGGACTGCCAACGCTGCCCGCGACCGTCGGCACGGTCACCCCGTCGGGCAGCGTGCTGATCGGCAACCCCGACGCCAAGGTGAAGGTGCGCGTCGTCGCCGACCTGCAGTGCCCGGCCTGCAAGCAGTTCGAGACCGCCAACGGCCTCGCCTTGGCCAAGGCCGCGGCCGAGGGCACCGCGTCGGTCGAATACCAGATCATCTCCTTCCTCGACAAGGCCTCGACGAACCAGTACTCCTCGCGCGCGGGCAACGCCGCCTACTGTGTGGCCCGCTCGGACGCGAACAAGTTCCCGAACTGGCTGCAGCTGATGTTCCACCGTCAGCCCGCCGAGGGCGGCGCGGGCCTGAGCAACGAGCAGCTCGTGGCCATCGCGAACGAGACCGGATACACCGATCCGGCCGTGGCCACCTGCATCAACGACAAGGCCATGGCCGACCCGCTCGCCAAGACGACCCAGACCCTGCTGACCAGCGGGCTCAAGGGCACACCGTCGGTCTTCGTCGACGGCGAGCTGATCGAGAGCAACGCCGTCTACACCGAAGACGGCCTGGCGTCCGTGATCGCCGACGCGGCCAAGTGATCACCGCGTCGGCTCGCTCGGCCTGGCTGCTGCTGATCGCGGGGCTGGCCGGGTGGCTGGCGTCGTGCACGCTCACCGTCGAACGGTTCAAGCTGTTCACCGATCCCACCTACATGGCCTCGTGCAATTTCGACTCGGTGCTGTCGTGCGGGTCGATCATGCAGACCCAGCAGGCCGCCGTATTCGGCTTCCCGAACCCGATCATCGGCATCGTCGGGTTCTCGGTGGTGGTGACCCTCGGCGTGCTCTCGGTGATCGGGGTGGGTTTCCCGCGCTGGATCTGGGGTTCGCTCTGGGTCGGCACGGTCCTCGGCGTCGCCGCGATCTGCTGGCTGATCTTCCAGAGCCTGTACCGCATCAACGCGCTGTGCCCGTACTGCATGGTGGTGTGGGTGGCGGTGCCGGTGCTGTTCGCGGTGGCCACCCAGGAGACCTGGGGCGGCTCGCGCGGGCCGATGGGAATCCTGGCCGAGTGGCGCTGGACGCTCGTCGTCGTGTTCTACGCCGTGGTGCTGCTGCTGATGTTCCTGAAGTTCCAGGACTACTGGCTGAGCAAGGTCTAGTTGGGCGTGCCCTCGGCGAGCACCACGTCGACGACGCGGACGCTGCCGTCGGGCGCGGTGACGTCGAGGCGCACCACATCGCCGGGTTTGCGCCTGCCGATGGCCGCGCTCAGCGCCCGCGCGGTGGTGATCGACTCGCCGTCGACGGCGGTGACCACGTCACCGTCGGTGATCCCGGCGGCGCGGGCCGGTTGCCCGAAGAAGGCCCAGTCGACCCGCGCGCCCGCCGGTTTCGCGTCGACGATCTGCACGCCGAGGGTGGCGGTCGGCCCGATGTGCACGGTATCGGTCGGCGTGCCCGAGCGGATCTGGGCGACGATCCGCATGGCCGTGTCGATGGGCACCGCGTAACCGTGCGCGGGTTTGGGCTGGCGGTCCTGCGTGCCGCGATCACCGGAGGCCGCGGTGATGACGCCGACCACCGCGCCCGTGCCGTCGGCCAGCGCCCCACCGGACTGCCCACCCACCACCGGTGCCGCGATCTCCACCATCCCGCGCAACGATTTACGGCTCAGGTCCGCGGAGTTCATCGCGACGATACTGGCGTCCAGGTCGGTGATCGGCCCGGCCACCGAGGTCTGCTCACCACCGTCGCCGCCCGCGTCACCGATGGCGAGCAGGTCCTGACGTAGTCGCAGCCCGGCCGAGGAACCGATCCGCGCGGTCGGCAAGCCGGAGGCGCCTGCCAGTGCCAGGAGGGCGACGTCGGCGCTCGAGTCGTAACCGAGCACGGTGGCCGGGTAGCGCAGCCCGGTCCCCACGTCGGTGACCGACACGTCGTCGGCGCCCTTGATGACGTGGTGGCTGGTGAGGATCTGCCCGTCGCCGGTGAGCACGATGCCCGACCCGGCGGCCGCGGTTCCGAACCGGCTCGCGTCGACCGAGATATTGACCAGCGCGGGCTGCACCTGCGCGGCGACCAGGCCCGGATCCAGCGGCACGGGCGCGGGCGTCGCCGCGACGAATTCCTGCGGGGCGGCCCGCTCGAACCCCAGCTCACCGCGATATCCGAGGACACCGCCGAGGGCGAGCAGCGCGACGACCAGCGCCATGAGCACCCGTGATCCACGTTGCACGCGCACGTCCTCTCTCGCGGGCCGACCCTTTCCATTGTCACCCGGCTCGGGTCCGGCTCGATCGACATCCGCCACCCGGCGGTTGGCAAACCTCGTATGCAGCGGTAGGCATATACCCATGAGCACCGCTGCCGCCTATGCCCTGCCGTCCGCCGACGGTTCCTTCGAGAAAGTCGCGATCGAACGCCGTGCGCTCGGACCCGACGATGTCGCGATCGACATCAAATTCGCGGGCATCTGCCACTCCGACATCCACACCGCCCGCGACGAATGGGGTGGTGCGCGGTATCCGTGCGTGCCGGGGCACGAGATCGCGGGCATCGTCAGCGCGGTCGGGTCGTCGGTGCGCAAGTACCAGGTGGGCGACCGCGTCGGGGTGGGCTGTCTGGTGAATTCGTGCGGCAAGTGCGCACCGTGCCTGGCCGGTGAGGAGCAGTACTGCGCCAAGGGCGCCACCTGGACCTACAACAACCCCGTCCCCGAGGACGTCCAGCCCGGCGGCTACACCATGGGCGGGTACTCCACCCACATCGTCGTCGACGAGAAGTTCGTCGTCGGCATTCCCGAGGGCATCGGCCTCGACGTCGCCGCACCGCTGCTGTGCGCGGGCATCACCCTGTACTCGCCGTTACGCCACTGGGGCGCGGGTCCCGGCAAGAAGGTCGCGATCATCGGCATGGGCGGGCTCGGGCACGTCGGGGTGAAGATCGCCGCCGCGCTCGGCGCCGAGGTGACGGTGCTGAGCCAGTCGCTGCGCAAACGCGACGACGGCCTGCGCATGGGAGCGACCAACTACTACGCCACCAGCGACAAGGAGACCTTCCGCAGGCTGCGCGGCGAGTTCGACCTCATCATCAACACCGTCTCGGCCGACCTGCCCATCGACAACTACCTGCGGCTGCTCGCCCTCGACGGCACCCTGGTGATCCTCGGCCTGCCCGAGAAGCCGATGAGCGTCACCGGCCGCAATCTGGCCGGCTTCCGCCGCTCGCTGTCCGGTTCGATGATCGGCGGTCTCGCGCAGACCCAGGAGATGCTGAATTTCTGTGCCGCGCACGGCATCGGCGCCGAGATCGAGCTCATCTCCGCCGACGACATCGATTCCGCCTACGACCGGGTCGTCGCCAGCGATGTGCAGTACCGCTTCGTGATCGACACCGCGTCCATCTAGGCCGGTCCGGCGCCCACCGCCGGGTACCGTGACGTCGTGGCCGACGACGATACGCGCCCGGACACACCGACCGCGGTGGGCGCCCTGCCGATCACCTGGACGGTGCGGACCCCGCCCAGCTGGTTCCCGCGCGCCCTGCTCTACACCGCCCTCGCCCTCGTCATCCTGATCGCGGGCTTCTGGGTGCTCGGCAAACTGCAGGGCCTGCTGACCATCCTGCTGGTGTCGCTGTTCCTGGCCTTCGCCATCGAACCGGCGGTGAATTGGCTTGCCCGGCACGGTATTCCGCGTGGCGCGGGCACCGGTGCGGTGTTCCTCGTCCTACTGGTGGTGATGGTCGCGTTCTTCGGGACGCTCGGCGCCCTGCTCATCGACCAGGTCACCATGCTCGTGCAGGACGCACCCGGCTACATCCAGGACGTGGTCGATTGGATCAACCGCACCTTCGACCAGAACCTGTCCGGCGCCGACCTCACCAAATACGCCACCGAGTGGAGCTCGACCATCGAGGGCTATCTCGTGGGTTTGGCCGGAAACGTCTGGGGCATCGGCACGGTCGCGATCGGTGCGCTGTTCCAGCTGCTCGGGGTGTTGCTGTTCACGTTCTATTTCGCTGCCGACGGGCCGCGCTTCCGCACCTGGGTGTGTTCGCTGCTCCCGCCGCGCCAGCAGAAACATGTGTTGCGCGCCTGGGATATCGCGGTGGAGAAGACCGGCGGCTACATCTACTCGCGCGCGCTGCTCGCGCTGTGCTCGGCGATCGCGCACTATGTGGCGCTGCGGGTGTTCGATGTGCCGTCGGCGTTCGCGCTGGCGCTGTGGGTGGGTGTGGTCTCGCAGTTCATCCCGACCGTCGGTACCTATCTCGCCGGTGCCCTTCCGGTGCTGGTCGCCCTGGTGCACGACCCGATCACCGCGCTGTGGATTCTGCTGTTCATCGTGGCGTACCAGCAGTTCGAAAACTATGTGCTGCAGCCACGGATCACCGCGACCACCCTCGACATGCATCCGGCGGTGGCGTTCGGGGCGGTGATCGCGGGTGCGGCGCTGCTCGGGCCGACCGGTGCGCTGCTCGCCATCCCGGTCACCGCGACGCTGCAAGGTTTCGCCGGGGCCTACGTCCGGCGGTATCGGGTGACCGAGGAAGCCGGGCCACCGCCGAAGCAGAAGCGCCGGTGGTTGTCCAGGTCCCGGACGAAGACACCCGTCGAGCCCGACCGAACCGTCGACGAATAGGCCCGCACCATGGCAATTCTGTTGTCTGTGGTCTCCATGCTGTCCACCCTGTTCGGTGGATTCGTCGCCATGCGCATCGGCGACCGCAAGCACCTGGTCCTCGGTCTCGCGGCCGGGGTGATGCTCGGCCTGGTGGCGTTCGACCTGATCCCCGAGGCACTCGAGCAGTCACCCGACGAGGCGTTCGGTGTGCCGGTGGCGCTGATCGCGGCGGTCGTCGGGTTCATGAGTCTGCACATCATCGAACGCGCGGTCGCCATCCACACCGGCCACGAGGACGAATTCGGTTCGCACCACCACGGTTTCGAATCCGTCGGCCTGCTCGCCGCGATGGGCCTGATCTTCCACAGCACCCTCGACGGTTTCGGCATCGGCATCGGTTACCAGGCGGGGGCCACCGTCGGCCTGTCGGTAGCCATCGCGGTCATCTGCCACGACTTCGCCGACGGCTTCAACACCTTCACCATCCCCACCCTCTACGGCCACGCCCGCAAACGCGCCATCACCCTCCTTGCCCTCGACGCCCTGGCCCCGGTAGTCGGCGCCGTCCTCGGCACCCTCATCCACGTCCCCGAACAATGGATCGGCCTCTACCTCGGCTACTTCGCCGGCTTCCTCCTCTACCTCGCCACCGCCGACATCCTCCCCGAAGCCCACGCCGAACACCCCTCCCGCCTGACCCTCTTCCTCACCATCCTCGGAGTGGGCGCGATGTTCGTGGTGTCGGCACTGAGCCACTAGCGGTACACGACGAAGGGGCACACCGGATCCGGTGTGCCCCTTCGGGTTCTGGCGCTACTTCGCGACGGCTTCTTCCGCGAGGGCGGCAAGGGCCCGGCGACGGACGCGGCGGGCCGCGGCGACCATGTTGCGCAGTGACGGATCGAGCTGCCAGTAGTGGCGGGTCTTCAGACCACCGTCTGGGTTGGCCCACAACCGTTGTGGGGTAACCGCTTTCGCGGCTTGGGTGAGGAGTTCGTCGAGTTCGTCGATGTCGGGGATGCGGGCCGAGCGGCTTTCGTAGACGCCGGGGCCGACGCCGTGGCTGAGGCCGTGGCCGGTGGCGGCGTCCTCGGTGAGGGCCTGCATGACCCATTCGATCGAGCGGGTCGCGACGATCGCGGTGACGTCGGCGTCGAGTTGTTCGATCGCGTCCACCACCTCGGTGCGGCCGGAGTAGCCGATGTGGGTGTGGATCTGGGTGTCGGGGCGCACGCCGGAGGTGGCGAGTTTGAAGGCGCCGACCGCCCAGCGCAGGTACTCCTCGCGGCCCTGTGGGCGGGCGGGGAGCAGTTCGCGGATGGCGGGTTCGTCGACCTGGATGATGGCGATGCCCGCCTTCTCCAGATCCACCACCTCGTCGCGGATCGCCAGCGCCACCTGGTCGGCCGTCTCGTAGAGCGGCTGATCCTGGCGGACGAACGAGCGCGCGAGCATGGTGACCGGACCGGTGACCATGCCCTTCACCGGCTTGTCGGTGAGCGACTGGGCGTAGGTGGTCCAGTCCACCGACATCGGCGCGGGCCGGGCCACGTCGCCGTAGATGATCGGCGGCCGCACGCAGCGCGAGCCGTAGACCTGCACCCAGCCGAAGCGGGTGGTCGCCATGCCGTCGAGCTGTTCGGCGAAGAACTGGATCATGTCGTTGCGTTCGTGCTCACCGTGCACGAACACGTCGAGACCGATGTCCTCCTGCAACCGGATCGTCGCCTCGATCTCGGCTTCGACCTGCTTGCGGTAGTCCTGCTCGGACAACCGGCCCGCGGCGACTTCGTGACGCGCCTGCCGCAACCGGCTGCTCTGCGGGAACGACCCGAGCGTGGTTGCGGGCACCAACGGCAGGTTCAGCCGTTCCTGCTGAGCCGCGGCCCGCTCGGCGTACGGCACGCGTTCGCGCATCTCGGGCGTGATCGCGTACACCCGCTGCCGCACGGCGTGCTTCTGCTTGAAGTGCACCGAGGTGGGCCGCTTGCGCCACTTCTCCGACGGACCCTCGGTGAGCGCCTTGGCGAGCGAAACAACCTCGCCCACCTTCTGTTTCGCGAACGCGAGCCGGTCGGCGACATTGCCCTCGATGTCGTATTCGGCGAGCACGTCGTAGGGCACGTGCAGCAGGGTGGTGCCGGTCGACACCACCAGATCGGGGCACACCTCGGCGATGGAGTTCAGGTAGTTCAGCGTCACGTAACGATCGGCGCGCCACACATTGGTGCCGCTGATGACGCCGGCGTAGATCCGCTTGCGGCGGATGCCGGGGATCTCGGCGAGCTCCTCGGGCGTCATCCGGTAGGACGCCAGGTCCAGCCCGATGGCCTCCACATTGCTGGCCGCCAGGATTCGCAGCGCCTCACCGAAGTCGCCGTACTGGCCGGTGACCAGGATGCGCGGGCGCAGCGGCGCCTTCGACAACCGCTGATACGTCTTCTCGAACGCCGCGAGCGCCGCGTCGGACTGCTCCCCCGTGAAGCACGGTTCGTCGAGCTGCACACAGGTCGACCCGCGCTTGGCGAGCAGTTCGAACAGTTCCTCGTAGAACGGCAGCAGTTTGTCGAGCAGGCTCAGCGTGTCGAACTCCGCTTCGCCGGGAACCTGGCCGGCCTTGGACAGCAGCAGCAACGACACCGGCCCGAGCACCACCGGGCGCAGTTCGATCCCGCGCGCCATCGCCCGGTCCCACTCGTCGAGCAGCGCCTCGGGGTGCAGCGAGAACGTGGAGTCGGCGTCGAGTTCGGGCTGCCGGTAGTGGTAGTTGGTGCCGAAGAAGCGCACCAGCTCCAGCGGCGGCAGATCCGGGTTACCCCGCGCCATCAGGAAGTAGAAGTCCAGCGGGTGCAGGCCCTCCTGATGCGGCTTGAACCGCGACGGCACCGCACCGAACAGCAGCGCGTTGTCGAGGATGTGGTCGTAGAAGGAGAAGGTGTTGCCCGGCACCTGGGTGAGCCCGGTGGCGGCCAGCTCGTCGAACTGACGCTCCTGGATGTCCCGGCCTACCGCGAGCAGCTCCTCCCGCTCGAGCGACCCACGCCAGTACGACTCCAGCGCGCGCTTGAGTTCCCGGTGCGGACCGATCCGCGGATATCCGAGAACGCTCGACCCGAATCCATCGGTGACGTTGACCATGAACGGGACATCCCTTTCCATCACCTGCGTGGTCGCCCGGCAACCGGGCGCCGCGCAATTACTGCGCTCGACGAGTAGCCGGTTCGCGCGTGCACGAGCGGCCTACAGCAGCTTAAGCCGAGCGGTCGGCAGTGTGCCGTTCCCCCTGCAAACACCCCTGGGAACACCGACGGCCACCTTCGTCTCGTCGGGGAGGAAGGCGGCCGTCGGTGCGTGGAACCTAGTTTCCGTACTGGTAGAAACCGGCGCCGGTCTTCTTACCGAGCAAACCGGCTTCCACCATGCGCATGAGCAGCGGCGGCGCGGAGTACAGCGGCTCCTTGAACTCGGCGTACATCGAGTCCGCGATCGACTTCACCGTGTCGAGCCCGACGAGGTCGGTCAGTGCCAGCGGACCCATCGGATGCGCACACCCGAGCACCATGGCCTTGTCGACGTCTTCCTTGGTGGCGAACCCCGACTCGACCATGCGGATGGCCGAGAGCAGGTACGGAACCAGCAGCGCGTTGACGACGAACCCGGAGCGGTCGGCCGACCGGACGACCTGCTTGCCCAGGATGTCGGCGGCGAACGCCTCGGCCCGCTTGGCAACAGGCTCGCTGGTCTTGAGCGTGGTGACCAGCTCCACCAGCGGCAGCACCGGCACCGGGTTGAAGAAGTGCAGACCGACCACGCGCTCGGGATTGGCGGTGGCGACGGCGATCTTCATGATCGGGATGGAGGAGGTGTTGGAGGCGAGCACGGCGTCGGGGTCGGTGACGACCTTGTCCAGCTCGCTGAAGATGGCCGTCTTGACCTCTTCGTTCTCGACAACGGCCTCGACGACCAGCTGACGGTCGGCGAAGTCACTGAGGTCGGAGGTGAAGCGCAGCCGCCAGGCGGCCTGCTCGCGCTCGCGCTCGGTGATCTTGCCGCTGCTGACGCCACGATCGAGCGAGCGCAGGATGCGCGCACGACCGGCGGCGGCCAGTTCACGGGTGGTTTCGTAGACGAGGACGTCGACGTGCGCGCGTGCGCACACTTCCGCGATACCCGCGCCCATCTGTCCGGCGCCGATGATCCCGACGCGCTGAATCTTGTCGCTGCTCACGTCCCACTCCTGGGTTTGTTGGCGGCTGGCGCCGCGGATTTCGGCCCTGTTCGGGTCACTGGCCACCGCGGCTCGCGACCCACAATATAGGGATGCCCTCCCCTGCCGGGGCTGATCGGCAGGGGAGGGCGTACACCCCTACTGGTGTAGAGGAAATCCGTTGCTAGTCAAAGCAACTCAGTGGAACTGACCCTCTTCGGTCGAGCCCTTGAGGGCCGCGGTCGAGGTGTTGGGGTCAACGGTGGTGGCGATGGTGTCGAAGTAGCCGGCACCGACCTCACGCTGGTGCTTGATGGCGGTGAAGCCACGCTCGGCGGCAGCCTTGAACTCGCGCTCCTGCAGGTCGACGAACGCGGTCATGCCCTCGCGAGCGTAGCCGTGCGCCAGGTCGAACATGCCGTAGTTGAGCGAGTGGAAGCCGGCCAGGGTGATGAACTGGAACTTGAAGCCCATCGCGCCGAGCTCACGCTGGAACTTCGCGATGGTCGCGTCGTCCAGGTGCGCCTTCCAGTTGAACGAAGGCGAGCAGTTGTAGGCCAGCAGCTGGTCCGGGAACTCGCTGCGAACCGACTCGGCGAACTTGCGCGCGACCTCGAGGTCCGGCACGCCGGTCTCCATCCAGATGAGGTCGGCGTAGGGGGCGTAGGCCTTGGCACGCGCGATGCAGGGCTCGATGCCGTTCTTCACACCGAAGAAGCCCTCGGCGGTACGGGTGCCGTCCAGGAACTCGCGGTCGCGCTCGTCCACATCGGAGGTGATGAGGGTGGCGGCCTCGGCGTCGGTGCGGGCAATGATCACCGACGGCACGTCGGCGACGTCGGCGGCCAGACGCGCGGAGGTCAGAGTGCGGATGTGCTGCTGGGTGGGGATCAGCACCTTGCCACCGAGGTGGCCGCACTTCTTCTCCGAGGCGAGCTGGTCTTCCCAGTGCACGCCCGCGGCGCCGGCCGCGATCATGGCCTTCTGCAGCTCGTAGGCGTTCAGGGCGCCACCGAAGCCGGCCTCGGCGTCGGCGACGATCGGGGCCAGCCAGTTCTTGACCGAGGTGTCACCCTCGACCTTGGCGATCTCGTCGGCGCGCAGCAGCGCGTTGTTGATGCGACGGACCACCGAGGGGACCGAGTTCGCCGGGTACAGCGACTGGTCGGGGTAGGTGTGGCCGGACAGGTTCGCGTCACCGGCGACCTGCCAACCCGACAGGTAGATGGCCTTCAGGCCGGCGCGAACCTGCTGCACGGCCTGGTTGCCGGTGAGGGCGCCGAGGGAGTTGATGTAGTCCTCGTTGTTCACGAGGTCCCACAGGATCTCCGAACCACGACGCGCGAGGGTGTGCTCCTCGACGACAGTGCCCTGCAGCTTGGAAACCTGCTCGGCGGTGTAGTTGCGGGTAATGCCCTTCCAGCGCGGGTTGGTGTCCCAATCCTGCTGGATTTCCGCAGCGGTCTTCGGGGTGCCGGCAGTCGACATCTCTGACTCCACTTCCTCGGTGTGGTCGGTGCTCCGCGCTGTCCGGCCGTTCAAACAACCGGCGGCTGAACGCTTTCGGTTGCACGGGTCGTACTGCTGAAGCAATTTGCAGGCTTGCTAGGACTAGCTAGGGCCTGAGGGGTGTACTTCCAAACAATGGCATACCCGGAAATAGCCGTCTACCTGTTGGTTGTGTGAATCTCAGCTAGGTTTGCCGCCGCTGTTGCTAACTTTGCGAAATTTGCCCTGTGATTGCAAGCACTGCGGCTACCGATGGGTAGTGCTGACCAGGAGTTTTAGCATAACGCCCGTACTGTTAGCGATCTTCGGCCGGGTGGGTGCCGATGCTCTCGAGCCTTCCAGGCTGTGAGTCGTTTCACACACCACGCCGGGCGTCGATCATGTGCGTGTCGTCACTCCGCAACGCCCGCCCGGCGTGTCACCCCTGTGGCGCACGGGGCAGAATCGGACTGTCCGACGAAGGGAAGAGGGACCGTGCGCAAGTCGAGGATGCTGACGATCGCGGCGATGGCCGCGCTGACCGTGCTGCCGGTCGTTCCGGCGCACGCCGAACCCACCGGCGGGCAGGTTGTCTCGGTGGAGGCCCTGTCGGCTGCGGCGACGCTGCCGGGTTCGGCCCGCGCCGAACGGTTGATCTACCGCTCGACCACCGCGGGCGACCAACCGACCACCACCAGCGCCGCCGTGTACTTCCCGCCGGGCGAAGCGCCCGCGGGCGGCTGGCCGGTGATCGCCTGGGCCCACGGCACCGTCGGGCTCGGCGACGACTGCGCCTACAGCGTGGCCGGTCCGGCCGCCGTCGAACGCGACTGGGCTTACCTCGGCACCTGGCTGAAGCAGGGCTACGCCGTCGTCGCGGCCGACTACGCCGGTCTCGGCGGTCCGGGCGAGCACCCGTATCTGAACGGCGTCGTGGAGGCGCGCAATGTGGTCGACGCCGTGCGCGCCGCGACCGCGCAATACCCGTCGCTGTCGAACAAGTGGGCCATGGTCGGCCAGTCTCAGGGCGGCGGCGCCGCGGTGTTCACCGCCCGCTACGCCACCGAGTTCGGCGGCCCCGAACTCGACTACCGCGGTGCCGTCGGCACGGGCGTGCCCGCCTACATCGAGGACGTCATCGGCCTCGTCGGCCCGGGTGTGCCCCCGATCTCCCTGAGCTCGCACCTGACCGCCTACGTCCTGTACATCCTCAGCGGCCTGCGCACCACCTACCCCGACCTCGGAATCGACGGTCTGCTCACCGACACCGGCCGCGCCTGGCTCGAGCGGGCCCAGACCGCGTGCATCGGACCCCTCGGTGACGAACTGGCCGCCGCCAAGCCGTCGGTGGGCAGCATGTTCGCCCGCCCGCTGTCGTCCATCCCGAACCTGCGCGGCCTGCTCGGCGAGTACATGGGTCTGCCCGAATCCGGCTACGACCGCCCGCTGCTGCTGGCCCAGGGCCTGCGCGACACCGACGTGGTCACCCCCGCGACCCTGCGCTACTTCGCGGTGCTCGAGGCCAACCGCCAGCCGGTGACCACCCGCACCTACCCCACCGACCACGACGGCACGGTCAACGCCTCACTGGTCGACTCGCTCCCGTTCGTCCGGGACCTGTTCGCCTGATCCGGCCGGATGCGTCGTTCGCCAGTGCTCGGCGATGTCGATGCGGCGCGTGATCCACACGTCCTCGTGGCATTGCACGTGGTCGAGGAAGCGTTCCAGGGCCGCGGTGCGGGCGGGGCGGCCCGCGATGCGGCAGTGCAGGCCGATCGAGAGCATCTTCGGGCTGCCCTCGGTCCCTTCGCGGTACAGCACGTCGAAGGCGTCGCGCAGGTGGGCGTAGAACTCCTCGCCGGTGGCGAAGCCGGCGGGCGAGCAGTAGCGCATGTCGTTGGTGTCGAGGGTGTACGGGACCACGAGGTGCTGCTGCCCGCGCACCGTGGTCCAGTAGGGCAGGTCGTCGGCGTAGGAGTCGGCGTCGTAGACGAAACCGCCGTGCTCGACGACCAATTCGCGGGTGTTGGGTGAGTCGCGGCCGGTGTACCAGCCGCGTGGCGGCTCGCCGGTGAGGTCGGTGAGGATGCGCACGGCTTCGGCCATGTCGGCACGTTCGGTGTCGCGATCCACGAGCTGATACGACTGCCAGCGCAGACCGTGACACGCTATTTCGTGGCCGAGCTCCAGAAAGGCCGCGACCGCTTCGGGATTGCGTTGCATCGCGCGGGCGACCGCGAAAACGGTGAGCGGGATACCGCGCCGTTCGAAGGCGCGCAATATCCGCCACAGGCCGGCGCGTGAACCGTATTCGTAGAGCGATTCCATGCTCATGTGCCGGTTCGGGAAGGCTTCGGCCGGTGTCATCTCGGACAGGAAGGTTTCCGAATGCGGTGATCCGTCGAGGACGTTGTTCTCCGCGCCCTCTTCGTAATTCAGCACGAATTGCACCGCGATCCGGGCTCCGCCGGGCCACCGTGGGTCCGGCGGAGTCGGGCCGTAGCCGATGAAGTCGCGTGGCCCGGTCATGCGGACAGCTCGCCGTAGAGCCGCAGGCGCGCCAGGCCGCCGTCGGGATAGATGTCGAGGCGAACCTCTTCGACCGACGCGCCGGCGGGCGTGAGGGCGAACCGGTGGCGGGTGTCGGGGAGCAGGTCGGTGCGCGGCATGATCTCGACTTCGGTTCCGTCGCTGGTGAAGCCGGTGAGCGAGGCGGCACCGGGGCTGTTGCCGAGGAAGCAGGAGGTGTCGATCTCGGCGAGGCGGATGGCGCCGGGGCCCGCGAGTTTGATACGCACCCAGTCGTTTCCGTCGTCGCGGCGCCGCGCGGTTTCCCAGCCGTCGCCCATGACGCGCGCCTGGCCGGGGTAGAGCAGTTGGTTGGGTGAGCTGTAGAAGCGGTTGGAGCAGTCCAGGACCAGGGCGCCGTTCTCGAGGGCGGCCAGGTCGAGTGGGCCGAGGCCGAGCAGTGCCGGGTCGGGCCTGCCCTCGCCGTGGACCCGCAGCCGGGCGACGCCGCCATCGGGGTGCATGGTGAGTTTGACGTGGGTCCACCGGTTTTCGTCGTCGACGGTGAACGGGGTCCGGCAGTCGCCCGCGACCTTCACGCGGTCGAGCAGCGGCACCCAGTCGGTGCGTTCGGCGATCTGCTCGGCGGCGGGGTAACCGTCGATCGCCAGCGCCGAGACCGACACCTCGGGCGGGTAGTTGCCCTTGAACCAGGCGGTGTCCACCACGATGCCGCGGATCACGCCCGGCACGCCGAGGCGGACGATGGCCGCGTCGTCACCGGGCTTGCCGCGGTGGCGGCGGGTTTCCCAACCGTCGTAGATCTGCCCTTTGTGCCCGAATGTCGCGGGCCGGTATTCGGCCGGGCCGGGGTTGACGAGGTTTTCCTTCTCGGCGAAGAACTCGTCGTTCGCCCAGATCACCGACCCGCCGAGCGGCCGGACCGCCAGGTCGGGCAGGTGGGTGAAGTCGTCGGTCATCGGGTCTCCCGTGCTTCGGTATTTTCTCGGCTCGACCACCGGCGGGTCATCAGGTCGACGAGTGTCTGCTCGGTGAGTTCCGGTGCACGGGCGCGCAACTCGTCATCGCTGACCGCACCGCAGCGCAGGGCGCGCACCACCGTGGCCGACAGGGCTTCGGCGGTGGCCGGCTCGTCGACCACCCCTTCCTGGCCGCGACCGAGGTAGGCCTGTAGGCGGGGGACGGCCACATCGGTGGCGGTACGGAAGAAGTTGTGGGTGGCCAGCCAGCGGGTGACCAGGTGGCCGGGATGCATGTCCCAGCCCTGGTAGTAGCCGCGGCGCAGGGCACGTTCCACCAGGCGGTAGTGGTTGGTGAAAGCGAATTCGGGGTCGCTACCCGGCACGATCTGGGTGGAGCCGTCGCAGATCCACACACCGGTCTGGGCGGCGGCGACCTGCATCACCGTTTTGGCGTGGTCCGCGGCCGGATGGTCGAGCGCCTGGTCGGTGGCGGCGATTCCACAGGCGGCGGTGTAATCGTAGGTGCCGAAATGCAGTGCACTGCAGCGGTTGTCGGACAGAGCGAGCATGCGGGCGATGGGGGCCGTGCCGTCGGGCGCGATGATCGCCTGCGGGCTTTCGATCTGCAGTTCGAAGCGCAGGGTGTGGTCGGGAAGTCCGTGGGCGCGTTCGATGCCGGAGCAGATGTCGACAATGGCCGAGACCTGTTCGGCCGCCCGGATTTTCGGAACGGTGAAGAGGAACCCGGGTAATACGTCGGCGACGCCGTCGAGGACCAATTCCAGTGTTCGTAGCGCTCGCCTGCGTTCGTCCTTGGCCAGCCCCTTGATCCGGATCCCGAACGAACCGGGTGCGCCCGGCTTTTCGGCCATCAATGCCAAGGTCTTTCCCGCTGCTGTCGCGGCGGCGTCTTCCACATCGTCGGCGCGGAAACCGTATCCGTCCTCGAAATCTATCCGCAGGTCCTGCACCGGTCGAGCGGACAGGCCGACCCGGACCGCGGGAAGCGAATCGGTGGTGTCGAGACCGGCGAGGAAGTCGGTATGGCGATCCAGCAGTTCCAGCGCGGTGGCGCCCCATTCCGCCGGGGTGTCGGCGGTGGCACGGTCGGCGGGGACATACACCGTGTGCACCGGTTGAATCCGCGTCCCCTGGCCGGGATAGCGCAGCCGCAGCTCCGCGTCGACGGAATCGAGGACTGCGTCGACGCGTGCCCGGATGTGTTCGGGCAGTCGGGTATTCACTCGGCCGTTCCTTTCCTCGCGAGCCGCCAGATCCGGTCGGCGGTCATCGGTAATCGGTCGGGTCTGACATCGATGGCGTCGCGGATCGCGTTCGCCAGGGCCGGGGCAACCGGGTTGTAGGGTGACTCACTCATCGATTTGGCACCGAGCGGGCCGAGCGCGTCACTGGTTTCGGCGAAATACACCTCCGTGCGTGGCAGGTCCGCGAATTGCGGTACGTGGTAGTGCCGCAGGGCGCGGGTGGTCACCACACCCGCGTCGGTGCGCATGTCCTCGTAGAGTGCGGTCCCGATGGCCTGCGCGACACCACCTTCCACCTGACCGCGCAACTGCACCGGATTCAGCACGGTGCCCGCGTCGGCCACCTGGATCGACTGGAGAATCCGCACCTCACCCGTCACGGGACGCACGGCTACCCGGAACGCGTGCACGTTGAAACTCACCGAACGCGGTGTGCCCGAATGGGTCCCGTGGGCTATGAGGTCGCCGTCGGCGAGGAGTTGTGCGCCGGTGACGAGTTCGTCCCCGCAGCGCACGCCACCCGCTTCCAGCACGCAATCCCGCTCGGGGTGGCCGCTCACCTTGGCCGCTCGCGCCAGCATCATCGCGTGCAGTTCCAGTGCGGCGGCATAGGACGCCTTGCCCGCGACCATGGTGCCGGTCGAACCGAAGGCACCGGTGTCGTGCCCGACGAGATCGGTGTCGGATTGACGGATCACGATCCGGTCGGCGGATGTCGCCAGGGCGGTCGCGGCGAGCTGGGCGTGGACGGTGGTTGTACCGTTGCCGAATTCCGCTGTGCCAACGTTTATCTCGTAGTTCCCGTCGACGAGCAGGCGCGCCGTCGCGTCGGCGTGATGGCCGCGTGGTGGAACGGTCGCGATCATCGCCACGGCCATTCCTTCCCCGACGCGCCAGTCGGGGCCGGGCGCCTTCGCACCGTTGCCGCGATGCAGCGCCCGCTGGGCGGTGTCGAGGCACTGGTCCAGGCCGTAACTGCCGAAGGTGAGGTCGCTTTCGTCGACTTCGGCGCCGGTGAACCGGTCGCCCGGAACCACCACATTGCGCCTGCGGAAATCGAACGGGTCGACGCCGATTCGGCGGGCCAGTTCGTCGATGGCGGATTCCACGCCGAAGATCACCTGACCGAGCCCGTAACCACGGAAGGCGCCGGAGGGAATGTTGTTGGTGTACACCGCTTGCGCGTCGACCTTTTTGTTCGGGCACCGGTAGACGGCCACCGATTCACCGACGGAATGGAACAGCACACCCGCACTGTGGTTGCCGTAGGCACCAGCGTCGGCGAGCACGTCGACCGACAATGCGGTGAGCAACCCATTCCTGTCGGCGGCGGCAGTGACAGCCACCCGCATCGGGTGACGGCAAGTGGCAGAGGTGAATTCGTCGGTCCGCGTGAATTCGTATTGCACCGGATGCCGGGTGCGCAGGACGGCGAGCGCGATGAGGTCTTCGACAAGCATTTCCTGTTTGGCGCCGAACCCGCCGCCCACCCGAGCCGCGAATACCCGCACCCGGTCACGGTCGAGGCCGAACAGGTGGCACAGTTCGTCGCGAACCAGGAACGGAACCTGGGTGCTCGTGCGCAGGACGAGCCTGCCGTTGTCGTCGAGCCAGCCGATTCCGCCGTGCGTTTCCAGGTGCACGTGCTGCACGCGCGGCGAATGCCAGACACCACGGACAACATGCGCCGCTTCTTCGATACCACGATCGAAATCACCGACACCACCGTGTATTTCCGCGATCACGTTGCGTTGCGGGTCGGCGATACGCGCGGTATCCGGCTTGTCCCCGTGCAATTTCGGCGCCTCGTCTCCGAGCGCTTCCGCCGGCTCGAACACAGCGGGCAGAACCTCGTACTCCACCCGCAACGCCCGCACCCCCGCCCGCGCCGCATCGAGGGTCTCCCCCACCACCGCCGCGACGCGCTGCCCGACGAAACGCACCGTGCGATCGAGGACGAAGGTGTCGTCGGGATCGTCCTCCCGGAATTCGTGCCGTGCCGTGGAAAACGCCACCCCCGGCGCGTCTGCCGACGTCAGCACCGCCCGGACGCCGGGCACGGCCGCCGCCTCCGCGATGTCTATCGACACCACCCGCGCATGCGCGTGCGGGCTGCTCAACACCGCGAGATGCCAAGGCGCCACCCCCGGCCCCCGCTCGTCCCCCACCCCGACATCGAACGTGAAAGCCTCGCCGCCCCGCACAACCCGCTCCCCGGCGGGCGCTCCGACACCCTTTCCGACCTGCCCCGGCCCGAACTCCCGCACCCGCTCCGCGACCGCGCTCACCTCGCGGCCCGCCACCGCAGGACCCTCCCCCGCGGACGCCGTCGTCACACCTCCGGCACTCCGCCGATGCCCATCGTGCGGGCGCACGGAGGAGGCATCGGCAGGTACTCCAACCCGTGCCTCCATACCGGGGGGCTGTTCAAGGGGGCCATCACCAGGCACTCCAGCTCGTGCTTCCACACCGGGAGGCTGTCCAAAGGCGGCATCGCCAGGCACTCCGACTCGTGCTTCCACACCGGGAGGCGGTTCAGGAGTGGCCTCACGAGTTGTGCACAGTGGTGCACACGCGGTGAGGGCGTCGGTAATGGCGCGGTAACCCGTGCAGCGGCACAGGTTTCCTTTCATCAACTCCGCGCGCTCATCCTCGGTGATTTCCGAACCGGTGCGGTCGCGGAGCAATCCGGTGGCGGTGACGACCATTCCGGCGGTGCAGAAGCCGCATTGGAACGCGGCATTGTCGACGAAACCGCGCTGCACGGTGTTCGGTCCGGCTTCGCCGGCGAGACCGGCGGCGGTGGTGACGGTTCTGTCGGCGGCGCGGTGGGCGGGGATCAGGCAGGAGTGGACGGGGGCGCCGTCGAGCAGGACCGAGCAGGCGCCGCAGTCGCCGGAATCGCAGCCCTTCTTCACCGCGAGAGTGCCCTGCTCCCGCAGCAGGGTTCGCAGGCACTGGCCCGGCCTGGGCGCCGTGTCGACGACGCGGCCGTCGACTTCTAGCCGCACGGTCCACCTCCCTCGTACCGAACCGCCGGCTCGGGGACGCCATCGACGCTTGTCGTCGGGTTCACGACCGACCCTCCGCCAGTTCGGCGACAACCTCGGTCGCCAGCAAACGGGTGACGTGCCTGCGCCAGTCCGGTGCGCCGTGTGGATCGTCGAACCAGATGTTCGGTGGGATCTCGGCGAGCGCGGAGGTCAGCTCGTCCACGCTCGGCGGTCCGTCGAAATCCAGGACGACAGGTCGGGTCGTCGCCGCCGTGATCGTCAGAGCGCAGGCATCCGCTGTACGCCTGCCCATCACAACGGAACCGGAACGCCCGAGCGGAGCCAACGCGATCTTCCGAAAGCTGGTGCGCGCGTGAAGGTTACGCAGCGGGACGACAAAGGAGCGGACCACCGATCCCGGCGGCAACACATTCAATCCGGGACCGGTTACGAAGTCTCGCAACGTGATTCGCCGTTCACCGCCCTCGTGCGGCCACACCACCGCGTCGGAGTCGAGGGCGACCAGCGCACCGAGTACGGCACCGGCGGGCAGGGAAAGGCATACGTTTCCGCCGACCGTGGCCGTGCGCCAGATCTTGTGCGAGGCGAGCAGAGCCCGGCACGCCTGCGCGAACAATTCCGTCCCTGGCCAATCCGGCCGCAGGGTCTTCGAGCCGAGTTCCTGACCGGCACGCGCACCGGCGAACTCGGCGAGCGTGCAGGTCGCGGCGATTTCCAGGCCCTCGGCGGTCTCGACGAGCGACGGCCAGCCCAGCGTGGTGATGTCGATCAGCCGGTCGAGGTGATCGTGCGGTTCGGAGTAGAGGAAGGTCCCGCCGGCGAGCACCGCGCTCCCCGCACCGACCTGCGCCAAATCGGCGCGCCGGCGAGCGAGCACCACCTCCCGCACGGTATCCAGATCCACATCCACCTCGCTTACCTCACCAGCCACAGTAGGGGCGGCGAGTTG
The DNA here is from genome assembly GCF_051843015.1 of Nocardia sp. JW2. Taxonomy (NCBI): domain Bacteria; kingdom Bacillati; phylum Actinomycetota; class Actinomycetes; order Mycobacteriales; family Nocardiaceae; genus Nocardia; species Nocardia sp. JW2. The sequence goes on from NZ_JBPXLK010000005.1 coordinate 173,074, forward strand.
CCACGATGTTGCGCGACACCCACTCGAGATTGCGCCGCGGTAAACCCGATATCCACCCTCCAGTGTGCCCCTCCACCCGCGTTCCGCACCTGGTCACCCGATCACCACGCCGTGTTGGCGGCATCGGCCGAGTAGGTCCCGCCACCACAGCGTGGTGATCTTGATCGGGTGTCCCGAGGATCAGGCTCCGGCGAGGAGGGTGGCCTGGGCCTGGGCAACGTCGGCGCCGACGGCCGCTTCGTCGACCGTGGTGACCACACCGTCGCGGACCACCTCGCGGCCGTTCACGAACAGGGCCGCCAGCGGCGGTGCGGAGCCGAGGATCAGGGCGACGACCGGGTCTTCGATGCCCGCGTGGGCGGGGGTGTCGAGGCGCCAGAGGGCGAGGTCGGCGAGCTTTCCGGGTTCGATCGAGCCGATGTCGTCGGCCCGGCCGAGGACGCGGGCACCGCCCATGGTGGCGAGTTCGAGTGCCCCACGCACCGTCATGGCTTGCGGGCCGCCGACGGCTCGGGCGTAGAGGAGGGCGTTGCGTGGCTCCTCGATCAGCGAGCTCGACTCGTTGCTGGCCGCGCCGTCGACGCCGAGCCCGACCGGGATGCCCGCGGCGACCAGGTCGGCGGTGCGGGCGATGCCCGCGCCGAGGCGGCCGTTGGAGGTCGGGCAGTGGGCGATGCCGGTGCCGGTGCGGGCCATCGCCGAGATCGCGTGGTCGTCGAGGTGCACGCCGTGCGCGTACCAGACGTCGTCGCCGAGCCAGCCGAGCCGCTCCATGTACTCGGTGGGCGTGCAGTCGAAGTTCTCGCGGCAGAAGTCCAGCTCGTCGACGGTTTCGGCGAGGTGGGTGTGCAACCGCACCCCGGCCGAGCGCGCCAGGGCGGCCGATTCGCGCATCAGGTCGGTGGTCACCGAGAACGGGGAACAGGGGGCGAGGCCGATGCGCACCATGGCGTCTGGCGAGGGGTCGTGCCACTGCTCGATCGCGGTGGTGCTCGCGGCGAGGATGTCGTCGATGGACTCGACCACATCATCGGGCGGGAGCCCACCCTTGCTCTGCCCGAGGTCCATCGACCCGCGGGTGGGGTGGAAGCGCAACCCCACCTCGGCGGCGGCCGCGATCTCGGCGGCGAGCAGGTCACCACCACCGTGCGGGAACAGGTAGTGGTGGTCGGCGGAGGTGGTGCACCCGGTACGGGCCAGTGACACCAGCGCGCCGGTCGCGGCCACCCGCACCGACTTCTCGTCGATCCGCGCCCACACCGGGTACAGGGTCTTCAGCCATTCGAACAGGGTGCTGTCGGCGGCGAGCCCACGGGTGATCCACTGGTAGAGGTGGTGATGGGTGTTCACCAATCCCGGCGTGAGCAGGCAACCCCGCCCGTCGACCCGCGCGGTCTCCGCCCCGAACGCAGGCGCCCTGCCTTCCCCGAGCGCTTCGATCCTGTTGCCGCGCACCGAGACCCATCCGCGCCGATACTCGGTCCCGGACGCATCGACAGTGACGACCGCACACCCGTCGACCACCAGATCCGGCGCGCTCACCGCGACCACCTCGCCCCACTACACATCGCATGCACGACCGTCCCGGGGCCCGCCGCGCCGCCGACGGCGACCACACCCGGCCCGCTCATGCCGACCACGCCGTTCCGGCATCGGGTGCGTCCGCGCGCTGCAAGGTCGCGTGGATCGAACCGTAGGGGCGATCGGCGGCCCAGAACACCTCACCTTTGTTCTCGATATCGAAGCGGTCGAGGTCGTAGTCGAAGTGGTGTTTGTTCGGGGCCGAGAGGCGGATCTCGGCGAGCATCGGGAAACGTTCCAGCACAGCTGTTCCCATCGCATAGAGGGTCTGCTGCAGCGCGCGGGAATAGGTGGTGGCGAACAGTTCCAGCAGGGTGGCGCGAATCCCGGCGAACACCTCGTCCCAGTCGATGCCGTCGATTTCGGCGAATCGCCAGTGCACGTCGAGGGAAGTGGCCAGGACGCGATCGTTCGTGGGCGCCAGAGTGGTGTATTCGTCGACGAGGAAGTCGGCGAATTCCGACCCGGTCGACTTGAGCAGCACGAGATCCTTGATTCCGCCGATCAGCCAGGTTCCGGCATCGGCGGCCGTCACCGCCACGATGCGCACCTCGGGGCCCTGTCGCACCCAGGTGTGATCGTGTTCGGCACCATTGATCGAAACCCGCTGCCAGCCATAGGATTCGACATCGACGCGAGCGCTGCTGACCGGCTCGACGGTTTCGTGGAAATGCCTCGCCAACGCGATCGCGTAATCCTCGACCGTGTCGAGACCGACCTTCTTCGCGAAGGCGAACGCCGTGTTCTTCTGTGTATCGGTCGGCAGCACCTGCCGCTGATCGCCCTCGGTATAGGCCGCCTCGAAGTCACCCCGCAGCGTGGTCGTGACATTCACATCGCGGATCTCGTGGCGTGCGTTCTCCTTGTAGAACCGCACCACCCGGTTCTCGGCCTTGCCGTATCGGTTGTCGGTCAACATGATCGGGCCGGTCAGTGCCACGGCTCAACTCCCTCGGTAGGTCGAATAGGCGAACGGCGAAAGCAGCAGCGGCACATGCAGATGCGCTTGCTCGCCGACGGTGAAAGCGATACAGACCTCCGGGTAGAACGTCTCGACGCCCTGAGCCGCGAAGTAACTGCCGGTATCGAAGTACAACTGGTATTCGCCCGGATTGAGCCCGGCGGCAAGCTCTTTCACTCGCCCGTCGGCATCGGTCAATGCCTCGGTGAGCCGCAACTCACCGCGCGTCAACCACACGGCGACCCCCTCGGCGGGGACCCCGCGTACGGCATCGAGCACATGCGTGCTCAGCCCGGTCATGACGCCACCAGCTGTGTCAGGCGCAGCCGATTGATCTTCGCCAATTCGTCTCGCATAACCCGCCTTTCGGTCGTCGGATCGTTGTCGAGTCGCGCCCGCAGCACGGCGAGCAGTTCCTCGCCGCTACGGCCTGCCGCGCACACCAGGTAGATGTGCCCGAACTTCTCCTCGTAGGCCCGGTTGCCCTCGGCCAACCGGGCCCGCACGTCGTCGCCGGAGACACCGGACTGTTCGTGCGCGGCCGCGCCGGTGGCGCGCTCACCGATGCGTGGATGCCCGGCGAGCGCGGCGTCGATATCGGCCTCGTCGAGCGCGTCGAGAGCCGCGTCGGCGGCATCGAGCAACGACACCGCGTTGACATAGGGCCGGGCGGCCGCGATGGCCCTCGCCCAGCGCGGCGACGAGCAACAGGCAAGCAATGCCTGCTCAGCGGCGTCGGCGGGCAACGAGTTGAAGCCCGCGAGTCCGATCGCTTCCCTAGTCATCGATCCAGCATCTCCCCAATACCGGCGGCCCGCCACTCGAGCCGACCGCCGACGTACCCGTGTCGTCGCCCGCGCGCTCCCCGGCCGTAATCGACCGGCAACATTGCGCCATTACCTTCACCTGCATGCCCCGGATCGAAGCGCTCACGCACGACTCGTGCGCGGGCATCGTCCTCGCGGCGGGCGCCGGAACCCGCTACGGCAAACCCAAGGCACTCGCCGAAAACGGCGCCTGGCTCACCGCCGCGATCACCGCCTTGCGCGACGGCGGCTGCGACCCGGTGATCGTGCTGCTCGGCGCCACCGGCCCCGACCCGGCGGCGCTGAACCTGCCACCCGGCACTCGGTGGCACTGGGTCGCCGACTGGGCCACCGGACTGTCGGCGACGGTGCGCGCGGGCTTGGCCGAGGCGGCGCGGGCGGGTACCCGATATGTGGCCTTCCGCCCCGTCGACACTCCCGATATCGGTGCCGACGTGGTGGCCCGAGTGCTCGCCGCGGCCCGCGCGAGCGAGAGCGGATTGGCTCGTAGTGTGTTCCACGACACTCCGGGCCATCCAGTTGTGATAGAGAACAAGCACTGGGAAGCCATTTACACTGCCGCCGTTGGGGATGCGGGGGCAGGTTCCTATTTGGGTACCCGACAGGATATGGTGTGCGTCACGTGCGACGACTTGGCGACAGGGACCGATCGCGATTTCCCGGAAGTCGGCGCACGGTGATCGGAGATTTGAGATATGCGCGATATCGTCGATGACCTTCTGCGAGTGTGGCATTCGGGCGCTACCGGTGGCCTGGCAACGGTAGTCCGCACGATCGGAACCAGCGCTCTGCCGATCGGATCGGCAATGCTCGTCACCCCCAATGGCGGCGTCTTCGGATCCATCGCATCGGGCAGGCTGGAAGAAACCGTGTACGAGGCGGCGATGGAAGCCGCGCGCACCGGCATCCGGCAACTACGCCGCTACAGCATGCTCACCGGGCTGGAATCGTCCTCCGACGACGGCACCCTCGTCGACATTTTCGTCGAACCGTTCTCCTGCCGCGATTTCCCCGAATTCCCCACCGTCGCCGCCGACATTCAGGCCCATCGCCGGGTCACCGTGTTCACCGTGGTGTGGAACCAGGATCCCGACGTCATCGGCCAGCACCTGATCACCGACCGCAAACACGCCACCGAGCTGGTCGCCCTGCCCGAGTCGGACCTGTTCGTCGCCTCCTACTGCCCGCCGCCGCGCCTGCTCATCTTCGGCGCCAACGCCTACGCCGCCACCCTGTCCGCCCAGGCGCGGATGATCGGCTACCGGGTGAGCATCTGCGATTCGCGCCCCGAGTTCGCCGACCCGGCGTCGTTCCCCGGCGCCGAGGTGGTCGTCGACTGGCCGCACCGCTACCTGAACACGCTGTCCGCCGCGGGCGAAATCGACAGCAGCACAGGCATCGTCGTGCTCGCCAACGAGCCGCGCTTCGAGATTCCCCTGCTCACCGTGGCCCTTCGCCTGCCCGAACTCGGCTACCTCGCGGCCCTCGGCACCCCCGCCGACCAGGCCCGTCGCCTCGACGACCTGCGCGCGGGCGGCTTCGACGAGCCCACGCTGTCCCGGCTGCACGTCCCCGCCGGGCTGGAAGCGGGCCCACGCACCCCCGCCGAAACCGCCGTCTTCATCACGGCCGACTTCCTCGCCTCGCGCGCAGGCCTGCGCCTGGCCGCCCACCGCGACTTCGGCAACTCCACCTCGGTAGGCATGGCTATCTGATTCGCGGCCGGCGCCGCGGGTCTGCGCTATTTGAGGGAGGGATTCTCCGCGTAGATCTCACGGAGGATCGACAGGTCGAAGAGCTGGTCTGCCTTGATGTCGATCTCGGCGGTGCGCAGGGCGGCGATGTTCTGTTCGATCAGGGCGTCGGACATGGTGAGCAGGCCGTCGGTGCGGGTGGCGGCCGAGACGACCAGGTCGTTCTGGGCGGTGGCCTCCTTGATCTGCTCGTCGAGGGAGAGTTTGAGGTCCTTGCCGTAGACCTCGACCGCCAGGCGGGCCGACTCGGCGGGGTCGGCGACGGCGTCCTTCCAGCCCTTGATCTGGGCGGTGAGGAAGGCTTTGAGCTTGTCGCGTTCGTTGTCGATGGTCGACTGGGCCACGGTCAGGGTCTCGGCCACCAGCGGTAGGCCGAAGTCGGCGAAGAGGAAGTGATCGTTGGCGAAACCCTTGGCCGCCAAGGTGATCGGCTCGTTGGTCACGTAGCTCACCCAGCCGTCCACCTCGCCGTTGGCCAGTGGGGTCGGGTCGAACTGGGCGGGCACCACGGTCACCTCGCCGGGGGCGATGCCGTTGGCGGCCAGCAAGGCGCTGAAGATCAGCTGGTTGGTGTCCTGCACACCGATCTTGCGGCCCTTCATCTCGGCCGGGGATTTGATCGGCTTGCCCGCCGCGCTGACGATCGCGAAGGGGTTCTTCTGGTAAGTCGCGCCGACGATCTTGGCGGGCAAACCCTCCAGCACGGCGGGCGCGGTGGTCTGCGGTGCGGACAGGCCGATCCACACCTTCCCGGTGTCGAGACCGGCTTCCACGGAGGTACTCGCCGCACCACCCGCGATGAGATCTACCGTTCCGAATCCCGCTTCCTTGAAATACCCGCGCGAATCGGCGAAATACTCGCCCGCGAATTCGATGTTCTTGATCCAGGACAACTGCACCGCGACCTTGCCGTATTTCGAGCCGTCGTCGGTGGAACCGGAAGTCGCCGAACCACCCCCGCATGCGGCGAGCACGCTCGCACCGCCGATAGCGGCGCCGGTGAGCGCGGAAAAGCGAAGGAAACCACGGCGGTCGATACTGTTCATACGCAGACGCTAGATTCGCCGCGTTTCGTTTTCTTTGCCGCCAGGTTCCGCGACTATTCTTTCCGCCTTACCCCGAATCGGGCGAGCACCAGGTTTTCGATCACCCCGACCAGCGCGTACAGCACCACCGACACCACGGTGACGACCACGATCGACGCCCACAGCCGGTTGTACTGGAACATCGGAATGGCGCGAACCAGGGCGGCACCCAAACCTGTTCCGCTGCCGAGCCATTCACCGAGCAGCGCACCGATCAGGGCGCCGGGCACCGACACTCGCGCGGCGGCGAAGATCGACGGCAGCGCGGCGGGCACCGCGACCATCCGCAGCCCGGTCCACCGCGAGCCGCCGTATACCGTCACCAATTCCATTGCCTGCCTCGGCGCTGCACGTAGGCCGGTCATGATCATCACCAGCGCGGGGAAGAACACGACGATGGCCGTCAGCACCGTCACGCCCGTCGTCCCGCGGCCGAACACCAGCACCACGATGGGGCTCAGCGCCACCAACGGCACCGACCGCAGCAGCATCGCCACCGGCATAAAGGTCTGTCGCACAGCGGAATACAGCACGAACAGCGCCGCGACTCCCATCGCACCGACCATGCCGACGGCGAACCCGACGGCGGCGTCGGCCAGGGTGATCGCGAGATCGTCGAGGATCGCCTGCCGGGCCGTCGGCGCACCCGGTGAGGTGACCAGGTACGCCCAGATGTCCGAGGGTGTCTTGCCGACCCGCGGGCCGATCTGCGGGAACGCCCGAAGGAACAGCGTCCAGATCACGAGCAGCAGAAGCAGCGAGGTGACCAGCGGGAACAGGAACCGCCCGAGGCCGCGCAGCACCGTCATCGTTTCGCCTCCGCACTCGTCCACGGTGCGGCCACCCGGGCCAGCAGCGCGATCAGCACATAGCCGAGCCCGGCCAGAGCCGCCGCGGCCAAGGCCATCCCCCAGGTGCGCGGCACGTTGTAGGCGGTCTGCGCCGCGGTGAGCGCCACCCCGATCCCGCTGTCCACCCCGCCGAGGTACTCACCGATGATCGCGCCGAGCACCGCCGACGGCGCCGCGATCTTCAACGCGGCGAACGTATTCGGCAGTGCCGCAACGGCTTGGACTCGGTAGAGCTGCTGCCATCGGCCACCGCCGTAGGCGCGCACCAGGTCCAGGCTCGCCGGGTCGGCCGAGCGCAACCCGCTCACCGCGCCGACCATCGTGGTGAAGAAGCAGTACATCGCGGCCAGGAACACCGTCGGCGTGCGTCCGCCGAACACCACGAGGATGATCGGACCGAGCGCGACCAGCGGCGTGCAGTAACTCAGAATGGCGAGCTGGGTGGCCAGCGGTTCGACGCGCGGCACCAGCATGATCGTCACCGCGATTCCGATCGCGAGGGCGTTGCCCCAGAGGAAGCCGCGCAGCGCACCACCGGCGGTGACCTGGAAGTTCGGCCCGTACAGCGCCCACCCGTCCGACCACATGGTGGAGAGCACCTGCCACGGCGTCGGCACCGTTCCCCCCGCGACACCCGCGGCGGCGAGCACCCACCAGCACACGATCAAGGCCGTCACACCGAGCGCCCCGGCGAACCGCGCACCGCCGACCCACAGGTGCCCACCCAGCGCCGAGCGCACGCCGGTAACCGAGGTCGTCATGCCACGCCCGCCCGCCCGAACAGCAGCTCCGAGAGGTAGTCGTGCAGCTTGTGGAATTCGGGCGTGCGCATCATCTCCGGCGTGCGTGGCCGCGGCAGGTCGATCTCGACCAGTTCGAGCACCCGTCCCGGTCGCGGGCTCATCACCGCGACCACATCGGACAGGAACACCGCCTCGCCGATGCCGTGGGTCACCATCAGCGTCGTCGCGGGCTTCTCGGTCCAGATCCACAGCAGTTCCAGGTTCAGCCGCTGTCGGGTCATATCGTCCAGGGCACCGAACGGTTCGTCGAGCAGCAGCACCGACGGTTCGACCACCAGCGCCCGCGCGATGGATACCCGCTGACGCATCCCACCCGACAACTGCGCGGGCTTGGCCTTCTCGAATCCCTCGAGCCCGACCAGCGCGACCAGGTCCGCGATCCGCTCCCGGTCCACGGGCAGCCCCGCCACCTGCAAAGGCAGCGCGATATTCGACACGACACTGCGCCACGGCAGCAGCGCCGAATCCTGGAACGCGATGCCCAGCTCATGTGAACCACGCAACTGCGCCGGGGTGTGGCCGTTGATTCGCGCGCTCCCCGCGCTCGGTTCGTCGAGGCCGGCCAGGATCCGCAGCACGGTCGACTTCCCACAGCCCGATGGCCCGAGCAACGACAGGAACGCGCCGTCGGCGGTGTGCAGGTCGACCGAATCCAAGGCGTGCACGGTGTCGCGCCCCACCCGGAACGACTTGGATAATCCGCTGACCTCTATACCCATGGCGTCACCCTAAGAGCGCCCGGTTTCCCCGATATTTCCGATTCACCGGCGGTTATTGCGCGACCGTTAAGTCCACAGATTGGGACTCGTAACAGTTTCACTCTCGGGGAGGACATAAGATACCGGAGGATCTGACAGCCTCGTCGCCACCGGGCGTATACCCGGTGCGCGGGGACCAACTGCGATGACGGCGCCGACACGGCCCGTGGACTGGAACCGACTGTTCGATGAAACTTTCTGCACTACGAAATGTCGCCGCGCTGCGCACGACGGCCGTGGCCCTGACCGCCGCCATGTCGGTGGCGGCGCTCGCCGGTGGCGCCTCGGCCCAGCCGGAGAAGGCATCCTCGGTGACCTCGGTCGTCAAGGAAGGACGCACCTGGCACCTGAAGGTGTACTCGGCGGCGATGAAGAAAGACATCACCATCGACGTGCAGCGCCCCGTCGACGAGTCGCAGCCCGCGCCCAACTTCTACATGCTCAACGGCCTCGACGCCGGTGAGGGCACCGCGAGCTGGGCCGCGCAGACCAACGCGCTCGGATTCCTCGCCGACAAGCAGGTCAATGTCATCCAGCCCATCGGTGGTCGCGGCAGCTACTACACCGACTGGAAGCAGGAAGACCCCAAGCTGGGTCTGAACAAGTGGAAGACCTTCTTCACCGAAGAGCTCCCGCCGCTGCTCGACAGCACCCTGAACTCGACCGGCCTGAACGCGCTGGCCGGCCTGTCCACCTCCGGCACCTCGGTGCTGCAGCTGGCCGAGGCCAAGCCGGGCCTGTTCAAGTCGGTGGCCGCCTACAGCGGTTGCGCGCAGATCGCCGACCCGCTGGGCAAGCAGGCCGTCAAGTTCTCGGTGGAGACCTGGGCGGGCGGCAAGACCGCCAACATGTACGGCGCCGACAACGATCCGGCCTGGGTGGAGAACGACCCGGTCATCAACGCCGAGAAGCTGCGCGGCACCAACCTCTACATCTCCAGCGGTAGCGGCATGCCGTCCAACGCCGATGTCGAGTACTACCTCAGCAACGCGCCCGGCCCGATGGGTGCGATCAACCTCGGCCTCGGTGTCGGCATCGAGGCGGCGACCAACGCCTGCAGCCAGAACCTGAAGGCCAAGCTGGATTCGCTGAGCATCCCGGCGACCTACCAGTTCACCCCGATGGGCACCCACTACTGGCCCTACTGGGAGCAGGCGCTGCACGATTCGTGGCCGCTGCTCGCCCAGGGTATGGGTATCTGATTCGCGGTAAGCATTGAAACGGGAGGCGTCCTTCGGGCGCCTCCCGTTCTCGTTTCTCAGGCCGTGCGCGCGGGCAGGCCGGAACGGATGAAGTAGGCGATCTGGTCGCAGATCTCGTCGACCGAGATCGCGTCGCCCGGCACGGTGGCGTGCACCATTTCCTGGGCGAGCGAGGTGACCGCGCCGATCAGCGCGAGGGTGAACAGGTGAAAACTGCGCGAGGGCGCCTCACCGCGTTCGGCGGCGCGTTGCGCCTCGCGGGTGAGCAGCGCCGAAATCGAACGCCGTTGCGCGCGCCGCCATTCCTCCACCGCCGGGCTCACCCCGACGATCTCCACATAGAAAACCCGTGCGGCCCGCCGGTCGCGGCAGGTCACCGAGAGAAACGCGCGGAAACTCTCCACCACGCGCACCACGAGCGGCTGTTCACGGGTGCGGTCGAGGGCTTCGTCGAGTCGTTGCAGCGCGGCGGAATTGAGCCGGTCGACCAGCGCGATCAGCAGCGCTTCGCGGCTGCCGATGTCTTCGTAGAAACTGCGCGTCGACACATTCGCAGTGGCACACAATCGCTCGATCGAGGTCGACGAATAACCACGGGTTCCGAACAATTCCAGTGCCGCGTCGGTCAAACGGCTCCGGCGTAGGGCAATTCGCTGCTCGCGCGACAATCCACCATAACTTCGACCACTCTCGACTTCTGCCGCACGCCGTACCACCCGTGCATGCTAGCGCGCGAACGGCACGAATCCGGTGGAATCGTCAGCCACCAATTCTATTGGCACACGGCGAATTACTCGGAGTCGTCGATCGGTTCGGCCAGCGGCCAGCCACCGGCCGCCAGGTGCGAAGCCACCCGCGACACGTCCTCGGCGGCGGGCTGCTGTTTCGCGAAATCGGCGACCGCCGCCGCGATCTCGGCATGGCTGATGGATTCGCGGTTCGGATTGGCCGCGATCAACTGTTCGCCGATGGCCACCACCTCGTAATCGGTGAGGTTGCGGTGCAGCACCGCGAACAGCGCGACATAGTCCGATTGCGGAATGCCCTGCGGGTAGCCGGCGCGCAGCCAGCCGAGCACCCGCGACATCAGGCCGGGCCGTACCGGTGGGGTGGATGACGAGTCGGTCATTGGTCCTCGCTCAGGATTGTCCGAACAGGTGGATGCCGAACTGGTGCGCGATGAAAGCCTTTGCCGTGAACAGGATTCCGCAGATCACCAGTACGACGATGAGAACGACGCAGACGAACGCGCCCGCGAGGGCGAGATGGTTGCGCCGCACCCCTCCGTCGGCGTCGACCGTTTCGCCGTTGGCCCACCAGCGCACCGCGAACGCGAAGACGGCGGGCACGCCCGCGCCGAGAACGAGTGCGGCGATCAGCACATCCCACAGTTCACGCAGATTCAGCCAGAGTGTGTGCATCCCGGTGTCCTCCTATTCCGGCCGCGGGTGGTCGGGTTCGGCCGAGGCCCATTCCTCGTTGACGTTGTGGTGGTCGACCGGGTCGCGGCGCGAGCGCAGGTAGATCGCCAGCGCTCCGAAGACCAGTATCGCGAACACCACGAGCACTCCGGCCAGCCCGCCGATCAGATGCGCCACCAGCCAGCAGATCGCACCGACCACGCCCGCCGCGGGCAGGGTGAGCATCCATGCGACAACCATGCGGCCCATCACGCCCCAGCGCACCTCGGCGCCCTTACCGATGCCGGTGCCGAGGATGGCGCCGGTCGCGGTCTGCGTGGTCGACAGCGGCAGCCCGAAGTGCGCGGAGGTGAGGATGATCGCCGCCGAGGTGGATTCGGCCGCGAGGCCCTGCGGCGACTCGATCTCGACGAGGCCCTTGCCGAGGGTCCGGATGATGCGCCACCCGCCGAGGTAGGTGCCAAGCGCGATGGCGAAGGCGCAGGAGGCCATCACCCACAGCGGCATGTGGTCGTCGGCGTCGATCGAGCCGTAGGCCACCAGCGCGAGGAAGATGACGCCCATCGTCTTCTGCGCGTCGTTGGTGCCGTGGGCGAGCGAGACCAGCGACGCCGACCCGATCTGGCCCCACCGGAAGCCCTCGTCGGTCTTGTCCCGGCTCACCCCACGGGTGATGCGGTACACCAGGTAGGTGCCGATCGCGGCGACCAGCGCGGCGACCACCGGCGCCAGCACCGCGGGCAGCACGATCTTCACCAGCACGCCCTCGGTGCCCGACACCCAGATCACGCCGCTCCAACCGAGCGCGGCGAGCGTGGCGCCGATCAGCCCGCCGAACAGGGCATGCGAGGAACTCGACGGCAGGCCGAGCAACCAGGTGAACAGATTCCACAGGATGCCGCCGACGAGCCCCGCGAACACGATCACCAGCAGATCCTGGCCCTGCACCTCGTCGAGCCGCACGATCCCCTTGGCGACGGTCGCGGCGACGGCCACCGAGAGGAACGCGCCGATCAGGTTCAGCGCACCCGAGATCGCCACGGCCGTCTTCGGCTTCAACGCACCGGTGGCGATGGAGGTCGCCATGGCGTTGGCCGTGTCGTGGAAGCCGTTGGTGAAGTCGAAGGCGAGAGCTGTGACGATGACGATCAACAGGACCACAAGTTCGGCGCTCACCCGAACAGTGTGTCGTATGGCCGTTCCGGATTGCCGCAGTGTTGCCCCGAAAGTCGTGGCGGGTCAGTGTCCGCCCAGCGCACGCACGGTTTCGATGGTGTCCGCCTGGGCGGGTTCCTTGTCCGGGCGGTACCGAAGCACCCGGGCGAAACGCAAGGCGACGCCGCCGGGGTACCGGGTGCTGGTCTGCACGCCGTCGAGCGCGATCTCGACCACCAGGTCCGGGCGCAGGTACACCGTCTGGGCGTCGCGGTGGGTGGCGTGGGCGGGGAATTCCTCGGTCTGCCAGCGCAGCAGTTCGTCGGTGAGGCCCTTGAAGGTCTTGCCGACCATCACCGGTTCGCCGGTGTCCGGGTCGAGCGCGGCCAGGTGCAGGTTCGACAGGAATCCGGTGCGGCGGCCGTAACCCCATTCGGCACCGATGACCAGCAGGTCGAGGGTGTGCGCGGGTTTGACCTTCTGCCAGGCTTTGCCGCGCCTGCCCGCCGCGTACGGCGCTTCGAGCGACTTGACCATCACGCCCTCGTTGCCGACGGCGAGCGCGTCGTCGTAGCACTCGGCGGCCGCCTCGGCGTCGGGCGCGACCAGTGCCGGGATGGCGTGCGGTCCGGCCACCCGGTCCAGCGCCCGGCGGCGCACGCGCAGGGGTTCGTCGAGCAGGTCTTCGCCGTCCAGGTGCAGGCAGTCGAAGAAGTACGGGTGCAGCAGCAGTTCGCGCGTGTCGCCGATGGTGGCGAAGCGGCTCATCGTCTCCTGGAACGGGCGCGGGCGACCGGCGTCGGTGAGCGCGAGGGTCTCGCCGTCGAGCACCACGCTCGTGCAGTCCAGGCCACGAACCAGTTCGACCAGTTCGGGTACGCCCGCGGTGATGTCGCGCAGGGTGCGGGTGAATACCCACACCTGCTCCCCCGCCCGGTGCACCTGGATGCGGGCGCCGTCGAGCTTGTGTTCGACGCTCACCTGCGGGCCGAGTTCGGCCAGCGCCTCGTCCAGCGAGCCGCCCGGGGAAGCGAGCATCGGCGCGACCGGCCTGCCGACCTCGAGACGGAACGCCCGCAGCGCGTCCTCGCCGCCGGTGATCGCGGCGACCGCGGTGGCGGGCAGGTTCCCGGAGAGCATGTGCGCGCGGCGGATCACGTCGACGCCGATGCCGGTGGATCGGGCCAGGCCCTCCACCACCTGCGCGGTGAGCGCGCCCTGGCGCAGTTCGCCGGTGAGCAGCCGGATCAGGAAGGACTGTTCCTCTTCGGTCGCCGCCGTGAACAGCTCGGTGAGTATTTCGCGGCGGCTGTTGGTGGAACTCAGGCCCTTCAGCCGGGTGAAGTAGTCGTCGACCTGTTCGACCGTGAGTCGGTTCCGGTCGCTCGCCGCCGCGCCCAGCCCGGTCACCGTTCGCCACCCCACACCGATCCGGCCCTGGGTGAGTTCACCCGACAACCAGGCGACCACGGTGCCGATCTCCGCCGGACCCGCGGCCGAGAGCAACGCGGCGAGGGCGGCGGTCTTCTCCTTGCGCGACCGGGTGGCCCGGACCTGCTCCGAGGTCGCGACGACATCGCTGAACAGCACCGTTCGACCGTAGCGCGCGGGTGTGACACATCGCTCAGCACACGCTGCTAAGAACCGGTTGGCAACCCTGTGAAACCGCCCATAAACTGGACATATGGCCAAAACCTATGTCGGTGCGCGGCTGCGCCAGCTGCGTACCGAGCGTGGGCTGAGCCAGGTGACGCTGGCCCAGAAACTGGAGATCTCGGCCAGCTACCTCAACCAGATCGAGCACGATGTGCGGCCGCTGACGGTCCCGGTGCTCACCCGCATCAACGAGGTCTTCGGCGTCGATCCGACCTTCTTCTCCGCCCAGGACGACACCCGGCTCATCGCCGAACTCCAGGAAGTCGTGATGGATGCCGAGCTGGGCATCGAGGCCGACACCAAGGAGATCGCCGACATGGTGTCGGCGCACCCGTCGATGGCGCGGGCCCTGGTCGCCATGCACAACCGGTACCGCAACACCAGCGCCCAGCTGGCCGCCGCCACCGAGGACCGTTTCGCCGACGGCTCAGGCAGTGCCGCGATCAGCAAACCGCACGAGGAAGTGCGCGACTACTTCTATCAGCGCCAGAACTACATCCACGAGCTGGACACCGCCGCAGAGGATCTCACCGCGCGCATCCGCTTCCACGGCGGCGAGGTGAGCACCGAGATCGCGCGACTGCTCCGCTCCCACGGGGTGCGGATCAGCGAACGCATCGACCTCGGCGAGGGCGTGCTGCACACCTACGACCCGCAGACCAAGCAGCTCGAGATCTCCCCGCACCTGTCCGGCGGGCAGCGCACCTTCAAACTGGCCGCCGAACTGGCCTATCTGGAATGCGGCGGACTGCTCGAAAAGCTGGTCGAGGAGGGCAATTTCGCCTCCGACGCGTCACGCAAGCTGGCCATGCTCGGTCTCGCCAACTACTTCGCCGCGGCAACCGTGTTGCCCTACACCCACTTTCACGAAGTGGCCGAGGACTTCCGGTACGACATCGAACGGTTGTCGGCGTTCTTCTCGCAGAGTTACGAGACCATCTGCCACCGCCTGTCCACCCTGCAACGCCCGTCGCTGCGCGGTGTGCCGTTCTCCTTCGTTCGGGTGGACCGCGCGGGCAACATGTCGAAACGCCAGTCCGCCACGGGTTTCCACTTCTCCGCCAGCGGCGGCACCTGCCCGCTGTGGAATGTCTACGAGACCTTCGCCTATCCGGGCAAGATCATGACCCAGATCGCCCAGATGCCCGACGGCCGCAAATACCTGTGGGTCGCGCGCACCGTGGAACGTCGCGCCACCCGCTACGGCCAGCCGAGCAAGACCTTCGCCATCGGCCTCGGCTGCGAACTACGCCACGCCTCCCGCGTCGTCTACGCCGACGGCATCGACCTCGGCGAAGCCACCGCCACCCCCATCGGCGCGGGCTGCCGAGTCTGCGTCCGCTCCAACTGCCCCCAACGCGCCTTCCCCCCACTCGGCAAGTCCCTCGACATCAGCGAACACCGCAGCTCCGTCTCCCCCTACCTCATCAAGTAGCGCTCAGAAGGCTTCTTCCGGGATGGCCATGATGTCGGTGTCGAGGGCGGCCAGGACGGAGCGGGTTGCGGTGAGTTCGGGGAGGACGTTCTTGGCGAAGAAGGAGGCTACGGCTACTTTGCCCTGGTAGAAGGGGCGGTCCTTGGCGGAGGATTCGCCGGTGAGGGCGGCGGCGGCGATTTCGGCCTGGGCGAGCAGGCGCCAGCCGATGAGCAGGTCGCCGACGGCCATCAGGAAGCGGACCGAGCCCAGGCCGACCTTGTAGAGCTCGGCGGGGTCCTGTTGGCCTGCCATGGCGTAGCCGGTGAGGGTGGCGGCCATGGCGGCGACGTCGGACTGGGCGGTGCGCAGCAGGGCGCGTTCGGTGGCGAAGCGGCCGGAATCGTTGGCCAGGAACGCGGTGATCTGGGCGTTGAGGTGGCCCATCGCGGCGCCGCCGTCGCGAATGATCTTGCGGAAGAAGAAGTCCTGGGCCTGGATGGCGGTGGTGCCCTCGTACAGCGAGTCGATCTTCGCGTCGCGGATGTACTGCTCGATCGGGTAGTCCTGCAGATACCCGGACCCACCGAAGGTCTGCAGCGATTCGGTGAGCAACTGATAGGCCCGCTCGGAGCCGACACCCTTGACGATCGGCAGCAACAGATCGTCGATCCGGTGCGCCATCTCCGGGTCGGCGCCCGAAACCAGCTGCGCCACATCCACATTCTGATGTGCGGCCGTGTAGAGGTACACCGCCCGCAGCCCCTCCGCGTACGCCTTCTGCATGGCCAGCGACCGGCGCACATCGGGATGGTGGGTGATGGTCACGCGCGGCGCCGTCTTGTCGGTCATCTGCGTGAGATCAGCGCCCTGCACCCGCGTCTTGGCGTATTCGAGCGCGTTCAGATACCCGGTCGACAACGTGCCCGACGACTTCACCCCCACGGTCATGCGCGCGTTCTCGATCACCTTGAACATCTGCGCGATCCCGTTGTGCACCTCACCCACCAGCCACCCCTTGGCGGGCACACCGGTGGCGCCGAAGGTGAGCTCGCACGTGGGCGAGGATTTGATGCCCATCTTGTGCTCGAGCCCGGTGACGTACACACCGTTGCGGTCGCCGATCTCCATGGTGTCGGGGTCGAAGAGGAACTTCGGCACGTAGAACAGCGACAGACCCTTGGTACCCGGTCCCGCGCCTTCGGGCCGGGCCAGCACCAGGTGGAAGATGTTCTCGGCCGCCTCGCCCACATCGCCACCGGAGATGAACCGCTTCACTCCTTCGATATGCCAGGACCCGTCGGGCTGCGGGATCGCCTTGGTGCGGCCCGCGCCGACGTCGGAGCCCGCGTCCGGCTCGGTGAGCACCATCGTGCCCTGCCAGCCGCGCTCGAAACCCCCACGCGCCCAACGCTTCTGCTCCTCTGTGCCGATCTCGTAGAGCACCGAGCCCATGAGCGGGCCCATATTGAAGAAGCTGGCCGAGGGGTTGGCGCAGATGATGAGCTCGTTGATGGCCCACAGCAGCACGTTGGGCGCGGGCGTGCCGTCCATGCCCTCGGGCATGCCGAGCCGGTACCACTGCGCCTCGTGCACGGCGGCCACGGTCTTGCGCAGCGGCTCGGGCACGGTGATGTCGAAGGTGTCGGGGTTGTAGGTGACCGGGTTGCGGTCGGCCTCGGCGAAGGTCTCCGCGATCGGCCCCTCGGCCAGCCTGCGCACCTCGTCGAGGATGTGACGCACCGTGTCGGAGTCCAGGTCGCCGTAGGCGCCGGTGTCGAGGAGTTTGTCGAGCCCGAGTACCTCGAAGAGATTGAATTCGATGTCACGCACGTTGGCCTTGTAGTGCCCCACTGGGCTCCTCCTCGACTGACCACCCCGCGGCCCGAGCGCCGCGAGATTCCGGCTGTTCGACGTCGTACGAATCGCCAGCGTGCCGCACGGGCGCGTGGCTACGCAACCGTAGCCACGCCGTAGCTCCCCGCCGAACAATTCACACGGACGAAACAGACGAAACGGGCACGTGATCGGGAGATATTCCGCTGCAACATGTTCCATCTACTGTTCCGCTCACGAATACAGCCGCTGTATACAACCCGGTGTACAGCCAGGCAGCGGTGTGTTCGTTGTGGCGCGCGTGCGCCGCCGTTACACCTGATGAGGAGAACGCCCCATGTCTGATTCCCGTGTGCTCAGGGCACTGGCCGTCCCCACGGCGGTAGCCCTGGCCGGCCTGTTGCTCACCGGCTGCGGCGCCCGCGACGACGCCTCGACCGGTTCCACCGCGGCGTCCTGCGTCGACACAACCAAAGACACCATCAAGGTCGGTTCGCTGCACTCGCTCTCTGGCACCATGGCGATTTCCGAAGTCACCGTTGCCAATTCGACCAAGCTGGCGGTCGACCAGATCAACGCGGCGGGCGGCGTGCTCGGCAAGAAGATCGAGCTCGTCCCCGAGGACGGCGCGTCCGACCCGAAGACCTTCGCCGAGAAGGCCGAGAAGCTCATCAGCTCCGACTGTGTCGCCGCGGTGTTCGGCGGCTGGACCTCCTCGAGCCGCAAGGCCATGAAGCCCAAGTTCGAGAGCCTGAACTCGCTGCTCTACTACCCGGTGCAGTACGAGGGTCTGGAAGATTCCAAGAACATCTTCTACACCGGCGCCACCACCAATCAGCAGATCGTCCCGGCCCTGGACTACCTGAAGCAGAAGGGCATCACCTCCCTCTACCTGGTCGGTTCGGACTACGTCTTCCCGCAGACCGCCAACCGCGAGATCAGGGCCTACGCCGCCGCCAACGGCATCGAGATCAAGGGCGAGGACTACACCCCGCTCGGCTCCACCGACTTCTCCACCATCGTCAACAAGGTGCGCACCGCCAAGGCGGGCGCGGTGTTCAACACCCTCAACGGCGACTCCAACGTGGCGTTCTTCCGTGAGTACTCCAACGCGGGCCTGAAGGCCGCCGAGATGCCGGTGGTCTCGGTGTCGATCGCCGAGGAAGAGGTCGTCGGTATCGGTGCGGATCGCCTCGCCGGCCAGCTGACCGCCTGGAACTACTACCAGACCGTCGACTCCCCGGCGAACAAGAAGTTCGTCGCCGACTACAAGGCCGCCTTCGGCGCCGACAAGCCGACCTCCGATCCGATGGAAGCCGCGTACGCCTCGGTGTTCCTGTGGAAGAACACGGTGGAGAAGGCGAAGTCGTTCGCGGTGGCCGACATCCAGGCCGCGGCCGACGGCGTGAGCTTCGAGGCGCCCGAGGGCACCGTCACCATCGACGGCTCCAACCATCACATCACCAAGACCGCCCGCATCGGTGAGATCCGCGCCGACGGCCTGATCTACACGGTGTGGGATTCCGGCAAGGCGATCACGCCCGACCCGTACCTGAAGTCCTACGAGTGGGCCAAGGGCCTGAAGTAAGTCGCCCGGCAGGTGTGGGGCGCGCCGCGCCCCACACCGTTTCTCTAGGAGTCCACCACCATGGACGTGCTGATCGGCCAGCTCTTCACAGGGCTGAGCCTGGGATCCATTCTTCTGCTCGCCGCGCTCGGTTTGTCGCTGACCTTCGGTCAGATGGGCGTCATCAATATGGCGCACGGCGAGTTCATCATGGCCGGCTGCTACACCACTTATGTTGTGCAGCAGGTCTTCTCCTCGGCCGGTGTGTCGCTGGCCGTCTCGCTGCTCGCCGGTTTCCTGATCGGTGGCCTGCTCGGTGCCGTCCTGGAAATGGGCCTCATCCGCTACATGTACGACCGCCCGCTCGACACCCTGCTCGTCACCTTCGGTGTCGGCCTGGTGTTGCAGCAGGCCGCGCGTGACATCTTCGGCGCGCCGGCCAAGAACGTGCTGGTGCCCGAATGGCTCAGTGGCGGAATCACTATCGCCGGTGCGGTGGTGCCCAAGACGCGCATCTTCATTCTCGTGCTCGCGATCGTCGCGGTGACCGCGCTGGCCGCCGTCCTCAAGACGACCCCGATGGGCCGTCGCATCCGCGCGGTCGTGCAGAACCGCGGTCTCGCCGAAACCAGCGGTATATCCAGCAGATTCACCGATATCAGCACGTTCTTCATCGGTTCGGGCCTGGCGGGTGTGGCCGGTGTCGCGCTCACGCTCATCGGTTCGACCAGCCCGACCATCGGGCAGAGCTATCTGATCGACGCCTTCCTCGTGGTGGTGATCGGTGGGCTCGGCCAGATCAAGGGCACAGTGATCGCGGCGTTCGCGCTCGGTCTGCTCAATTCCTTCATCGAATACTCCACCACCGCGTCGATCGCGAAGGTGATCGTGTTCGTGCTGATCGTCATCTTCCTGCAGGTCCGCCCGCAGGGTCTGTTCACCGTGCGGACGAGGAGCCTGGCATGAACGCACTGACTGAACGCCTTCGCGCCTATCCCCGGCTCACTCCGCTGGCCGGGTTCGCGGTCGCGGCGATAATCCTGTTCGCCGTCGCCCCGGCGGTGCTGAGCGACTTCCGGCTGAACCTGCTCGCCAAATTCCTCTGCTTCGCGATCGTGGCGGCGGGCATCGGTTTGGCTTGGGGCCGTGGCGGAATGCTCACCCTCGGCCAGGGTGTGTTCTTCGGTATCGGCGCCTACATCATGGCCATGCACATGCAGCTCGCCGACGCCGCGCGCCTTGGCAACGAGGTGCCGGAGTTCATGGAGATCTCCGGAATCAGCGAACTGCCGGGTTTCTGGCAGCCGTTCGAATCCGCGTCGGTCGCGATCCTGGCCATCCTCGTGCTGCCCGCGCTGGTCGCGGCTGTGCTCGGGTACGGCGTGTTCAAGCGGCGGGTGCGCGGTGCGTACTTCGCCATCCTGAGCCAGGCGCTCGCGGCGGCGCTGGCGATTCTGCTGACCGGTCAGCAGGCCATCGGCGGCTTCACCGGGCTGTCGGACTTCCGGGCGTTCTTCGGGTTCCGCCTCTCGGACCCGGCCAACCGGCAGATGCTGTTCTTCATCGCGGCGGGCACGCTGCTCGTGGTGGTCGCGCTGATCCGTCAACTCAACCGCAGCCGCTACGGCGAGCTGCTGATCGCGGTGCGTGACGCCGAGGAGCGGGTGCGCTTCCTCGGGTACGATCCCGCGAATATCAAGATCGTCGCGTACGTGGTCGCGGCGTTCCTCGCCGGTATCGCCGGTGCGCTGTTCACGCCGATCGTCGGCATCATCTCGCCCGCCGATATCGGTGTGGTCCCGTCGATCGCGTTCCTGATCGGGGTCGCCATCGGTGGCCGCACCACCCTGCTCGGTCCGGTACTCGGCGCGATCGGTGTGGCCTGGGCGCAGACCTCGCTGTCGGAGTCGTTCCCGTCGGGCTGGACCTACCTGCAGGGCGTGCTGTTCATCGTGGTCGTCGGGTTCATCCCCGCCGGTCTCGCCGGACTGTGGCCGATGGTCAAGGGATGGCGCGCGAGCCGCAAACCGGAAACACCCGCCGTGGTCACCGAGGAGAAGGTGCTGGCCCGATGACTTCACACGAACCCAAGCCCGGCGGCAATGCGGGCATGAACAGCGACTACCTCGAAATCCGTGGGCTCTCGGTGAGTTTCGACGGTTTCAAGGCGGTCACCGACGTGGACCTGACGGTGCTGCAGGGCGACCTGCGGTTCCTCATCGGTCCCAACGGTGCGGGCAAGACGACGCTGATCGACGCCATCACCGGCTTGGTCCCGGCCATCGGGTCGGCGCAGAAGTCGGGTATCGAACTGCTCGGCAAGAAGGTGCACCAGATCGCCCGGCTCGGTGTGGGGCGCACCTTCCAGACGGCGAGTGTGTTCGAGCAGCTCACGGTGCTGCAGAACCTCGACATCGCGGCGGGTGCGGGCCGCTCGGCGCTGTCGCTGCTGCGTGCGCGCAAATCCGTGCTGCCCGCCATCGAAGAGGCCTTGGAGACAACGGGTCTCACCGCACTGCGCGACAAGCCTGCCGGTGTGCTCGCGCACGGGCAGAAGCAGTGGCTCGAGATCGGCATGCTGCTGGTGCAGAACGCCTCAGTGCTGCTGCTCGACGAACCCGTCGCGGGCATGAGCGCCGAAGAACGCGAGGAAACCGGAAACCTGTTGCGCCGCATCGGCGGTGACCGTGTGGTCCTGGTCGTGGAGCACGACATGGACTTCATGCGGTCCTTCGCCACCTCGGTGACGGTGCTCGCGGGCGGCAAGGTGCTCAGCGAGGGCAGCGTGGAACAGGTGCAGGCCGACCCGCGCGTGCAGGAGGTCTACCTCGGCACCGCCGCCATGGCAACCACAGACAAGGAAGCCGCCGATGCTTGAACTAGACGAGGTCCGTTCGGGATACGGGCGCACCGAAGTGGTCCACGGCGTGAGCCTGACCGTCCCCGACGACAGCGTGGTCGCCATCATGGGCCACAACGGCGCGGGCAAGACCACCCTGCTGCGCACCGCCGTCGGACTGCTGCCGACCAAGTCGGGCACCATCACCTTCGACGGCGATAAGATCAGCAAGCTCTCGCCATCGCAACGGGTGAAACGGGGCATCGCCTATGTTCCGCAGGGCCAGCAGAGTTTTCCCCAGCTGTCCACAGCCGAGAACCTGCAGGTGGTTGCCGACGGTCGCAAGCGCGGCAAGGCGCTGATCGACGAATCGCTGGATCTGTTCCCCGCCCTGCGCGAGCTGCTCACCCGCAAGGCCGGGCTGCTCTCGGGTGGTCAGCGGCAGCAACTCGCCATCGCGCGCGCCCTCATCACCGAACCGAAGCTGCTCATCCTCGACGAACCGACCGAGGGTATCCAGCCCTCGGTCGTCGCCGAGATCGAGCGGACCATCATCGAATTGACGCAGCGCGGTGGGCTGAGCGTGCTGCTGGTGGAGCAACACATCGGTTTCGCGTTGCAGGCCGCCCAGCAGTACTACGTGCTGCACTCGGGGCACGTCGGTTCCACCGGACCGGGCGGTGCGGGCGCGGAATCGGCTGTGCGCGCGGCGATGGCGATCTGAACGCAGGCCGCGTCATGGGCAGGGGTGGGCGGGTTTCGCTGGCCGACCGCGTGTACGAATCGCTACGTGACGACCTGGCGACCGGTCGGCTCGCACCGGCCGAACGGTTGCGCGCCGAACGGCTGGCCCGGCGCTACGGCGTCTCGCGCACGCCGGTGCGCGAGGCGCTGGCACGGTTGCAGGCCGACGGGCTGGTGCAGCGTCATCCCGAGGGTCTGTACCTGTACCGGCCACGGCTGGCCGAACTCGACGAGCTGTTCGAGTTGCGAATGGTGCTGGAGACACGCGGGTTTCAACGTTCGGCGCTTGGTTCTGCGGCGGCCCCGGCCGGACACGACCTGGCCGCTGTGCGCACGGAACTCACGCGCTGGCAGGAATTCAGGGACGCGCCGCCCCGCCCGGGACCCGAGCTGGTCGCCGCCGATGAGCGGTTCCACACCGAACTGCTTCGGGCAGCGGGCAATTCGGCCCTCGCCGAAGCGCTGAGTGCCGTCTACATCCGGGTGCGCCCGGTGCGCACGATGGATGTGCCGACCACCGACCGGGTCGCGGCGATGACCGCCGAGCACATCGCCATCGCCGAGCACGTGCTGGCCGGACGCCGCGAGCGTGCCATGCACACCCTCGTCACCCACATCACCGCATCCTGCGTGCACGTGCGGGCGCGGGCCGAGCAGGCTATCGCCTTCACGAAACTGGGTGGAACTGTGCGTGATTGACGGTTGCGTCGCGCTGTCGACGCCAGCCGGACATGTCATAGCTCGGCCCGAGCCACGATGGTGCAGCGGTGTCGGATGTGGGTCAACAGTCGGACTGGAACGGCCAGCAGTGCGCGGGACGATGGGTGACGGTGACCGGGGCAGGGGTGGTCGACTCGGTGACGTCGGAGACCGTTCGTGGGGACGGTGAGTCGGTGAGCAGAGCGAGGATCACCATCACCAGCACGATCAACATGCCGAGCACAGCCAGTCCGAACACAATCAAACCTGCCAGTTTGCCCTCCTCGGCCGGTTCGGTCGGCGGGGCGGGCGGTTCGACACGGCGGGGGCGCGGGGCGCGCGGTGCCGGGTCGGGGCGTTTGGCCGGGAAGCCGTCGTCGGTGAGCTCGGCACGGGTGGGGGCGAGGTCGGCCAGGCCGAGGGCGGCGCAGGTGTTGAGCACCCTCTCGACGGTCCATTCGCGCGGGCCGACCGAGAAGTTCTCCAGGTAGACGCGCAGTTCGTGCGCGTCTACGGTATTGGCGACCAGCACGTCGAGGCCCGGACGTAAGGCGGTGCGCGCCGGTCGAACCACCACACCCCGGTACGGCACGAGTACCACCGCGCCGCACACATGCCTGCTCTCCTGCAGCGCGTGTTCCAGCGCCACCCGCACCGCGTGCACACCGTGTTCGAGCCGGTCGGTCAGCCCGCTCGACGGTCCGGCCTCCAACTCCAGCGGACTGTCACTGATCGTCCACGCCCCCGTGCGCGACAGGGCAAGCAACCCGCTCTGCCGTCGCCGGAATCCCAACACGTCGAGCACCGTGATCCCCCGTGGCGTCACCACCACCGCGTCGAGGCGCCGATCCCCCACCTGTGGGTCGATCAGGGCGAGCCCCGGGCTCGGATAGGCGCTCAGGCATTCGACGAACTCCCGCTCGGCGCCGGTGAGTTCCGCGCCCGGCCTGATCCGAACCAGCATTGCGATGTTCCCCTACCACTGCTGCGACCTCACCGCCGCTGCGCGCTGCGGTACCCAAATCATGACGCGCAACTGTTCCGAAAACCACTGGAAACCAAAGAAAAACCGACTCGCCACCGTGCGCGCGTACCGCCGAGTACGCTGTCGATTCCGACGGAACCGAGCGATAAGACGAGGTGGACGACGATGGCCGCAACGCCCCTACCACGCATTTCCCCCGGCCGGTTGGGTGAACTCGGACCGATCAACTGGGTTGTCTGGCAGGTACTTTCTCGCGCGGCGGGCACGGCGGACGCCCACCTTTTCAGCACACTCGGACGCACGCGTGGACTGTTCCGCGGTTGGCTGCATTTCTCCGGCAAGCTCATGCCCGGTGGGCGATTGCCGCGCGCGGAGGCCGAATTGGTGATTCTGCGGGTGGCGCATCTGCGCGACTGCGGTTACGAGGCCGATCATCATCGCCGGCTCGGGCGCAAGGCCGGACTCACGGCGGTCGAGGTGGACCGGGTGGCGGCGGGGCCGGATGCGGAGGGGTGGACGCCGCGTCAGCGGGCACTGCTCACCGCGACCGACCGGCTGGTGACCACCCGCGATATCGACGACGCGGCGTGGGCGGAGCTGGCCGCGCACTACGACGAGCGGTTGCTCATCGAGATCGTGTTGCTCGTCAACCAGTACGAGGGCCTCGCGTCGACCATCACCACGCTGCGGATCGAACGCGACACCTTCAAGGTGTGATCCAGCTCATAGAGCGGTTCGTGGTCATTCTTCGCAGACTAAAAGCGTACAAAGTACGGAGTAACGTCACCGAGGAGAGTCCATGCAGATCACCGCTTCCGCCGTCTCGCTCAATGTGGACGACCCGCAGGCGTCGGCCCAGTTCCTCATCGACCACCTCGGTTTCACCGAGAACATGGCCGCCGACGGGTTCGTCAGCGTCGGACGGCCCGACGCGGGCATGGACGTCATCTACCTGCGCACCGGCTTGAAGTCGTTCAAGCCGGCGCGCATCGCGGGCAGCGCGGGCGAGGGCGTGCTCGTCGTGTTCGTGGTCGACGATATCGACAGCGAATACGAGCGCTTGCGCGGCGCGGGCGTCCCGATCGAGACGCCCATCGAAACCGAGGAATGGGGCGAGCGCTACTTCCAGATGACCGACCCCAACGGGGTGGTCATCCAGCTCGTGCAGTGGGTGTGATCAGCGGCGCGCGACGCGCAAGGCGGCCACGATCAGCGGAATCTGCAGCGGCAACCGCGCGATCACCCCGGCCTTGAAAGCGGGCGAGGACTTGGGATTGCCGA
Organism: Nocardia sp. JW2; assembly: GCF_051843015.1. Classification (NCBI taxonomy): domain Bacteria; kingdom Bacillati; phylum Actinomycetota; class Actinomycetes; order Mycobacteriales; family Nocardiaceae; genus Nocardia; species Nocardia sp. JW2. The sequence continues at coordinate 198,493 of NZ_JBPXLK010000005.1, forward strand.
GCACGTCGACGGTCATCTGCACATTGGCGGGGAAGACGGCGACGAACAGGCCCGCGGCGAGCCACCCGCCGAAACGCCTGGTCCTCGGCACCGCCAGCGCCGTCGCGACCCCGAGCTCGGCGACCCCTGAGCCGTAGGTGTAGGCCCGGGGTTCGCCGGGCAACTGCTTGGGAACGATGCCGTCGAACAGCTTCGGCGCGACGAAATGCAGGACACCGACCACGAACAACAAACCGCTCAGGTAGGTGTGCGCGCGTCGACGGGGAGTTTCATGAGCCACGCTCCGCACTGTAGCGGTGCGAACCGGGGTCGTCACCGGGCACTTGGGCCGCCCCGGGGCACCGTCACCTTCCAACCGGTCCCCGTCGGCACTCAGATCGCCGGACGGGGACCGCTCAGGATCCGGTCGAAGCCGACGGAACCTCGGAGGCCCGGGGGCTCAGGCGGGCGCGAAGACCGAGGCTGCCGGGGTGGCCGGGCGGCCGAGGAGCTTGGTGAGGTCGCCGGTGCGCACCTCGAGCAAGCCCTGTGCGATGCCCGCGTCCGAGTCGGCGAGGACCGTGGCGAACTGCTCGTCCACGCCCGCGGCGTGCAGTGTGGCCGCGTATTCGCTGGTCGGCAGGTTCTCGTAGCGCACAGTCGCGCCGGTGGCGGCACCGATCGCGGCGGCCAGGTCGGGGCCGGACAGGGCCTCGTCACCACCCAGCTCGTAGACGCGGCCCGCGTGCCCGTCGCCGGTGAGGACGCGGGCGGCGGCCTCGGCGTAGTCGGCCCGGGCCGCACCCGAGACGCGACCCTCGCCCATCGCGCCGTGCAGCACGCCGGTCCGCGCGGCGAGGCCCGCGGCCTGGCTGTAGTTCTCCCAGTACCAGCTGTTGCGCAGCAGCACCGTCGGCACCGACGCACCCGCGAGCACCTCTTCGGTGCCGCGATGTTCGGCGGCCAGGATCATCGGGTTCACCTCGGCCCGCGGAATGCTCGTGTAGGCCAGCAGCTCGACGCCCGCGCGTTCGGCCGCTCGAATCACGGTGGTGTGCTGGGCGACCCGCGCACCGAACTCGTTGCCCGAGATGAGCAGCAACCGGTCGACACCGACCAGCGCGGTATCGAGTGCGGCCGCGTCGTCATAGGACGCCCGGCGTACTTCGACATCGAGATCGGCCACCTTCGACGGATCCCGCACGATCGCCACCGGCCGCTCACCCGCCGCCACCAATGCCTCGACGACGAGCCTGCCCAGCTGTCCACTCGCTCCGGCCACCGCAACAGTCATGACTTCCTCCGAACTGATCGACATGCACTAACTATTAGTAAGTACTATGCATTCAGTAGGCGCTGTCGTCAAGGAGGGTAAGATCACCGGTATGAGTGAGCAGCACCTCGACGACGATCAGACGCTGGAAGCCGACGTCTTCGCGCGCGACTGCGCCTCCAGGTCGGTGCTGCAGAACGTCGCGAGCCGGTGGGGTGTGCTCGCCCTGGTGGCGCTGCGGGAGGGCCCGTTCCGGTTCAGCGCGCTGCGCAGGCGGGTCGACGGGGTGAGCGAGCGCATGTTGTCGCAGACCCTGCAGGCCCTCGAGCGCGACGGCATGGTGCATCGCGAAGTCCTCGAGGCCATTCCGCCGCGCGTGGAATACACCCTCACCGAGCTGGGCGCACAGGTGGCCGACCGGCTGCACGCGCTGATCGAGGTCCTCGAGACCAATATCGACACGGTGCGGGCGGCACGCTCCGGCTACCGCGGCAACGGCTAGTTCTTCGCCAGCAGTTCGGAGACGGTGGCGAACCGGTATCCCTGTGCGCGCAAGCCGGTGACGATGCCCGGCAGGGCGGCCGCCGATTCGGTGCCGTGCATGACGTGCAGCAGCACGATGGAACCGGGCCGGGTCTGTTCGAGGGTCGTGGCGAGCACGGTGTCACGGTCGACGCCGCCCGCGGAATCGGGTTCGACATCCCAGGTCACCGTGGTGCGGTCGTGGTCGGCGAGGTATTTCGGCAGCCCGTAGAGCTTCTTGCCGTAGGGCGGGCGGAAGGTGATCGGTCCCTGATAGCCGGTGCGGCGGATCTCGGAGTCGGTGCGTTCGATTTCGTCACGCACGGTGTCGCCCGAAACCAGCACCATGCGGCGATGGGTGTAGGTGTGATTGCCGATTTCGTGCCCCGCCGCCGCGATCGCCTGCCCCAATTCGGGACGCGCGGCGAGATCGTCACCGACGAGATAGAACGTGGCGGGCACCTGCAATTCGGCCAGCGTGCGCAGGATCTCCGGCGTGCGCTCGGTCGGTCCGTCGTCGAAGGTGAGCGCGACGACCTTGTCCTGGGTTTCGACCCGGTTCACGAGTTCGCCGGTGAGCTGGTAGGTGCGCGAATTCATCAGCACATAAAGTCCCGCCACCACCGCGACCACAACGACAAGCACCGCGGCCCCACCGGTCAACCATTTGCGCATAGTGGTGTATACCGCAGATATCTCGCGCCGACGACCCAAGGCGAGAACATGGGTAACTCACCGGGGACGGGCGGACGCGACCACATCCAAAAGCTTGCCGCGTCCGCAGTCCCCACGTACCCGAGTCCGGCCTGAAGTCCCGGAGAGGCGGCTACGGTATTACCTGGGTGATATCGCCTGGGTTCAGGTAGTCGAAGAAGCGGTGGGCGCCGTCTTCGGTCATGCGGACGCAACCGTGCGACTTCGAGGTGACCGGGCCGACGTGGAATGCCATGTCACCGTTGAAGAATGTCGCCCACCGCATCGGTGCGTCGTGCATGGTGCTCCAGTGGAATTCCCGCTTGAAGGAAATGCGGGTCACCGCGGGCGGAGTTTCGAAGCCCGCCATTCCGTGCGAGATCGGTGTCGGCCCGAAGACCACCCGCCCGTTGTCGACCAGCCATGCCTCGTTCGTCGACAGCCGCATGCACGCCCTCGCCTCGACCACCGGGCAGGGCGACGCCGTCGGAATCACGGAGGGGACACCCGGAATATCGGGTCCACCAGGGAAAAGAGGTTCCGCCGCTGCGGGTGCCACGGCAACCGATCCAGCCGCCGCGACCAGAGCCGCCACACGTGCCATCCATCCGAGAATGCGCTTGCTCATGGGTTCTCAGTTGCCTCTCAACCGTGCCCGCCACCCGCGAGTCGACCGGGGCGAGGGGACCATCTCATGGAACACGAACAGTTCGAACACGAGCCAGGAACAACCACCAGAAGGTGCTAACGCATCATCGACCACAAAAGAAGATTCACCAAATCAAACTCCGCGATTCGGCCGAAAAGAAATAGAAACCCGGTAGTTCCGGGCATGAGTGAGGGGCGGCCGCTGCGCGAACCGCCCCTCGGTTTCTGCTACTCAGAAGTTGATCATGTGGCCGGCGAGGCCATGGATCGCTTCCTGCAACGCCTCACTGAGCGTCGGGTGGGTGTGCACGTTGCGGGCCAGCTCGTTGACCGTGAGGTCCCACTTCTGGGCCAGCGTGAGCTCCGGCAGCAGCTCGGAGACATCGGGGCCGATCAGGTGGCCACCGATGAGTTCACCGTGCGTGTTGTCGGCGATCAGCTTCACGAAGCCGGTCGGGTCGGCCAGGCCGTGGGCCTTGCCGTTGGCGGTGAACGGGAAGGTCGCCACCTTCACGTCGTAGCCTTCGTCGCGGGCCTGCTGCTCGGTGAGGCCGAAGCTGGCGACCTGCGGCTGGCTGAAGGTGGCGCGCGGCATCATCCGGTAGTCACCCAGCGGCATCGTCTCGGCGCCGCCGATGGTCTCGGCCGCGACCACGCCCTGCGCCTCGGCCACGTGGGCCAGCTGCAGCTTGGCGGTGACGTCACCGATGGCGTAGATGTGCCCCACGTTGGTGCGCATGTAGTCGTCGATCGCGATGGCGCCGCGGTCGGTGAGCTCGACGCCGGTGGTCTCGAGGCCGTAGCCCTCCACGCGCGGCGCGAAGCCGACGGCCTGCAGCACCTTGTCGACGGTGACGGTCTCGACGTTGCCGGACTTGTTGTCCTTGATCTGGACGGTGACCTTGGACCCGTCGTCGTCGATCGACTGCACGGCCGCACCGGTGGTGATGGTGATGCCGAGCTTCTTGTACTGCTTGGTGATCTCCTTGGACACATCGACGTCCTCGTTGGGCAGGGCCCGGTCGAGGAATTCGACGATCCGCACGTCGACGCCGTAGTTCTTCAGGACGTAGGCGAACTCCATACCGATGGCGCCCGCGCCGACGATGAGGATCGAACCCGGCAGGTCGCGGGTGAGGATCTGCTCCTCGTAGGTGACCACGTTCTCCGACAGCTGGGTGCCGGGCAGCAGCTTGGTCGTGGTGCCGGTGGCGATGATGACGTTGTCGAAGCTGATCGACTCGTTGCCGCCCTTGGTGAGGGCGACGTCGAGCGAGTTCGGGCCGGTGAAGGTGCCGAGACCGTCGAACTCGTCGATCTTGTTCTTCTTCATCAGGAAGTGCACGCCCTTGACGCGACCGTCGGCCACCTTGCGGCTGCGGTCGAAGGCGGCGCCGAAGTCGAAGCTGACCTCACCGGAGATGCCGAAGGTCTTGGCTTCCTTGTGGAAAATGTGGGCCAGTTCGGCGTTGCGCAGCAGTGCCTTGGACGGGATGCAGCCCACGTTCAGGCACACGCCACCCCAGTATTTCTGCTCGACAATCGCTGTTCGCAGGCCGAGTTGAGCGGCACGGATCGCGGCGACATATCCGCCGGGACCAGCGCCGAGAACGACGACATCGTAGTGGGAAGTCACGTCACCGAGCCTAACTCTGTTTCGGGGAGTTCACCCACCCGTCCCCCACTTCGCCTGAGATGCGCTCGCCCGACCTCGACCGAGGCGGACCGAACGGTACTGTCGGCGGGGTGAGCGGCGCGGGATCAGGGGGCCGAGCGGAGATCGGCAGCCGGGTCGACGGCACCGTTTCGGTCCACCTGGTGCGCCTGCTGGTTCAGTCGGCACGGAAGCTCGGGGTGGCCGAGGAACAGCTGGCGCGCGTACCGGGCACCGACGACATGGTGCTGCGTGGTGAGCTGAACCGGCTGCCGATGAGTTCGCTGCTCAGGTTGTGGGAGTTGATCGCGCGGCCAGGCGCGGGCATCGCGGTAGCCGAGGCCGCACCGCTCGGCACCTTGAACACCTGGGACTACCTGGTGACAACCGGTGCGACACTGGCGGATTCGTTGCGTGCCGCCCAGCCGTACCACCGTCTGGTCACCGCGGCCGCCGAGGGTTTCGACCTGTCCGGCGAGGCCGATCTCACCATCGGCTATCGCACGTCGGCGAGCGACCCGGCGGTCGCGTCGACGGTCAACGAATACGTGCTGGCGTACTACCTGCGCCGCGCCCGCGAGGCGACCGGCCGCCCGCTTGTTCCGACGAAGGTGACCTTCGGGCATCCGGCGCCACCGGACCGCCACCACCTGATCGACGTATTCGGCACGCGCACCATCGAATTCGGTGCCGAGGCCGACTCGATCACGTTCCGCGCCGACGATGCCAACGCCCCGCTCCCCCGCGCCGACCCGATGCTCGCCGACCTGATGCGCAGCCACGCCGACCTCGTCCTCGCGTCCGCACGCACCGTCGCCGACCCCCTCGACGCGTTCCGCATTGCCCTCGCGTCCGCCCTCGACGCCGCCGACCCCACCCTCGCCCGCGTCGCGAAGGCCCTGGCCATGAGCGAACGCTCCCTGCAACGCCACCTCGCCGACCAGGGCACCACTTGGCGCGACGAACTGGACCGCCTGCGCTACGAGCGCGCGAAAACCCTGCTCTCCCAGGGCCTCACCACCTCAACCATCGCCCGCCATTTGGCCTTCACCGACGACCGCGCCCTCCGCAAGGCCTTCCACCGCTGGACCGGGACCCCGCCCACCCTCGCGCGCTGACGCCCCCGGCCGCAAGGTCTTCCCGATCTCGTCGGCGAGCAGAAAACCGGCCAGACCGTGTGCGTGTTTCTCCCGGCGCACGAGGGAGATGATGTTGAGGCTGAACGCGTCTCGGACTTGACGGAAGAGCAGCCGCCCGTCGCGGAGTTCTTCGGCGATGTCGAATTCGCTGAGGAAGGCGATGGCGTCTCCGGACATGGCGAGCCGCTTCATCGTTTCGATGGAATTGGTGTGGAAGGCCGGCTGGATATCGAGTCCCGCATTGGTGAAGGCTTCGGCGACGATGCCGTGGATCACCATGGAACGGTCGGCGAAGATCAGCGGAAACGGCGTGCACTGGGCGAGCGGAACAGTGTCCATCGGTGCGAGCGGATGATGCGGTGAGACAACAACTCCCAGCCGGGTGTTCATCTGCCAGCAGACTTCCAGCTGGGCCGAGGCCGGGATATTGAAGCCGAGGCCGAGGTCGGCCTCGCTGTTCTCGATGGCCCCGACGATGTCGAGGGTCGACATGGTGCGGATCGAGATCCGGATCTGCGGATGCCGAGCCCGGAAGCTCGCGGCGGCGGTGGCGACGACGCTGCTGGCCAGGCCCGTCATGGTGGCGATGACCACCTCGCCGCTGCCGAGGGCGCGCAGGTCCCGGATATCGGTGACCGTTTCCCGGTATTGGCGCAGCGTCTGCCGGATATGGGCGACCAGCGCCTCGCCGGCCGGGGTGAGGCGCATACCGCGAGGCAACCGCTCGAACAGCGGCTGTTCCAGCTCCGCCTCGAGCAGCAGGATCTGCCGGTTGATCGCCGAGGGCGCGACGTGCAGCCGGGCGCCTGCCGCACGAATCGACCCGAGCCGTGCTACCTCGTCGATGTAGTGCAGCAATCGTGAATGGAGCATCACGCACCTCCTCGGCAGAGTGTACGAGAATTGAGTACACCTCGTGCGAAAACGAATGCTTGTGGGCAACAGTGCCGGTCGCGTCCAATCAATACAGGCACACATATCGAGATGAGGACGCCGATGCCCCAATCGAATTCGACAACCGACTCCTTCACCGGATCCGCCGCGGTCGCCGATCAGGAAAACCATGTCCGAACGATTTTCGACATCCTGGAGGGCAGGCGGGAAGCCGATCTGCTGCTCCACAATCTGCACATACTCGACGTGCACAGCGAAACCGTTTATCCCGGTTCGCTGCTGGTGCACGGCGAACGCATCATCGCGCTGAATCCCGACGACACCATTCGGTACCGCGAATCCTTCGACGGCGGTGGGCTTTACGCGATCCCGGGCCTGATCGATGTGCATCTGCACTTCGAGTCCCAGCTCGCCCATCCGGCCGCGTTCGGTGAGGCTATCGTGCCGAGCGGAACCACGACGGTTTTCGGGGAGACGCTCGACTTCGCCAGTGCGGCCGGCAAGGAGGCCGTCGACGCGGCACGGGCACTATTCGCCGACCACGACAAGCTCCCGTACCGGCTCTACGCGTTCGCACCGGGGAAGAAGTCCCCGGCGGAAGTCACCGAGGCGATGCTGGAGATGGATCCGGTCATCGGCCTGGGTGAACTCGCCCACCTGTCGTATATGACCGGCAATGCCGAGGACTTCCGCAAGTCCGCGCTCGGCTGGGCGAACGCGGGGTTCGTGAACTGCCACTGGGGCGTGACGGCACTGTCGGACACCCTGCTGAATTACATGCCCGCCATCGGCGTCGACAACAACCACGATGTGTGGAACGAGGACGATATCGAGAAGAGCATCCGCTACGGCCTGAACACCCAGATCAAATTCGGGGTCGGCAGTCCGGAGGTTATTCGAACCATGTTGCGCGCCATCGTCAAACGTCGCTGGCCCGCCGAGAATTTCCAGCTCTGCGCCGACAATATCTCGGTGGACCGGGTGTTGCGGCAGGGCCATATCGACTGGGTGATCTCGCTGGCCGTCGAAATGGGGATGCCGCCGATTCAGGCGATCAAGATGGGCACCCTGTATGCCGCGCGTTCCTTCCACAAGGATCGCGATCTCGGTTCGCTGAGTCCGGGTCGGTTCGCCGACATCGTGCTCACCGACAGCCTTTCGCGCATCAATCCGCGCTATGTCTTCAAGGGCGGCAAGTTGGTGGCGAAGGACCGCCGGCTGCTCGATCCGGTCCGCATCGACTATTCGGTGCTCGCCAAGCAACCGCGTCCCGGTCTCGACGACCTGCGTCCCGAGCAGCTCGACCTCACACCGCTCGAGGTCTCCGACGACGGCACGCAGGCGAAAGTCCTGCTCTTCGACGTTTACGGACGGGGGCATCTCAAGTTTGCCCAGGAAGTCTGGGTTCCTGTGCGCGACGGTTCGATAGTGCCCGAGCACGAGGGTGTGCGGCTCAACCGGATCTCCGTCGTGCAGCGCTATGCCGATGGGGAGCGGCACATCGTGAACGGTTTGTTCAAAGGCGTCTCGATCGAGGGCGGCGCGGTCGCCACGTTCTGGCCCGCACCGAAGGCCTATTTCGTGGTCGTCGGTGCCGACAGCGCCGAGATGTGCGGCAGCCTCGGGCACCTGGACGGTCTCGTCGGCGGTTGCGTCGTCACCGAGGGCGGCGCGGTGAAAGCTGTGCTGCCGCTCGACTTCTACGGCGTGATGGCCGATATGGATCTCGCCGAACTCGTCGAGGCCACCCGCACGATCGACAACGCTTTGGCCGTTCTCGGCAACAAGAACGAAGGTGAGCCGGTGGTCAACAAACTGCTGACGCTGTTCATCTCGCTCGACCGCTTCGGCTTCATGAAATAGCCTCGGCTACCGCAGAGCAAGGGATCCACCGTTATGCAACACGACAAAGACGCGGCAGTCATCGACAACGGGAACAAGGTGCGCCGCTGGATCACCTACGTGGCCGGGATATACATCCTCACCCTCGGTCTCAGCCTGGCCATCAGGGCGGCGATCGGCATTTCCCCACAGAGCAGTCTCACCCGCACCATGACGCTGGTCTTCACACCGTTGAGTCAGGGTAATTACAACCTCATCCTCGAGGTCATCATGCTCGTGCTGACCTTCCTGGTCCGCCCGAAGGCCTTCAAGGCGAGTTATCTGCTCTCGATGATCCCGGCGCTGGTCCTGGCCCTGCTCCTCGATCTCAACCTGTGGCTCACCGAGTGGATCCATCTCGAGCCGTACACGGCCAATCTGGTCCTGCTGGTCTTCGCCGATGCGATGCTGGCGCTCGGCCTGTTCCTGATGATCCGCGCGAACCTGATCCTGATGCCGATCGATCTGTTCGTGAACACCATCCAGCAGATGACCGGCCGCAAATGGGGCAATATCAAGACGGTCTTCGACTGCACCCTGCTCGCGCTTTCGGCGGGCATCGGGCTCGTGTTCCTCGGCGCACCGCATTTCATTCGCGAAGGGACGATCATCAACGCGATTCTCGTGGGGCAATACGTGAAGGGATATTTCTTCCTGTACGAGAAGTTCGCGGCCCGAAAGCGGCCCGCGCAGTTCGTGCCGGCGCCCGTGGCCGACTAGCCCGAATCGCCACCGCCCGGTCCTGTCGCACAGGGGCCGGGCAGTGGTCGTTCAGCGGCGGACCTTGTAGCTCAGGTGGGTGGCGCGGCGGCCCGGGACGACGACCGGGTCGTCGAGCAGCAGGTGTCCTTTCGCGAGCTTGCCGAAGTAGGAGACGCCCTCGCCGAACAGCACCGGCACGAGGCTCACGCACACCTCGTCGACCAGGCCGAGGTCGAGGGCCTGCTGGATGATTGTCGAGCTGGCGATGGTGACGTTCTTGTCGCCCGCGATCCGCTTGGCCTCGGTGACGGCGGCGGCCACATCGCCGACGAAGGTGGTGTTCGGCCAGCGCTGCGCGGCGTCGTCCGGGGCGTGATGGGTGACGACGACAACGGGCGCGCCCACCGGGTGCTTGTCGCCCCAACCGTTGGTCATGTCGAACAGACGGCGGCCCGCGATGAGGGCGCCCGTGTTGTCGATCCACTCGTGCAGCACCTGTGCGCCTGCCTCGTCGACCTGCAGCGACCGCTCGCTGCTCGCGCTCGGCACGGTCACCTCGCCGCCCTCGTACCACTCGAACAGTTCGCCGATCCCGTCGTCGGGGTCGGCGACGAATCCGTCCAGCGACATCGTCATATGCGTGAATACTTTGCCCATGCTCGCGCCTCCTGGCGAATCGGTTGTCATCGATATAGACGCGCCGTGCGTACGGAACTCATCGGTGCGAAATCCTTTCGCTCGCCAGGTGTGGCGACCATGGCACCCGGCCTGTCTGGTCATGGCGTGTAAGGACCGGGTAGTGGCGCGCGCGGACCTGGGAACGGCGATCGGACCGCCATAACGTGGTCTTCACCGGTCAGAAAACACCGGCTGACCTCGAAAGAAGGCTAGATCATGACCATTCCGACGCATACCCGCGAAATCCATCTCGCCGCCCGCCCGGACGGTGCACCGGTCGCCACCGATTTCGCCCTGGTGGAGCGGGAGCTGCCCGAACTCGCCGACGGCCAGATCCTGGTGCGCAACACCTGGATGTCGGTCGACCCGTACATGCGCGGCCGGATGGACGACAAGCCGTCCTATATCGCGCCGTTCGAAATCGGTGCGGCACTGGAAGGTTCGGCGGTCGGTGAGGTGATCGCGTCGAAAGCGGAGATCACGGTCGGCACCACGGTGACGCACTTCGCCGGATGGCGCGAACACTCCGTCGTCGATGCGGCATCGGCCACTCCCATCGACCCCGAACTCGCTGCCCCACAGCATTTCCTCGGCGCTCTCGGCACCACCGGCCTCACCGCCTACGCCGCCCTGACCGAGGTGGCGAAGGTGGAACCGGGCGACACGGTGTTCATCTCGGCGGCCGCGGGCGCGGTCGGCAGTGTGGCGGGCCAGATCGCCAAGGCCCTCGGTGCGAAACGCGTGATCGGTTCGGCGGGCGGCCCGGTCAAAACGCGAAAGGTGCTCGAGGAGTTCGGTTTCGACGTGGCGATCGACTACCGCGCCGGTGACCTCGCCGGACAGCTCGCCGAAGCCGCACCGGACGGCATCGACGTGTACCTCGACAGCGTGGGTGGTGAACACCTGAAGGTCGCGATCGAGGCCCTCAACCAGCACGGCCGCATCGCCCTGGTCGGCGCCATCAGCGGCTACAACGGCGCACCCACCCATTCCACCCCCGGCCTCTACCTCGCGGCGACCAAGGAACTCACCCTGCGCGGCATGCTCGTGACCAGCTACCTCCCCCTCTTCGCCGAGTACATCCCGAAGGCCGCCGCCTGGCTCGCCGACGGCACCCTCCACACCGCCGAAACCACCTACGAGGGCCTCGACCAAGCCCCCGCCGCCCTCCTCGGCGTCCTCACCGGCGCCAACACCGGCAAAATGCTCGTCCATCTCGCGTGAGGACCAAGATCCCCACGCTCTGGTGGCGGCATCGTCCGAGTGCCGTCCACCACCAGAGCGTGGTGATCGAATGTCCACGTCAGCGCCAGACCTGGGTGGCTACGCGGGTGAAGTCCGCGGCGAAGGCGCCGGGCGGCTCGAGGTTTGCCGGGTTCCCCGACCGGCTATATCGTGCTGCGAGACATCGGATGGGGAGGGGGAAATGGCCGGATACTTCCAGGTGCCTATCGACGTGCTCGCGAGCACGGTGCAGTCACTGAAGAACTCCGAACAAGTACTCGGTGATGCGATGAAGGCCCTGGAGAGTGCGGGCGACGGCGATATCGGCACCACCGGCCTGAACGACGCCGCCGCGAATTTTCAGCGCAGCTGGGAATTCGGTATCGAACGGAACATCGAGGCCGCGATCACCACGGCCAGCCTGGAATTCGTAGCCTCCTCGACGACCCCGAGTCTCGACCTGTGAACCGGCCACCCGCCGTGGACGTTCCACCGCCGCCCGGACCGGCTCGGCAGTTTCCACCGACCAGGCGAGCTATGCGCCGTAACTGGTGGATTCGGTGGCCGTTGCTACTCACCGCGCTGGCCACCGCACCACTGACCGTCGTAATGATCAACGAAGGTATGGATGTGGCGGCCTTGGTCGGGCAGTACTTCATCTTCGGGACGATGTTCGGTGGGTGCTTCCTGTGGATCAATCGGCGCCGCCGCAAAGCCCTGCGGAACCCGTGGACTGTATGGCGGATCCGGTACGTGTCCGGTACCCGCTACGAGTGGGTGGACCTGCTCGGCCCGCACGGTGAAACAGTGAGCACCCTCCTGCTCAGCACGTGGGCGTGGGACCGGGGAAAACTGGTCAACCACGGCACTCGCGAGATCTGGTTCGCCGGTGATCCGGCCAAGTATGGAGTCGTGTCCCGTCCGGGCGGACGAGATATGCGCTACGCGTATGTATCCCGCATCTACAAGCCGCCACGCTTGACCTTTCGTGAACCCGGTGCGCCGCCCGTGCCCGGCGGGAGTCGACACTTCAAAGATTGACTGCGGACTCCGCATGACCTCGGCGGCCGTGGTGGCGGATTGCGCGCGAGCGCCCGGGTCGCCACGCTCGGCGACGATGCCGGTCAGCGCCAGACATGGGTGGCTACGCGGGTGAAGTTGCCGCCGAAGAGGGCGGTGCGTTCGGTGGGGGTGAAGCCACGGTCGGTGAGGAGGTCGTCGAGGCTGGGGATGCCGGGGGTTTCGCCGAGGAGGTCTTCGGGTGGGGTCCACTGCAAGGGGCCCCAGGCGGTGTAGTCCGCGGAGAAGGCGGCGGGGTTCTCGTGGATCTCGGCGTTGAACTGGTCGCCGTCGAAGGAGTAGTCGGAGCCGATGCCGATGTGGTCGATGCCGACCAGGTCGACGCCGTAGCGGATGTGGTCGGCCATGGCGGCGAGGCGCTCGGCTCGCGCTTCGGGGGCGTTCTCACCGAGGAAGATGCCGACACCGTTGATGCCGATCACCCCGCCCGTCGCGGCACAGGCGCGAGCCTGGTCGTCGGTGATATTGCGCGGATGTGCCCACAGGGCGGCGAAATTGGAGTGGGAGTAGATCATCGGGGCGGCGGTGTGGGTGGCCAGGTCGAGGCCGGTGCGGCGGGAGCAGTGCGAGCCGTCGACGAACATGCCGACCTCGTTCAGCTTGCGCACCAGGTCTTTTCCGTACGCGGTGAGGCCGGTGTCGACCGTGTCGAGGCAGCCGCAGCCGGCCGCGTTGGCGTGGTTGTAGGTGGGCAGCAGGGAGCGCACGCCGAGTTCGTAGAACACCGTGACGTTGTCGAGGTCACCGTCGAGCGGCGCGGAATCCTCCAGGTCGAAGGCCAGTGAAATCACTTCGGGCGCACCGATATCACTCACCCGATCGACCAGCCGGAACCGTGGGTCGGCGGCGGCCTGCTCGCGGAACAATCGCAGCAGGGCGAGCGAGTCGGCCTTGGTCTCCCCCGAGTACCCGACATTCACCGACAGATACGACCCGAGCGGGTAGCGCGCCAGATCCGCGACCCGCGCCGTGGGCAACAACGGCAGACAGCAATGCTGCTCCCAGAGCATGGACACACCTCCCCATCGTTATCCGTGACCTGCGATCCTACGTTTCGCAACGCTATCGGCACCGGACCGACGCTAACGCGATGTCTGATTCGTCCGATTAATCAGTACTGCGTCCCTTTGCTCGAAGGCGGTGCGACATGCGTCGCTTCCTCGTCCTGCTCGCTTGTCTCGCGGCGGCTGTCGGCCTGTCGACACTGCCCGCCGCGGCGACCCCCTCCTACTGCGGTCTCGCGTGGGGCTCGCTCGACAAGTCGAGTCCGAACTACTCGTCGGGTGTCGTGCGCGATGTGCGCGCGGGCCGCCACGATTGCTACGACCGTCTCGTCGTTGATCTCGCCGGGCCGGTGTCCGGTTACCGGGTGGGCTACGTCGGCACCGTCACCCAGGATGGTTCCGGTGCGGGCGTCCCGCTGCGCGGTGGCGCGTTCCTGCAGGTCACGGTGCTGGCGCCCGCCCACGACGACGCGGGCGCGAGCACCTACCTGCCGGGTAACCGCAGCGACCTGGTGAACGTGAACGGCTACCAGACCTTCCGTCAGGTCGCCTGGGCCGGCTCGTTCGAGGGCCAGACCACCCTCGGGCTCGGCGTACGCGCCCGGCTGCCGTTCCGGGTGTTCACCCTCGAAGGCCCATCCCGCGTGGTGATAGACGTCGCGCACTATTGGTGAGCCGGGTCGGCAACAATGTGGGGATGAGCGGCGTTGAGCAGAATGTGACCGATCCCTACCTCTGGCTCGAAGACGTGACCGCCGAACCGGCGCTGGACTGGGCCCGTGCCCGCAACGAGGTGGTCGCGGACCGATTCGCGAACACCGAACGGTTCGCCGACCTCGAGCAGCGCATCCTCGCGATGCTCGACGACGACACCAAGATTGCCTATCCCGCGCGGCGCGGACCGTGGCTGTACAACTTCTGGCGCGACGCCGAGCACCCGCGCGGGCTGTGGCGGCGGACGACCTTCGAGTCGTATGCCGGCGAGAATCCCGAGTGGGATGTGCTGATCGATGTCGACGCGCTCGCCGAGGCCGATGGGGAGAACTGGGTGTGGGGTGGTGCCGCGGTGCTTCGGCCTTCGCAGGAACGCGCCATCGTCCACCTGTCGCGCGGTGGTGCCGATGCTACGGTCGAACGCGAATTCGACATGACCACACCAGAATTCATCGCCCCTGAGGACGGCGGGTTCTTTCTGCCCGAGGCAAAGTCACGGGTCGGCTGGATCGACGCCGACACCGTCTACGTGGGCACCGATTTCGGACCTGGGTCACTCACCGATTCGGGCTACCCCCGCATCGCGAAGCGATGGCGGCGCGGCACCGAGCTATCCGCCGCCGAAACGGTTTTCGAGGGCAAGCCGAGTGATGTGTCGATCGGCGCCGGATACGACAGGCACCCCGGCTACGAACGGCACTACCTGCATCGATCGACGGACTTCTTCAATTCCGAGGTCTCCCTGCTCATCGACGGTGAATGGCGACTGGTGGAAACACCGACCGACGCCGACGTCGACTGGTACCGCGACTGGCTGCTGGTGCGGTTGAAGACCGAGTGGGCCCCCGCCGACACCACCTTCCCGGCGGGCAGCTTGCTGGTCACCGATATCAATGACTTCCTCGCGGGTGAAGGGCAATTCGAGGTACTGTTCGCCCCCGATCCGCACACCTCGCTGGAATCGTGGGGCTGGACCGAGAACCACCTGATCCTCACCACTCTGCGCGATGTGCAGACGGGCCTGCGCGTCCTCACCCCGGGCCCCGACGGCTGGGCGAGCGCGGACCTCCCCGATACCCCCGCCATGTCGAGCACCTCCGTGAGCAATCTCGACCCGCTGGAAGGTGGCGACGAATTCATGCTCACCACCACCGGTTTCACCACCCCGACCACCCTCCTGAACAGCGCGGTCGGCGAAACTCCCGCGCTGCTGAAGCAGGCACCCGCGTACTTCGACGCCGACGGCATCGAAACCGAGCAGTTCTTTGCCACCTCCGACGGCGGAACCGCCGTCCCCTACTTCGTGATTCGCCACCGCGACCGCCGCGGCACCCCCGGCCCGACGATCATGAACGGCTACGGCGGCTTCGAAGTCTCCAGAACCCCGGTGTATCTGGGCTCGGCAGGCATGGGCTGGCTCGAGAAGGGCGGCACCTACGTGCTCGCCAATATCCGTGGCGGCGGCGAGTACGGCCCCGAATGGCACACGGCCGCACTGAAAGAGCACCGCCACCGCGCCTTCGAGGACTTCGCCGCCGTGGCGCGCGACCTGGTGACTCGTGGCATCACCACCGCCGACCGGCTCGGTGCGATCGGCGGCAGCAACGGCGGTCTGCTGATGGGCGTGATGCTCACCCGCTACCCGGAGCTGTTCGGTGCCATCGTGTGCCAGGTGCCGCTGCTGGACATGAAGCGCTACCACCTGCTGCTGGCGGGCGCCTCCTGGATCGCGGAGTACGGCGACCCGGACAAGCCCGAGGAGTGGGCGTTCATCAGTGAGTACTCGCCGTATCAGAACACCGACCCCGACAAGCAGTACCCGCCGATCCTGCTCGCCACCTCCACCCGCGACGACCGGGTCCACCCCGGGCACGCGCGAAAGATGGCCGCGCTGTTGGAGTCCCAGGACCGCACCGTCTGGTACTACGAGAACATCGAGGGTGGGCACGGCGGCGCGGCCGACAACAAGCAGTCCGCGTACCTGTCGGCGCTGGTGTACGAGTTCTTCACGCAGATGCTGATGGAGGGTCGCGGGCGCTAGATAGGTACTATGGTTGTCGTAGGTTCGAGCGGAAGGAGTGCATCGTGGCCGATGCCGATGGTCATCCCGATATCGAGGAGTTCGACCTGTCGACCGTGCTCGCCGCTCTCGCCGACGACAACCGGCGCAGCGTGATCGCCCAGCTCTACGCCGAGCCCGAGGGCGCCGAACAGTTCTGCAGCGTGTTCGGGATGCCCTGGGCGCCGTCCACCCGCACCCATCATTTCCGGGTGCTGCGCAAGGCCGGGCTGATCTGGCAGCGCGATGTGGGCAACGGCCGGATGACGAAGCTGCGGCGCGACGACATGGAAACCGCGTTTCCGGGTCTGCTCGCCGCGATCCTCGCAGCGGACCGCCATCCGGCCGCCCCGGCTACCAGCTGACCGGCAGTGACACCGGCCGGTGCACGAGAACCCCTGTCTCCCAGACGATCTCGTTTTCCGGCACGGCCAGCCGGAGGGTGGGGAACTCGGTGACGAGCCGCCGGATCACCTCGATGATCTCCATCCGGGCCAGTGCCGCGCCCATGCAGTGATGCATGCCGTACCCGAATTGCAGGTGCCGTTTCCCGTCGCGACCGAGGTCGAGCACCGACGGGTCCGGGTACACGTCGGGGTCGCGGTTGGCCGAGTGGGCGTCGGCGTACACGATGTCGCCGGGGTGGAGCACGCCCTGTGACAGTGCGATCTCCCTGGTGGTGACCCGAGGGAAGGTGGAGATGCGCCCCAGTGGCAGCAGTCGCAGGAATTCCTCGATCGCCGTGGGGATGGTGTCGGGGTTGCGCACCAGGTGGTCCCACAGTTCGGGCCGGGCCAGGGCCACGTAGGCGATCTTGGTGATGACGGACAGGATGTTCTGATCGCCGCCG
Organism: Nocardia sp. JW2; assembly: GCF_051843015.1. NCBI lineage: Bacteria > Bacillati > Actinomycetota > Actinomycetes > Mycobacteriales > Nocardiaceae > Nocardia > Nocardia sp. JW2. Next base: position 215,487 of record NZ_JBPXLK010000005.1, read on the forward strand.
ACGATCGAGCCGAGCAGGATCGCCGCGTACTCGGCGTCGGTGACCGGGGGTGAGACCGAATCGCGGGCGTCGAGCAGGTCGAGGATGAGGCCCGGTTCGAGGTCGCGGCGCCGGGCCACCAGGTCTTCGATGTAGTGGTAAAGGGTCCAGAACTCGGCGAGCAGGGCGGGGACGTCGGTGTCGTGGGCCAGTTGCATCTTCCGCGAGAGGTGCCGGAAGTAGGCGATGTCGGCGGTCGGGATACCGAGGTAGTCCACGTTCACGCCGATGGTCACCGGGTCCAGCAGCGTCTGCACGAGATCGGCTGTGCCACTGGCATTCTGGGCCCGCAATTCCGCGACCGTTCCGTCAAGGACGCGCTGCACCGCGGGTGCGCGGCGGGCGATCGTCGCGGCGCTGTAGGCCGAGGCGACGAATCCCTTGAGCCTGCCGTGCCCGGGGTGATCGAGGTTGAGCAGCATCTCCGTCGGCATGATCGTCGGCAGGAAGGTCGGCCCGTCCTCGACATTGGTCTCCGCGCGGGCGAAGCTCAGGTCGGTGAGCACCGCGTGCACGTCGCGGTAGCTGGTCACGTGGACGACGGTGTGGCCGCTGGGCAGCACGACCTGCGGTAACCCGCCGCGCGAGCGCTCGGCCACCGGCTCGATCATGGTCGGCGGACTGATGTTCGCGAGGCCGTCGAGATCGACCCGGACGGCGTCGATGGCGTGTGTCATGAGGTGACTCCTTCCGGGCGCGCCTGACGGCGGACCACGATGATGGCGAGGGTGAGTGCGACGAGCAGGGCGATGAGCACGCCGACGGTGGTGGTGAACGCGGTGCGGTAGACGTCGGGGTGACCGAACTGGCCCGCGGCGGTGTCGTGCGCGGCGGCTCCGCTGAGCTGCCTGCCGACCACCGCGGACAGTACGATCGCGTAGCCCGCGACGAACACGGCCTCGCTCCCGATGCGGAAGAAGTTCAGGACACCGGCCGCCGTCCCACCGCGTTCGGGGGGAACGACCGACAGCGCGTGCCCGTCGACGAGACCGATGGGCAGCCCGAAACCGAGGCCGAGCAGCACCATCGGTACGACAATCCACAGCACCGAGCGGCCCTCGTCCAGCGCGAGCACGCCGATATTGCCGAGAATCAGCGCCGCGAGGCTGAGGTAGACGACCCGGCCGATGGTGAGCGCCGGGAACCGGGTGACCAGGTGACCGATGGCCACCGGCGCGATGAACACGGGAATGGTCATCGCGAGCATCAGCAGCCCGGAGGACCCGGGTGACAGGTCGGTGATGCCGCTCAGCGCCGAGGGCAGGTAGGTGAGCAAGGTGACGAAACCGATCGACCCGGCCACCGGAACCAGGCACATCGCCAGGAATTCGCGATTGCGCAGGAGCCCGAGGTCCAGGATCGGGCCGTGCTCGGCGGTGCTCGGTTCGGCGGCGGGCAGCAGGCGCGTCCCGAGGCCGGCGGCCGCGAGGATCACCGCGTGCACCACGAACACTCCCCGCCAATCGACCACCGCGATGAGCAGGCCGGAGATGGTGGGACCGAGGGCGAGGCCGAGGCCGTTGACCGTGCCGAAGATCGCGAAGGCCTTTGTGCGGCGGGCGCCTTCGTAAGCGCTGGACAGCAGTGCGGTGGATCCGGTGAGGATGGCCGCCGCGCCGACGCCTGCGATGACCCGGGCGAGGTCGAGCACGATCAGCGCGGGTGCGACGACGCTGCCGACACTGCCGACGACCACCAGCGCGGCGCCGATCCCGAAGGTGCGGCGGTGCCCGATCCGGTCGCTGACCGCACCCCACAGCAGAGTGGTGAGCGCGAAGGCGATATTGAACCCGTTGACGACCCATTGCAGCGCAGTGGGATTCGAGCCGAGATCACGGGAGATGAGCGGTAGCGCGATGGCGGTGCCCGCGATCGCCATCGGAGTGACGAACTGCGCGGCGAGAACGACGGGCAGCGTGGCGGGGCTGGGTGGAGCTTGAGTTTCGGTTGCGGTCGACATGGATCTCCCTCGGTGGGCTCCGGTACGCGAATTAGGTACTACCCGATCGGTAGGTACGATGATATTAGTAGCTACGACAGTTCTCGTACAACCGGAAGTCGCGGATGCGGCTTACCCGCCCCAGGAGCAGCCGATGAGCACCGAACCGCACGCGATCGAGACCGATGTCCTGGTGGTCGGCGGCGGTCCGGTGGGCATGCTCGTCGCCGCGGAGCTGGCCTTGCAGCAGGTGAACGTGGTTGTCGTGGAGTCGCGCACGGAGCTCGACCTGCGTCCGCGCGCCGGGACCGTGCACGCCCGCACACTGTCGCTGCTGGCCCGTCGCGGGTATATCCCGTCGGTCCCGCCCGAGGCCATCGCCCGGAATCCGGTGGGCGTGCACCGGACCCGGTTCCAGTTCGCGGCGCAACCGGTGCTCACGCTGAGCGCGCCGAGCGTGGAGCCCGCACCGATCGCGGGGATCCCGCAGGCCAGGTTGGAGGCGGCGTTCGAGGATCGGGCGCGATCGCTGGGCGTTCGGATCTTGCGGGGGCACAGTGTTATCCGATTGGAGATCGGAGAACACGAGGTCACCGCCCAGGTCGACGCGCACCTCGACGAACGGGCGGCTGTCGACGGCGGCCACGCCGCGACCAAGGATCGCACGCAGGGCGGCAGCGCTCAGACCACGACCGAAGGCAGCGCGCGGGGCGCCGCCGGGCTGCGGATTCGAGCGAAGTACGTGGTCGGTGCGGATGGTGCGCGCAGTCTTGTCGCACGCACGGGGAACTTCCCCGCCGAGGTGTACCCGGCCACGATGAATGCCATTGCTGGACTCGCGGTTTCGGATATGCCCGGCGAGATTCCGCCGGGCTGGAATCCGACGCCGACCGGCTGGACGATGCACAACCCGAACCTGGGCGGCCAGGCTCGCATCATCGCGATGGATTTCAGCGGACCTCTCGAGCACCGCCCCGAACCGACCGAAGCGGAGTACCGGGAACGCCTCGCCTACGTACTCGGTGCCGAGCCCGCGTTGAGCCGGGTCAGCCACCTCACCCGGTTCAGCGACCACGGCCGCTACCGCACCAGCATGTGGGACGGGCGGTTGCTGCTGGCAGGCGACGCCGCCCACAGCCACTACCCGCTCGGCGGCCAAGGACTCAACTCCGGCATGCAGGACGCCTTCGCCCTCGGCTGGCGGCTCGCCCGCGTCCTCACCGGACGCGCGCGACCCACCGTCCTGGCCGACTACTCCCGCGAACGCGTCGCCCACGCCGCCGCGATCGTCGGCAACACCGTGCTGCAATCCCGGATGATGGATCCCGCGAACCCGCAGGTCCGCGACGCCGTGCTGGCCATGCTCGCCGTGCCCGCTGTGCACGACGGGATCGCCCACCTCATCAGCGGCCAGTTCCAGCCCGGATTCCAGCACGACCTCGTCCTCACCGAAAACGACGGGCGGGGGAGCACTCTCGCGGAACTGCTGCACGCGGGCCGGTTCGTCGCGATCCGTCCCGACGAACACACTCCCGTCCCCGACGCTCCCGACGACGCACTGGTCGTCACCGGCAAGGTGACACCCGACCAGCCGTGGACCTCGGCTGTGATCCGCCCCGACGGCTACCTCGCGTCCACCTTGTGAGCGGGCCACCGAGTCGAGACCGGCCGGGACGAACCCGCTGCCACGCCATGCCGACCCGGGGCGAACACCTTCCGCACCTTGCGCGCCGCCGCACCGGCCCGACCGCCGAGCCGCGCCGGCCCCACCCCATGTGCCACCCCACCGGAACAACCACCGAACCGGCCCCGCCCCACCGCATGCGCCTTCGTGCTGAACAGACCACTGGACCGGGCCGCTCGAGCCTTCAGCGCTCGTGCGCAGGATCGGATCGCGGGCCGTGGTTGTGGCTACCAGGTGTCTGTGTGCACAGCTTTCAGCCGGGCGATGGGGAGGCCGTCGCATCATCGGGCCTCGCGCAAGGCCCTACGCACATCGGCGATGGCTTGGTCGGCGTCGCGGTACTGCACAGCGGTCCACCCGGCTTCCCTTGCCGCCGCGCAGTTTTCGGCGAGGTCGTCGACGAGCAGGCTGTCCTGCGGGGCGACCCCGGCGGTCTCCGCGGCGAGGGCGAAGATCTCCGGGTCAGGTTTGCGGAAGCCGACCTTGCACGAATCGACCAGGGCGCTGAGGTGGTCGTCCAGGTCGATCATGGTGCGCCAGTACGGCTCCCATTCGACGACGTTGTTGCTCAGCACACCGACCCGGACCCCTTCGCCGGCCAGCTCGATGGCGAAATCGCGGACGGCGTGGTTCACCTCGTGATCGGCGAACCACTGTCTGCCGAAATCCGGTTCACTGCGCGACAAGTCGAGCTCGGGTGCCTTGGCCCGGAGCACCGCGTGCAGCTTCGCCACCCAGGTGCGTTCGTCGAGCAGGGCCAGTTCGATCGGGGCAAGGGGTGCCAGCCCGTACTGGGCGCCCACCTCGGCGATCGCGTGTTTGAACAGGTCGACGGGGATGCCCGCCACCTGTTCGTAGCGCTGGAACAGCTCGTCGAGCGGTGGGGAGAGCACGCCGCCGAAATCGAACCAGACGAACGGCGCGCTCACTGGACCATCGTCCTGATGTCGGCGGGACGGAAACGCAGTTCCACGTCACCGGCGGCGATCACATCGGTGCCCTGGGTGAGGCTCACCCGGGCGCGGGCGCCGTCGGTGTCACCGGTGACGGTGGCGCGGGCGATCGTATCCCGTTCGAATTCCCCGAATTTGGTGAATTCGATGCCGAGCCGGTGCATCACCATCCGGCTGGTGTCCAGGCCGAGAACGGCGTTGGCGGCCGCCATCGCCACCTGCCGGGCCGCCTCGAACTGCAGCATGCCGGGCACATGGTCGAGGGCGTGGTCGAACAGCGACGGATGATCGGTGTCGATGATGGTGAGCGCGGTCAGTTCCTCCCCGGTGAGCACCGGGTTGGCGAGGATGGCGTTGCGCGGGTTGTGCCTGCCCACCGAGCCCGGGCGCATCCGGGCGACCGGCGGCTGGGGCGGAATACTCGGCTCGGCGGGCAGGCCGAGCGATTCGCGCCCACGCACCCGGATCCGGTTCCACACCGGCGCGGGCATCCACTGGTAGACCATGATCTCCCGGGCCGCCTCGTGGCCCTCGATCTCGGCGACCATTTCCAGGGTGAGCCCGATGACCTGGTCGTCGCGTCGTTTGTCGGCGATCACGCGCGCCTCGATGACGCAGTGCCCGGGGCACTGGCCGATGCGCAGGGTGTCGGCGTCGGCGATGGTGAAGTCGGCGGACCCGAAGATGAATTTCTCCGAGCGCGCCACACCGACGAAGGAATGCGCGTAATAGATGGCGACCTGACGGAACACCTCGATCAGCAGCAGCGGGTCATAGGTGGTGGCAGTGCCGCGATGATCGCTGAAATAGGAATGGTTGCGCGGTAGCTGGGCGGCGAAGATCGCGCCGTCGGGGGTGGGTTGGGCGTCGGTGAGGAATACCTCGGCGATGGATTCGCGGTGCACGAGTCCGCGCGGAATATTGCGGTCGAAGGTGAGGGTGGGGGTGGCGACGGTCATGATCGAGCCTTCCGGGAGGAGGATGCTGGTCAGCGGACGGCGATGTCGTAGGCCCAGCCGTTGACGCTGTTGCGAGGGGCATCGAACAGCGAGGTCGGGTTGTGCACGGTCGCGTCGGCGGCGACGCTGTTGCGGTCGGTGTAGAGGGGGATCGCGACGGCATTGTCGAGAAGGTGGGCGGTGATGCGGTTGAACAGTTGTTTGCGCTGTTCGCGATCGGTGGCTTTGGTCGCGTCGACGAGCCACCGGTCCACCTGCGGGTCGGCCAGTTTCGAGCCGCCGACGATGGAGCCGATGGTGATGCCGTCGATCTGGCCGTATTTCAGGTCGGGAGTGGTCGACCCGTAGGCGCGGTTGAACTGCAGCGACAGGTCGAGGCCGCCGACCTGACGGGGGAAGGCCTCGTAGTCGTTGCGGGCCAGCAGGTGGTAGATCTGGGCGTTGTCGACGAATTGCAGTTCCACCTGAATGCCGAGGTTCTGGCGCAATTCGGCCTGCCAGGCCTTCAGGAAATCGTCCTCGGGGTAGGTGGGGTTCGTGGCGACCAGCCGAACGGTCAACCGCTTGCCGGTGCTGTCGGTGCGGTAACCCTCGGCATCGGTACCGGTCCAACCGGCTTCCGCGAGAAGGGCTTTCGCGGCGGCGAGATCGGGGCCGCCCTTGTTCTCGAACTTCGGGTCGTAGTAGGCGCTGTCCGGGGAGATGAGGCTCCACGCGCGCTGCTGGGTGTCCTTGGTGAGGCTCTTGGTGACAGCGGCGATGTCGACACCCTTGGCGATGGCGCGGCGCACGCGCACATCGGTGGTGGCGCCGTGGGTGAGGTTGAGCATGATGACCCACGGCGAGGCCGCCGAACCGATCTGCTCGTACTGGAAGCCGCCGACACCGTCGAACAGGCCGATATCGGTGGCCTTCACGGTGCCGATGGCGTTCACCTCACCACTGCGCAGCAGTCCGGCGCGGGTGGCCGCCTCGGGGATGAACTTCACGACCAGTTCGTCGACGTAGGCGGCGCCCTGGTGTTTCGCGGTGGCGGGAGCCCAGTTGTAGGCGGGGTTCTTCCGGTACCGCAGTTCCTGGCCCTGCACCACTTTGTCGAGCACGAACGGGCCGGAACCGACGAAGCCCGCACCGCTGGTCAGCGCCTGTTTGTCGGCCTTCAGACTGCTCGGGGCGACGATGGCGCCGCTGAGTCCGCCGAGGGTGGACAGGAAATCGGCGCGCGGGGTGCTCAGGGTGATGCGCACCTTGTACGGGTCGAGCACGTCTACCGCGCTCACACTCGAGTACTGCAGCAGGCCCAGCACCGTCCAGGACGGGTAGTCGGGGTTGCGCAAGGCGTCGATATTCGCCTTCACCGCCGCGGCGTCGAACTTCTCGCCGTTGTGGAAGGTGACGTCCTTGCGCAGGGCGAATTCGTAGACCAGGCCGTCCGGGGAGATGGTCCATTCGGTGGCCAGCCAGGGGTGGAACTGTTCGTCACGGTCCTCGGCGATCAAGCTGTCGAAGCTGTTGCGCAGCACCTGGGAGGCGTCGAAGGCCGCACCGTAGTGCGGGCTGAGGCCGCGCGACGGATAGGCGGGCAAGGCGATGGTGAAGGTGCCGCCTGCCTGCGGCGGGGTGGTCGGGCCACCACCGCCGCCACCGGGTTCGGGGTCGGCGGCGCAGGCGCTGGCGGCCAGCGTGGTGGCCAGCAGCAGCGCGGTGAACAGTCGGGTGAGGCGATTACGCACGCGAGGAGCTTTCTGTGGGAGCCGGGACCGCCAGTCGCGGGACGGCATCGAGCAGGGCTTGGGTGTAGGGCGAGGACGGGTGGTGGAAAACGTCGTCGGCCGTGCCTGATTCGACGACCACGCCGTGATTCAGGACGAGCACGCGGTGACAGATCTGCCGGATGACGGCCAGATCGTGCGAGATGAACACGATCGCCACGTCTTCGGTGGCGGCGAGTTCGGCGACGAGGTCGAGGATTTGGGCTTGCACCGAGATGTCGAGCGCCGACACCGGTTCGTCGCAGACGATCAGGCGCGGGCGGGCACCGAGCGCGCGGGCGATATTGACCCGCTGACGTTGCCCGCCGGACAGCTCGCGTGGGTGGCGGTCGATGGTGTCGGCGGGCAGGTGCACGGCGTCGAGCAAGCGCAGCACCTCGGCTCGACGTTCGGTGCGCGGCACCCGCAGCGCGACACTCTCGGCGATGATCTCGCCGACCCGGTAGCGGGGGTCGAAGGAACCGACCGAGTCCTGCGCGACGAGTCCCAGCTCACCCGGCTTGCGGGTCTTGCGCGTCAAAGGCTCGGTACCGAAACGCATCTCGCCGTCGTCCGGCTCGATCAGCCCCGTGACGATCTTGGCCACGGTCGACTTACCCGACCCGGATTCACCCACCACGCCGAGCACTTCACCCGCACCGACTTCGAAGGAGACATCGGAGATCGCCGGAACTCCTCGGTACGACTTCGTGAGCCCCGCCGCGGTGAAAACCGGCTCGGTGGCCCGCGCGCGGGCACTGCCGTGCGGTACGGCCGCGAGCAGCGCGCGGGTGTATTCGTGCCGGGGTCGCTCGATGACCTCTCGGGTGGGCCCCGCCTCGACGACCTCGCCTGCCCGCATCACCAGGACGCGATCCGCGATCGAGGCGACGACGGCCAGGTCGTGGCTGACCAGGATCATGGCCCGACCACCCGCGACCTGTTCGGCCAGCAACTCGAGCACCTGCTTCTGGACCGTCACGTCGAGGGCGGTGGTCGGTTCGTCGGCGATGATCACGTCCGGGCCCGCCGCGAGCGCCGACGCGATCAGCGCGCGCTGACGTTGTCCGCCGGAGAGTTGAAACGGCCGCTGCCGCTTGCGGACCTGCGGGTCGGCGATGCCGACGGAACGCAGCAGTCCGTCGATGCGGTCGTTGCGCTGGTTGCGCGGGACCGCGCTGAGCGACTCACCGATCTCGTCGGCGATGGTGCGCAACGGGTCGAGCGCCACCAGGGCGTCCTGGAACACCAAACCGACTCGGGCGCCGCGTATTCCACGCCACTGCCGGTCGGTGAGGTCGAGGGCCGAGGTGCCGAACAGATCGAGCCGGTCGGCGCTGACCCGGCCGCCCGCGAGACCGACGAGGCTTCGGGTGGTGACCGACTTTCCGGACCCGGATTCGCCGACGATGGCCAGGATTTCGCCGCGGCGCAGCTCGAGGTCGACGCCACGCACCACCGCACGCCCGTCGAATTCGACGCGCAGGTTCCGGACCTGGATGAGGGTGTCGGTCACAGCTGCGCCCTTCGCTCGAAACGGTGGCCGGCGTAGCGGCCGAGGACGGTCGTCGCCAGGACGACGACGGTGACGGCGGCACCGGGGAAGACGACCGACCACCACGCGATCCGCAGATCACCGTGCGCTTCGGCCAGCATCGAACCCCATTCCGGCACGGGTGGTTTCGGCCCGAAGCCGAGGAAGCTCAGCGCGGCGGCGCCGAGAATGCTCGTGCCGAGCCCGAGAGTCACCACCACTGGCAGCGAGCGCAGCGCGTTGGGCAGGATGTGACGGACCACGATCCGCGCCCGCGACCGCGTGAGCAGCCCCGCCTGCGCCACGAACTCACTGCCACGCACCGCCCGGGTCTCGGCCCGCATCACCCGCGCAAACCGAGGGGCGGCGGCGATACCGATCGCGAGAATGAGGTTGGCGGTGCCGGTACCGGTGAACGTGATGAGCACCAGGGCGAGCAAGATCTCCGGAAACGCCCCGAGCAGGTCGAACGCCCGCGACGCGACAGCATCGACGAGCCGATTGCCGATCCCGGCGATCAATCCGAGCGTCACCCCGATGGCCACCGCCAACACTGTCGCGGTCACCCCGATGAACAGTGACAGCCGAGCGCCGTGCACGACGCGGGTGAGCACGTCACGGCCGAGCTGGTCGGTGCCGAACGGGTGCGCAAGGGAAGGTGATTCGTGTGCGGCGAGCAGATCGGTGTGCAGTGGGTCGCTGCCCGACAGCAGGTCCGGTGCGAGTGCGGCGATGGCGGCCATCGCGAGCACAGCGGCCGAAACAGTCACGCCGAACGGCCATTTCGAGGCGACTGCGACCAACCGATGCAGGGCATGCACCTTTCCGCGCGTCTCCTTCTGGCCCACCGAAGTCCGCGACTTCGATGTCGACCCGTTGGTGGATTTCTCGGAGACGCCTCGAGGCACGTCGGCTGCCTCGACCGCGCTGTCCTGCGCATCGGACGGACCACCGGCGGTCGGGTCGACGCCGCCGGTCGGGAGAGGTACCTTCGCGGCTTTCAGTTGGGTGGATGCGGTGTCGGTCATGGGGTCGGCTCCTGGAGGCGGGGGTCGATCCACAGGTAGGCGAGGTCTACGAGGACCGTGACGGTGAGGTAGATGGCGGCGGTGAGCAGGGCGACGCCGAGGACTACCGGCACATCCGAATGGGTGACGGCGGCGATGGTCTCCCGGCCGATACCGGCCCGGCCGAAGACCTCCTCGATCACGACCGTCCCGGTGAGCAGCCCGCTCACCGCCCAGCCCGCCAGCGTGGCGGCGGGAATCAGCGAATGCCGCAGCCCGTGCCGCAGCCGCAACCGGGTGGCGCTGATCCCGCGCGACCGGGCGGTGAGGGCGAACGGCTGTTCCAGCGCGCGCTCGATCCCCTCCCGCATCACCTGCGCGAGCACAGCGGCGATCGGCAGAGCCAGGGTGACGGCGGGCAGGACGAGTCGCTGGAATTCGTTGCCCGCGGTCACCGGAAGAACTTTCAGCGTGAACGCGAACACCCAGATCAGCACCAGACCGGTCCAGAACGGTGGCGCCGAGGCGACGATCACCTCCAGCGTCGCGGTCGCCCGGCTGAACACATCACGCCGACCTGCCGTGAGCACGGCTAGCAACGGCGCGAGCACCACCGCGATCAGGAGCGCGAACCCGGCGAGCTGCGCACTGGTCACCAACTGTTCGCCGAACAGGATGTCGGCCACGGGTTCACCGCGCACATACGAATAGCCGAGATCACCGTGCAGCAACCGGCCCAGATGCAGGCCGTACTGCACGATCAGCGGACGATCCAGCCCCCAGTCCCGTTCGATCCGCTCCCGCAGGGCCGGATCACTGGACTCGCCCATGATCGCGGTCACCGGATCACCCGGTGCGACATGCACCGCCAGGAACGCCAAAGTGACTGCTGCCCACATCATTCCGGCGGCCGACAGGAACACCCCGACTATGCGCCGAGCCACGATCTGCGGTCTGTTCGCCGGGCCGCGGTTCTCACGCGAGGTGAAACCCGCACGTCTTTGCGCGGCGGCCCCGTTGGTCGGCCCCGCATCCTGGCGATTCGACGTGGTGTCCGGGGCACTCGACGCGACCGGCATCGGCTCTGTTCCGGACTGGGTCGTGCCCGCTGCGTGTGAAGCTGCAACTACCGGTGCTGCCGTCGCATCCTCGGGGCCGCGAGGTGTCACCGTCTGTGAAGCCGTGTTTCCCCGCAATGAATCGGTGTTCGATGGTGTCGTCATGAGGTCAGCTCCCCGATGTCGGCAGGGTTGTGCACCGGGGCACCGACGAGGCTGCCCCATTCGGTCCAAGAGCCGTCGTAGACGCGGATGCGGTGGTCGCCGAGGAGGTCGGTGAAGACCAACCAGCCGAGTGCGGCTCGGTGGGACAGCCGGCAGTAGGCGATGATGTCGTCGGCGTCGGCGATGCCGAGTTCGGCTATGCGCGTCGCGATTTCGTCGGTCGGCCGGAGCAGGCCCGCGGGGTCGAGCAGGTCTTGTGCGGGCAGGTTCAACGCTCCGGGGATGTGTCCGTGCCGCTCGGCGCCGTGGTCGACCGGCTCCGACGACGGTGAAACACGGAGTCCCGCGAACTCTTCGGGAGAGCGCAGGTCCAGCAGCACGGTTGGCGAGTCGATCGCGGCGTGAACCTGCTCCCTGCCCACGACCACCTCGGCGAACCGCGGCGACGTCAGGGGAAGCGGTGTGCGCGAAACGTCGGCCGTTCGAGAAGCATTTCCCTCGCTCGCGGCGTCCAGTGCCCACCGCTGGCCGGGGGCATCGGCACCCACTCGGTTGCCGCTACCAGCGCCGACAGACCGATCAAGGCCGATCACCGGCCCGTCGTGCGGCCACGCGGCGGTGCCTCCGTCGAGGTAGCGCAGGTCGCCTCCGATTCCGACGGCGGTGGCGACCCAGAGTGCGTAAGCCGCGAATTGCGGTGGGTCCCCCGCGAAGACGAGCGGAGCGTCGGCGTGGGCGCCTAGTGAGTGAAGACGGTCGGCCAGCTCTCGGGCGTTAGGGAACTCTCGACGGGACCGGTCCCAGAGCAGGTCTTTCCAGTAGACCGAGCGGGCACCGGGGATGGAGGCAGGCCCACGAGCGTTGGTCACCTCGATGACGACGGCGTCCGCACGGCGATCCCGCACCCACTGCGCGTCGACGATCCGGCTTGTCACGGCCGACCTCCCATCTCCCGGGTTCCGACGACCCGGCGGGAGAAACATAAGTCGGTCAAACACCCACGGGAACACAAAAAGTCAGGCGGACTCCAAATATGTGTTCCCACCCTCGGACTACATATTCTCGGCCGGTCGAACACACCGAAATCGGCGAAAGGACCCCGATGCCCGGCGACCGTGCCGCCCACCTCGTCTCCGCAGCCGATCTGCGTGACGCCCCGCCCGCGCGGCTCGTGCTGCTCGACGTCCGCACGGCCGGGGAGCGCGCGAACTACCAGCGCGAACACCTCCCCGGCGCGCAGTTCGCCGATGTCGACGCCGATCTGTCCGGTACCCCGACCGCCGACTCCGGCGCCCGCCCCTTACCCGACGCGGAGGCCCTCACCGATGCACTGCGCCGCTGGGGAATTCACGACGACAGCACGGTGGTGGTCTACGACGACGACCGCTCGGTGGCCGCCGCCCGCGCCTGGTGGGTGTTGCGCTGGGCCGGCCTGACCGACGTCCGCATCCTCGACGGCGGACTACGCGCCTGGCAGGCGGCGGGCGGCCGACTCACCTCGGATCGGCCCGGGGAGCCGTCGAGTACACAGGGCAGCGGGAACGACGCTCGCGGGAACGACGGCGCTAACGAACCCAATGCGTCCGGAACACGTGCCGCATCCGCCATCGCGCGACCGGGAGCACTGCCCGTCATCGAAACAGCCGGTGTCGCTGAGCTTCCCAGCCTCGGCACTCTCCTCGATGCCCGCCCGCCGGCCCACTTCCACGGTGGGGGCGAGTATCCGGGGCATATTCCCGGCGCCATCAGCGCCCCGGTCTTCGACGACTTCGACGACCAGGGACTGCTTCTCGACGAGGCAACGCTGCGCGCCCGCTACCACCGCCTCGGTCTCGACGCCGGAACCCCGGCCGCCAGCTATTGCGGCAGCGCGATGGCGGCGGCTCTACAGGTGTTCGTGTCGGCGACGCTCGGCATCGAGATCGCCCTCTATCCCGGCTCCCTGTCGCAGTGGGTCGCCGATCCCGCCCGTCCGCTCGCAACGGAACCCTCTGTCGCCCTGACGAATTCCTAGGATCTTTCATGCCGAGACATGTCATTCTCAACGCGAATCTCATTCCCGGCGGCGCCATCGGCAGCCCGTGGCGGCGCGCACCGGAACCAGCGGCCCATTTCGTCGAGATCGAGCACTACCTCGACGTGGCACGCACCGCCGAGCGCGGCCTGCTCGACGCGGTATTCCTCGCCGATTCCCCCGATATCCAGGCCAAGGACTGGACCGCGCCGAGCCGCCTGCTCGAACCGTTCGTCGCCCATGCCGTCCTCGCCGCGCACACCAGCCGGATCGGGGTGATCGTCACCGCGACCACCTCCTACAACGACCCCTACAACCTGGCCCGCTCGTTCGCCGCGCTCTCCTCGGTGTCAGGCGGGCGGGTCGGCTGGAATTTCGTGGTCACCGGTGGCGACAACGCGGCCCGCAACTACTCCCTCGACCAAGCGCTGCCGAAGGCCGAAAGGTATGCCAGGGCCGCCGAATTCCTCGAGGTCGTCACGGCGCTGTGGGATTCGGTCCCGGCGAACGCACTCGTCGGTGACAAGGTGACCGGACGCTACCTCGATCCCGAAGTGGTCCGCCCGATCGATCATGTGGGCAAATTCTTCCGGGTGGCGGGCCCGCTGAAATCGCCGCCGCTGACGCACGGCAAACCGGTGCTGATCCAGGCGGGCGCGTCGAGCCACGGCGTCGAGCTCGGCGCCAGGACTGCCGACGCGATCTACTCCGCGCATGTCGATCCCGTCTCCGCCGCCACGCGACGCACCGAACTGCGACAGCACGCCGCCGCGGCGGGACGCGATCCGGACAGCGTGAAACTGCTTCCCGGCCTGATCATCGTGCTCGCCGAGACCGAAGCCGCGGCAAAGCAACGCGAACGCGATCTCATCGACCTGATCCCCGACGACGTGCAGCTGACCAACCTGGCCGACCGTCTCGGCGTCTCCTCCGACGACCTCGACCTGAACGCCCCGTTCCCGTGGGACAAGATCCCCGACGAGAACAGCGACGCGGGCTCACGCGGCCAGCGCGCGGTCCTGCTCGACAATGTGCGCGCGTCGGGCGCCGATACCCGCGGCGCCGCACGGCTTCTCGCTGCCGGAAGCGTGCACGCCAAGGTCGTCGGCACGCCCGAGCAGGTGGCCGACTTCATCACCGACTGGTTCACCGAAGGCGCCGCCGACGGCTTCAACGTGATGCTCGACGAATTGCCCAGCGGGCTGGACGTTTTCGTCGATCACGTCGTCCCGCTGTTGCAAGCACGTGGACTGTTCCGCACCGAGTACGAGACCACGACGCTGAGAGGGCACTACGGCCTGTGAATCGCGCCCTGTTCGTCCAATTGCGCAGCGGCCCACCAGTTGCCGAGGTGTACCGCCGCACCATCGAAATCACGGCGCACGCGGAACGCCTCGGTTTCGGCACCGTCTGGTTCGCCGCACGGCACTTCGAGGCCCATCACGCGGCGCTGCCCTCGGTGTTCCCGTTCGTGGCGGCCGCTGCCCAGCACACCGATCGCGTCCGGCTCGGAACCGGTGTGGTGACAGTGCCTTTCGAGCACCCGGTCCGTCTCGCCGAGGACGCGGCCGTCACCGACGCGCTCAGCGGCGGACGACTCGAACTCGGCCTCGGCAAGGGACTCGGTTTCGGGCACTCCGCCACCAGTTACGCGGGATTCGGTGTGTCCGACGCCGAACGGGAGACGATCTACACCCGGCGGGTCGCCGAACTCCACCGCATCCTCGACAGCGGACAGGTCGGTGACGACATCGCCCTCTACCCGCCGCCGGGCACGCTGCGGTCCCGGATCTGGCAGTCCACCGGGAACATCGACACGGCCCGCCGGATAGCGGTGGCAGGCGACGGGCTGCTGCCACACGGCAATTCACAAGCACGCGCGGGTGGCAGTGTCACCGAACTCGTCGACGCCTACCTCGATGCCTCCCGGGGAACACCACGGATCGGCACGAATGTGGCGGTCCTCCCCGGCGACAGCGAGCGCGATTCCCTCGCGCTCCTCGAGGCAGACATCGCCCTGAGCTCACGCTACTACCCGCAGCCCACGGACCTGCGAAAGTATCTGACGGACAACAGGATCCTCATCGGATCGAACGAGCAGATCACCGCCCGGCTCGCCGAGGACCCGGACCGACCCGTCGCCACCGACGTGCTCTACTACGTGCCGCTCGCCGTCCACCACCCCCGATACCTCGACTGCCTGACCCGGATCGCGGCCCTGTCGACGAACCAGGCGATCGGGACGGCCTGAGACCCGAGCAGTCCGCGAGCCCTCGGCGACGCGATCGAGCGCTGCATCAGGCGGATGCCCAGCCGTCCGCGGGACAGGTCAGTCGAGGAATTCGCGGTGGGTCGACGCAGCCGCGTCCGCCAGCAGGGCCGCCAGTTCGGCGAGCCGTCGCGGATCGTCGGGCAATTGGGGAACCGCCACCCGGATGGCAGCGCGCGCAGGCGCGACATGCGATCGCGTGGCCGAACCGACGACGACCCCGTGCCGGGCGCAGCGGAGCAACGCACCTTGTTCGTCGGCGACCTCGACCCACACCACCAGGCTGTTCGTCCCGGCCTCGGCGGTCACCCCGCGTTCGGCCAGTGCCGCGATCAAACCCGCCCGCCGCGCGGCGTAGCGTTCGCGGGCGGTGTCGATGAGCGCGGCCGCGCCCGGATCGGTGATCAAGTGCGCGAGGGCGTTCTGCAGGATCCGGCTGTTCGCGGCGATACCGTGCACCCTGGCCCGGATGGCGCGGTCGACCAGTTCGGCACTGCCACCGATCACGCAGGTCCGGATATCCATCCCGAAGGCCTTGCAGTAGCTGCGTACTCGTACACAGCGTTCCGGGTACCAGCTCCCCAGGGAGGGTGCCTGCGCTGCGGCGAGCGGTCCGACCGCGTCGTCCTCGACGATCCACGGCTCCACCTCCGCCGCCGCGAACACCTCGGCCAGTTCCGCAGCCCGATGCGGCGAGAGCACACCGCCGGTCGCGTACGCGCCTTCGGGCTGCAACACCACCACCGCCGGATTCCGGCGCAGTGCCTCGGCCAGCGAATCCGGCAGCGCCCCTTGTTCGTCGGCGGCGATCCCGATCACCCGATACCCGACCTCGGTGAGCGTATCCAGGAAACCTGGCATCACCGGTTCCTCCACCGCGACGAGCGCGCCGTCCGGGGCCGCCGCGTCCACGGCGAGAAACAAACCCTCCGAGCCGCCACCCGCCGCGACGAACGCCTCGGCGGGGAAGGGCCAGCCGTCACATACCGCCGTGCGCAGACGGTCGGTGATGTAGTCGCGGCCGGGACGGTTCAGGTCGTCGGTGTGCAGCCCGGCGAGCATCGCGGGTGCCAGGTCGGGCTGCAGGGCGTAATCGGGGCTGCCGGTGAGCAGGTCGCGCTCGGCGAGCGGGCGCCCCAGCGGCATTCCCCCGGCCGCGGCCACCACGGTGCCGCCCCGGCGATTGGTGGCGATGAGCCCCTCTTTGCGCAGCTCACCCCAGGCCGCGACGACCGTACGGGTACTCAGACCGCAGTGCTGGGCCAGTTCCCGGATGGTCGGCAACCGGATCCCCTCGGCGAGGGAACCGTCGCGGATGAGCCGCGCCGTCACCGCCCGCACCGATTCGGATGTGTGCGAGGCGTCGGCCGCCAGCGCACGCACGAGCACCGCCGAACCCGGGTCGGTCACCGATTCTCCATTCGTCGCATATGGACCAGTATGACGAATATATGTATTCAGCGAACCGGTTTTGTTCCCGTGCGATTCGATCGTCTGTGTCCGCGTCTCAGCGGTCGCGCAGCCACTTCTCGACGGCGTCGACGGTCGAGTCCGGGTTGGTGATCCAGCCGTTGTGGCCCAGCGGTTCCGGCTCGAACCGGCGGGTGATCTCGGCGGCGGGCATCTTGCTCAGCAGATGGTCGGCGGAGGTCTGCGGGGTCATCTCGTCGCCCTCGATGGTGATCGACAGCACCGGGAACTTCAGCCGCGCGACACGTTCCTCGTAATCGATATCGGCGCCGACCGGAACGAAGCGGCCGGTCCGGGCCAGGCGGGCCCAGTCCGACATGAGCACCTTGGACTGGCGGCCGTATGCCCGTTTGCCCAGCATGTCACCCGGCCAGAAGCCGGCGAGATTCGACGCGACCGCCACCGCGGCCGTGCCGACGAGCATCCCCGGGCCGAGCACGCCCCGGTAGCCGCGGTAATACGGTGTGCCGGAGGCGATCAGGATCAGTCCGCCGAGCCTGCCGCGCACCCGGGCCGCGTAGAGCACCGACAGCTGGCCGCCCATGCTGTGCCCGAGCAGGTACGGGGTGCTGCTGGGGAAACGGTGCCGCACCACCTGCAGCATCGCCGGAAAATCCACGGCGACCAATTCGTGGTAACCGTAGGTACTTTCGGCACCGGGACGGTGAGTACTACCGCCCTGACCACGCAATTCACCGATGGCCACATCGAATCCGCGCCCGGACAGCTGGTGGGCGAAGTATTCGTAGAACTCACCGGGCACGGCGAGACCGGGCACGATCACGATCACCGGACGCGGGGCGTCGGGGGTCACCGGATGGCGGTGCGGCCCGCGCGCCGGAATCAGCCGCACGGGCAGGGTGGTGCCGTCGGGCACCTGGATCGGGACGGTCTCGACCCGCGCCATCAAGCCCCGACCGCGCCGAGAATCACCCGGCTCAGCACCTGGATCACATCGTCGAGCGGCGGACGCGGATCGGCACCGCTCCAGCCGTCGACCACATAGTTCACCGCGCCGATGATGGCGAGCACCCGCAACTCGTAGTCGCCGGACGGGATTTCGCCGTGCATGGCCGCGTCCTCGGCGGCGCCTGCCAGCAGCGAACCCCACACCCGGCGTAGCTCGAGGCGGAACTTCTCGACCTTGGGTCCGGCGCCGACCACCTCGACCAGCGCCACCCGCGCCTTGCGCGGATCGGTGCCGATGGTCTCGACGTAAGCGCGCACGGCCGCGTCGATCTGGTCGATCGCGCTGGCGTCGCTCTTCGCCGCGAGGGCGGTAGCCACCGCCTCGCGGGATTCGCGGTCGATCTGCTCGTACAGCTCGAGTAGCAGCGATTCGCGGCCGGTGAACTCCTCGTAGAACTGCCGCGACGACAGTCCGGCGTCCTTACAGATGGCACCGACCGAACTGTTGGCGTACCCGTCGCGCGCGAAGACCGTCAGGCCTGACTCCAGAAAACGCGCACGCCGCTGGCGTTGCCGGTCCTCTACGGGCTGCCCGGCATACATTCGTCCCGTATTCGCATCCTGTGACATTGTCGCTGACAATACCGAAGGGCCCGATCCCCTCGTCATGGATCGGGCCCAACGACAGCCCTCCCGGCTTACCGCGCGTTAGCCGGAAGTTTGCTTCAGATGCGCTCAGTTACCGGAGGTCTGGGCCGAACCGGTGCTCATCGAGCTGGTGAGCAGACTCATCAGCAGGGCGAGGATGCCGCCGTCGCCGCTGCTGCCGGAGTTGGACTCGGTGATGTTGTAAAGCATGGTGCACTCCAAGTTGACACTCTGTGACCTTCTGTCACTGGCGATTTGCCGTCTCGGACGATACCGAAGGCGAATGTGAATAGGAGGTGTTTTAAAGGAATTTCCCCCACTTTTCTGTGAGGACCCACAAGCCCCCGAAAACCGGGGCGGCGGAAAATCCGACTGTGGACGGAGGGCTCTGGCGGGTGGCGACCCTATGCTCGGTGTGACCGTACGTCACGCACACCCCGGAGGCACCGTTGCCGAACAATCTCGAAGCAAGTATCGACATCGCCGCATCGCCGGAGAAGGTCTGGTCGATTCTCGCGGACCTGAACCGGATGTCGGAGTTCAGCCCGACCACGGTCAAGATGCTGGCGATCGGCGGGGTTCGCGAAGGGGCGCGCACCATCAACTTCAACCGCGACGGCTGGAAGGTCTGGCCGACCAGCTCGCGCATCGTGCGGTTCGTCCCCAACACCGCGCTGGCGTTCCGGATGAACGAGAACCACACCGTGTGGAGCTACGAGCTCGCGCCGACCGCCGCGGGCACCCGCCTCGTCGAGCGACGCACCCTCGACCCCAAGGGAATTCCCGGCTGGATGGGCCCGGTGATCAAGCTCGCCGGTGGCGAGGAGAAGTTCGAGGCCGATCTCGTCTCGGGCATGCACGAGACGCTGCGCAAGATCAAGGCCGCGGCCGAACGCTGACCCGCTCGACCACGAGAGCCCGCCGGACCCCTCCGGCGGGCTCTTCGCGTTTGCTACGGAAGATCCTTGCGGACTTCCTCGAAAGCCTGTGCCGTGCGGGTCAGCAGTGCGGTCAGCGTGGCGAACTCCTCGGCGGTGAAGTGAGCGGCCGCGGCGCGTTCCACCGCGATCGCGCGCGCGTCGGCCGCCTCGGTGACCTCTCGGCCCGCCTCGGTCAGCCGCGTCTCGAGGACGTTCCGGTGCCACTCGTGCGGTGAGCGTTCGACCAGGCCGCGGTCAACCAGATTGGTCAGGACGGTGTTCATCGTCGGCGGCGTCACCCCTGCCAGCCGGGCAAGAGCGGCAGCCGAGATACCGGGGTTCTCGGCGAGGTACATCAGTGCGCTGAACTGCGGAACCGTCAGCCCGGCCGGTTTGAGCGCGGCTGTTTTCGCCGCGATCATGGCTTGCTCGGCACGCTTGAGGAACGTGCCCAGCCTCTCGGTCGAGGGCATGGACGTCATGGCTGCATGGTATCCGCCCATTTCGAAGTATCACCCTTGACGATCATTAGAACTCTAATCTAGATTTCTGCTCGTTCAATGATGTGTTGAATTACATGAACGAGAGGCATAATCATGATCAGGACCCTCGCGATGGCCGCCACTTGCCTCGCGCTCACCGCCTGCGGTACCGACGATCCGGCCCCGTTACCGGTCCTGAGCACCGCATATGGACTGCCGGGCGCGGCCGTCTACCCCGAGGGCATCGCGCTCGATCCACGCACCGGCACCAGCTATGTCGGCTCCTACGCCGACGGCACCGTCTACCGCGCGGGAGCGGACGCGGCGACGGCCGAGGTGTTCCTTCCGGCAGGCGCCGACGGCCGCAAGACAACAAACGGACTACGGGTGGACCGCGACGGCAGGCTGTGGGTGATCGACTCGACCGCGGGAGTCATGGTGTACGACACCGGTTCTCGTGCCCTGCTCGCCCGGTTCGACGCCCCGGACGACCGACCGCGCTTCGTCAACGACCTCGCCTTCGGCGCCGACGGCAGCGCCTACCTCACCGACAGCATCCGCAATGTCGTCTACCGCGCCACCCTCGCGAACGCCACGGAAGGCCGGGGCGAACTCACCGTCGCCGCCGACCTCGCACCGGTCCTCGGACCACGCGACCCGAAGACCTTCGAGCTCAACGGGATCGTCGCCGACGAGGCGGGCACCTACCTGCTCGTCGTCGCGATGTCGGCGGGCGAGCTGTACCGGATCGATCTCACCGGCACCGAGCCGATTCGCGAGGTGACACTGACCGGCGGCACCGTGCGCAACGGCGACGGCCTGGAACTGCGCGGCGACACGCTGTGGGTGGTGCACAACACCGACAACACCATCAGCCGCTGGACCGTCACCGACCACGGCGGTGCGGCCACGCGGGAACGCGAATTCCACGACCCGGCACTGAGCATCCCCACCACGATGGTGCATTCCGGGGACCGGGCGCTGATCGTGTCGTCGCAATTCGACAAGGGCGGACCGATGGGCAACGACGAGAAGCCGGGGCCGTTCGTGGTGTCAGCGATCGACGGGTTCTGACCGCACGAATTCCTCCAGCACAGTGACGAATTCGTCGGGCTGTTCGACCTGCGGGGAATGCCCGGCGTGCTCGACCAGATGCGTGCGCGCCCCGGCGGCGGCGAACCGCGCGAGGGTGGCGGTGGCGTCGTAGAGGTGGTCGTGGCGGCCGTGCACGGCGAGCACCGGTACGTCCAGCGCCGCCACCCTGGCATCGAGCGGCCGGGCGGCGAAGTCGTCGGCGCGGGCACCGACGGCATAGGCCAGGCCCGTCGGCGCCGCCGACCGGAAGTCGCGCACGACCGCCTCCGCGAGACCGGGCACCGACGCATAGCGGAACCGCGGCGCGAACAACGTCCGATTACCTTGGCGGATCACGAAACCCGGCGTCCACCGTTGCGCGAGCCGCACCGACCACGGGCGGACCACCCACCGGGCGAACGCCGGAATCCGCGCGGCGGTGTAGTCCGGGCTCTGCCCGACCACCACCGCCCGTGTCACCCGGGGCAGCGCTGCCAGCTCGAGGGCGATCTCCGCGCCGAACGAATGGCCGACCACCGTCACATCGGACAGGTCGAGCTCCGCGAGCAGGGCCGCGATGGGCGCCGATCTAGCCGGGGCGGCGAAATCCTCCGGCGCGGCGCGAAGGTCCACCCGGATCACCCGGAAACGGGGAGTCAGCCGCTCGGCGGCCGCGCCGAACCAGTCGACCGAACCCGGGATCCCGTGCACGCACACGATCGCCGGGCCCGCGCCTTCGTCGAGAAACTCCACCACTCGAGCCTAGCGCGGCCATTCGATAGCGTATGGCTGTGAAGTCACCCTCCGCTCGCAGGCTCAGCGCCGAGGACTGGGTCGCCGCCGCGATCGTCGCCCTCGGCGAGAACGGTCTGGCCGGTGTGGCCGTCGAGCCGCTCGCCAAACGTCTCGGCGCCACCAAGGGCAGCTTCTACTGGCATTTCAAGGACCGCCCGGCCCTCGTCGACGCCGTCCTCGCGCACTGGGAACGCGCGGGCACCGACGCGGTGATCGCCGCGCTGGACAAGCTCACCGACCCGGCGCAGCGGCTACGGGTGCTGTTCACCGATGTCATCGATTACGCCACCGAGGGCCGTGAGGAACTGGCGCTGCTCGCCGCCATCGACCAGCCGGCGGTCGCCGCTGCCATGCGACGGGTCGCGGCGCGGCGGATCGAGTACGTGGCCGCGCAGTTGCGCCTGCTCGGAGTGGCCGCGGAACAGGCGGATACGCGGGCGGCGGTGGCCGTCGGTATCTATCACGGGATCAATCAGCTGGCGCGGGTGTCGCCCGAAAGCCTGCCCGCGACCAGCGAATTGGTCGATTCGATTCTCGAACGGCTGGTGTAGTCAGTCGAGGCCGAGCTTGACGAAAGTCCAGTAGAGCAGCCGGGCGCGCAGCGGCCATCGGTACGGTGCGGGCGGTGCGCCGACGGCGGTTTCGGCGTTGTCCAGTAGTTCCTCGAGCAAGGCGTCGTGCAGTGGTCGGATGGCGAGGTGCCAACCCAGGAATCCGGATACGCCTCGGGTTTCGGCCGAGATCACATGGCGCAGGGCGCTTGACGTGCCTTTGCCGATCACCTCGAAGGTGTGGGTGCCCTCGAGCAGGAAACCGGGCGTGAAGGTGAACTCGACGAATTCACCTGGGCGGTAGGCGGTGCAGGTGTAGAGAGTGGAACCGTGGCCGCCCGTCGCGCCTTCGGCCAGTGGGCCGTCCAGCTCCAACGGTGGCCATTTCTCGGTGGGCCACAACGGGTTTCCCGCAATCGCCACTTTGTCGAGCAGTTCGCCGACCCGTGCGGCCGGTGCCTGAATTGTTCGCTCGTGAATGTTGCGGATCATTCATCCAACCTCTCAGCGGTGCCCCTGCAGCAAACCATACGCATGCGTATGGAGCGTGTCCAGGCCGGTCGTGGGCGGATTCCGAGCGCCCCACAGGTGGCGTTATCTGCGCCGGTCGAATACGCTTCGCCGCGGATGAAACGCCTCATGGAGGGACAAGTGATCACTCCGAACAGGCCGGAGACCGTAGCCGAGGCTCGCCACCCCGTGCCGCTGACCCAGCTGATACACCTCATGGCGGAGTACCAGCAGCTCGGTGCGCACCGCGACACCTTCCTGGCCACTCCGGCCGACGACACCTTCGTGCGCGGGTGTGGCATCGTCGCGGGCTGCATCGCGTTCATCGGGGTGATCTGCCTGATCGTCGGCGCGTGGCCCGGTGCCGTCGCGCTGCTCATGATCGCGGCGGTCCCGGTGATGCTCGCCTTCCGGCGCGGAATCATCAACCGGCAGAACCGTGCCGCCCGCATCGACCTGTTCGAATACGGGGTCACGGTGTACCACTCGGGTCAGCGCGTCGCCGGATTCCGGTGGGACACCACCGAGGTGCGGCAGGAGGAAATCCCCTTCCACGACACGGTTCCCGTCGTCTACCGCCTCGAACTCACCGGTCCCGCGGGCCGCGCCGAAATCGATGAAGAGGGATTCGCCCGCGCCCGCGAATGGGCACGCGCCATCCAATCCGCCGTCACCGCAACCCAACTCCCCCTCGCCGTCGCCGCCATCGACAACGGCGAAACCGTGAACTTCGGCGACCTCGGCCTCTCCCTCGACGCCCTCACCTACAAGGGCGAACCCTTCCCCTGGACCAACATCCAACTCATCGACGCCCGCAGCGGCCACATCCGCCTCAAAGTCGCAGGCATGTGGATGTCCCTGGCCCCCGTCAACACCATCCCCAACTTCTACATCTTCAACGAACTAGCCGAACGCCTCCGCCTGACGCCGGTCGGCTGATCAGCGAAAGTCACTGCGAGCACTACCTTCGCCGATCCGTCTGTTTTGGATGACCCGTGCCGGCATGGGTGATCCACAACGTCTGTCGCTCGTCATCGACGGCATACCAGATCCGGCTATGAGGTGCCCGGGTAATGCACAGACGAAGGCCGGTCCACCGTGAGGTGGACCGGCCTTCGAGCCTTGCGAGGATCAGCTGATCAGGGGATCAGAAGTCCATGCCGCCCATGCCGCCGGTGGGGTCGGCCGCGGGGGCCGCCTTTTCCGGCTTGTCGGCGACGACGGCCTCGGTGGTGAGGAACAGGGCCGCGATGGAGGCCGCGTTCTGCAACGCCGAACGGGTGACCTTGACCGGGTCGGCGACGCCGGCGGCCAGCAGGTCCTCGTACTCGCCGGAGTCGGCGTTCAGGCCGGAACCCGCGGGCAGGTTCGAGACCTTCTCGGCGACCACGCCGGGCTCGAGGCCGGCGTTGAAGGCGATCTGCTTCAGCGGGGCCGACAGCGCGACGCGCACGATGTTGGCACCGGTGGCTTCGTCACCGGTCAGCTTCAGGTCGTCCAGGGCGGGCGCCGACTGCAGCAGGGCCACGCCACCACCGGCGACGATGCCCTCTTCGACGGCGGCCTTGGCGTTGCGCACGGCATCTTCGATGCGGTGCTTGCGCTCCTTGAGCTCGACCTCGGTGGCGGCACCGGCCTTGATCACCGCGACGCCGCCGGCCAGCTTGGCCAGACGTTCCTGCAGCTTCTCACGGTCGTAGTCCGAGTCCGAGTTCTCGATCTCGGTGCGGATCTGCGCCACGCGGCCCTTGATGGCCTCCGCGTCGCCCGCGCCCTCGACGATGGTGGTCTCGTCCTTGGTGACGACGACCTTGCGCGCCTGGCCGAGCAGCTCGAGACCGGCGGTCTCCAGCGACAGGCCGACCTCTTCGCTGATGACCTCGCCACCGGTGAGGATGGCGATGTCGGCCAGCTGGGCCTTGCGACGGTCACCGAAGCCGGGCGCCTTGACGGCGACGGACTTGAAGGTGCCACGGATCTTGTTCACGACCAGGGTCGACAGGGCCTCGCCCTCGACGTCCTCGGCGATGATCAGCAGCGGCTTGCCGGCCTGGATGACCTTCTCCAGCAGCGGCAGCAGGTCCTTGACGGTCGAGATCTTCGACGACACGAGCAGGATGTACGGGTCCTCGAGGACCGCTTCCTGACGCTCGGGGTCGGTGACGAAGTAACCGGAGATGTAGCCCTTGTCGAAGCGCATACCCTCGGTGAGCTCCAGCTGGAGCCCGAAGGTGTTGCTCTCCTCGACGGTGATGACACCTTCCTTGCCGACCTTGTCCATCGCCTCGGCGATGAGCTGGCCGATGGCCGGGTCACCGGCGGAGATACCCGCGGTGGCGGCGATCTGCTCCTTGGTGTCGATCTCCTTGGCGGAGTCGAGCAGCTTGGCGGTGACGGCCTCGACGGCCTTCTCGATGCCGCGCTTCAGGCCCAGCGGGTTCGCGCCGGCCGCGACGTTGCGCAGACCTTCACGCACGAGCGCCTGGGCGAGCACGGTAGCGGTGGTCGTACCGTCGCCGGCGACGTCGTCCGTCTTCTTGGCGACTTCCTTGACCAGCTCGGCGCCGATCTTCTCGTACGGGTCCTCGAGGTCGATCTCCTTGGCGATGGACACACCATCGTTGGTGATCGTGGGGGCGCCCCACTTCTTCTCGAGCACGACGTTGCGACCCTTCGGGCCCAGCGTCACCTTGACAGCGTCGGCGAGGGCGTTCAGACCCCGCTCGAGACCGCGACGGGCCTCTTCGTCGTACGCAATTGTCTTGGCCATTGCGTTGAGATCCTCCACATGTCTATGGCTGACACACGAGACGACCACAGGTTGGATCGTCCCCAAGTACGCTGGCCAGGTGCGGTGCCCGCGACGGACGACCGAGGGTGTCGATGGAACCCGATCTCACCGTCCCGACCTGGCACTCAACAGACGTGAGTGCCAAGGCCATTTTTAGCACTCGAGTGACGAGAGTGCAAGGTCGCCTCCGGCACGGGCGCACCGCACCGGAGACGACCGACGGTCAGGAATCACCCTTGGCGGCGAGGAACTGTTCGAGCAATGCGACGAGGTCGGCCTCTACAACAGCCTTGTCCAGGCCGAGGTCACTGAGCACGCCCGAGCCGTTCTCGTGCTCGAGCAGCGCGAGCAGGATGTGCTCGGTGCCGATGTAGTTGTGACCGAGCCGCAGAGCCTCGCGAAACGTCAGCTCCAGCACCTTCTTGGTCTCCCCGTCGAAGGGGATGAGCGCGGGCACCTCGTCCGCGGCGCCAGGCAGCCCTGCGGTGGCCGCCTCGCGAACAGCGTCGAGTTCGACACCGCGGGCCTCGATCGCCTTGGCCGCGAGACCTTCGGACTGGCCGATGAGGGCGAGGATCAGATGCCCGAGGGTGATCTGGTCGTTGCCCGCCGCCCGCGCCGAGTCCTGCGCATCGACGACGACCTGCCGCGCACGCGGGGTGAACTTGGCGAAACCGGCCTGCGGGTCCATGGCGGCGGCGTCGCCGGGCTGCTTGGGGACGAACCGCTTCTGCGCGGCCTGCTTGCTGACGCCCATGCTGGCGCCGATCTCGGTCCAGGAGGCGCCGGAGCGGCGTGCCTGGTCGACGAAGTGGCCGATGAGGTGGTCGGCGACCTCGCCCATGTGATCGCCGACGACGACGGCGTCGGTGAGTTGTTCGAGGACGTTGTCGGGGCGGGCCTTCTTGATGCCGTCGATCAGATCGTCGAGGCGGATGTTCGGTGTGCTCATGCGTCAACTCTAAGTTGACGATATCGGCCTCGTCAACCCCTAGTTGACGATCCGTTGATGGCAGACTGGCGGTGTGGGGAGAGTTTCGGGGTGGATCCTGCGGGTCGCGGGAATAGTGGTGACCGCGTGTTGCCTGATCGCGGCGGGACGCTTCCTGCTGCCACAGCCAGGAGCCGGGGAAATACCGGGCTCCACGGAACGGCAATTGTCGTTTCTGCGCGCGGCCCTGGACGACGGCGCCGATACGGCAGCGCAGCAACAGTTTCCGGAGGGGCATCTGTTCTCCAACGCGCTCTACGGACTGGCCTGGGTGCAGGCTGCGCACGCGGAGCCCGGACTGCGTTCGCAGGCCGTGCGCGAATCGCGGTGGGCACTGG
The DNA here is from genome assembly GCF_051843015.1 of Nocardia sp. JW2. Taxonomy (NCBI): domain Bacteria; kingdom Bacillati; phylum Actinomycetota; class Actinomycetes; order Mycobacteriales; family Nocardiaceae; genus Nocardia; species Nocardia sp. JW2. The sequence goes on from NZ_JBPXLK010000005.1 coordinate 242,338, forward strand.
CGCGACTGGAGTCCGAGGAGGGGCGGGCCGTGTTCAGTCCGCAATTGCGGCCCGCCTACGGGATCTTCTGGGCGGGGTGGACGAACTGGTTACGCGGAGCGATCCTGTCGCTCGACTCGTCCGACTCCGCTCAGGTTCAACGATTTTCCGAGCACAGCCAGGAGATCGCGCAGGCGTTCGCGGCATCCGACACTCCGTTTCTGCAGGCGTATCGAGGGCAGGCGTGGCCGGTGGACTCCACGGTCGCGATCGCCTCACTTCGGCTGCACGACAAGCTGTTCGGTGCGCGCCATTCGGCGGTGATCGAGCGGTGGCTGGATCAGGCCTGATCACGCCTCGACCCATCCACAGGCCTGCTCCCCCACCAGGTTTCCGCTGGGGACGGCTCGATGAGCACGGGCTCGAGGGCGACCTCCCAGTCGGTGATTCATCGGTTCCTGCCGGAGATCGATCCGGAATTCGCGCGAGCACAGTACTCGGTGTTCCGCAACCGATTCCTCTCGCACCCTGGCGGTTTCGGGCCCGCGATACGCGAATATCCACACGGCGTGGACGGCAGCGGCGATGTGGACTCGGGGCCCTTGATCGCGGGCATCAGCCTGTCGGCCACGGTGGTTGCCCAGGGCGCCGCCCGCGTCAACGGGGACGACGCCCTGGCCCGAGCCCTCGCCGCCGAAGGCGAACTACTCGGCCTGCCGATCGACCTGCCCAGGTCGAAACGTTACGCGTTCGGCCTGGTCCCGATCGGCGACGCCTTCGTCGCCTGGTCGTCCACCGCCCGACCCCTCGTCACCGAACCACCCTCCGCCACTTACGAATTGCGCTGGTGGTGGCGCCTGCCGTGGCTCGCGCTACTGACCCTGATCGCCCTCGCCCCGTGGGCCTGGCGGATCACCGCCGTGGCGCGAAGTGCCGTGCGCGCCGACTCTCGAGCCGGCAGGACCTCAGCGTCGAGCATCTGACATGGCGATGGTTGCGGCTGTCAGCGCAGGCCGACCGCCATTCCGGCACCGCGCACGATCAGTTCCTTCACCACCGCACCGGTGCGGCCCCGGATCACGCGCGCTCCGGGAGTGTCGTCGGCATTGAGCACCTGGATGACGGCATCGCGGCGGCCGAGACTGAGGCATTGGAGCTGGTAGCGGAAGTTCATCGGCTCCGGCTCGACACCCTTGGCACGGGCGACAATTGCCCGGGCCACGTAACCACCTGCGGGAATAGCCGTGGCACAAGCCATTCGGAGCGGACGATCGCCCGGCCCTGCGATCAGCGCCGCATCGCCGGCGGCGTAGATGTCGGGATGGGAGATCGAGCGCAGGGTCGCGTCGGTGTGGATGCGGCCGTGTTCGTCGACCGCGAGACCGGCGCTCCGGGCCAGATCGGGAACGGTGAAACCCGCTGTCCAGACCACTGATTCGGCTTCGATGACGGTGTCGTCGGCGAGCCGCACACCCGTCGGCAGCACCTCGACGACCTTCGCCGACGACCGGATCTCCACCCCGAGCCGGGTGAGCGTGGCGCGGATGCTCTCGACGGCACGCGCCGACAGCCAGGCGCCCGGCTCATCGGCGCCGACGAGCGTCACCGCCGAATACCGTTGCGATTCGGCGAGTTCCGCCGCCAGTTCGATGCCCGTCGACCCGGAGCCGACCACAACGACCCGTCCCTCGGGCAGGGCACGCACATCCTCGGGCGTCGCGACAGAGCGCGCGTATTCGGCCACGCCCGGCGCACCCGACCGATCGGCCGCGCTACCGAGCGCGTAGACCAACGTGTCGTAGGCGAGTGACCATTCACCGATGTCCGAGGCCTGCCGACGACCAGCGCCTTCGGGTGTGCCGTCGCCCGACCACTGATCGGACTGGCCGGCCTGCCCCACCGAGGTGCCGCCGTCGAGCAGTCGCCCCGGTGAGCCGGCAAGCTCCTCGAGGTGAACCTGCTTGGTCACCGGGTCGAGACCCGAGATTCTCGCCTGAACGAACTCCGCCCCCTTGCGCTCCAACAACTTCCGCAGCTCCCAGCGCTTGATTCGCTGCCCCGCCGCCTCCTGGTGCAACCGCACACGCTCGACGAACTCGGCGCGGGAATCGACCACGGTGATCCTCGTGTCACGCGATGTGCGGGCCAAACGGCGGGCCGCCGCGAGACCCGCGTACCCCGCGCCGAGAACGACGATCCGATGCTGACCGGTCATGGTGTGGCTCCTCTCGATGTGCCGACACCCTCCAGACCGGACAGCCCCCGCTTTCCTGACAGGGCGCGCCAGTGATCCGGCTCACGCCTCGAATCGGTGCAGTTTGTCCGGGTTCACCACGATGAGCACCTCGTCGACCAGCCCGGCGTCGTCGACCTCGAAGAACATGACCGAACTGGCCCGCACGCCGTCGGCCCGCACGATCAACGCCAGCTCGCCGTTCACCTCCTCGAAGGCGAAAGTCGTTGCCGGGGTGAGGAACTTGGTGAGCCCGACGAGGTAACGCGACACCTGGTCGGCACCCGTCACCGGGCGGCGGGCGGCGGTCACCTTGCCGCCGCCGTCGGCCATGCTCACCACGTCGGCGGCGAGCATGGCGCGCAGACCGGCGACATCACCGGTGGCGGCGGCCGACATGAATCGCTCGAACAGGGCACGCACCTGCTCGTTCGGCGCCGGGTAGCGCCGCTTCCCGCCGCGCACCCGGGTGGTGGCCCGGTGCAGGATCTGCTGCGAGTTGGCCTCGGTGAGGTCGAGCATCGCCGCGATCTCGGCGTGCGGGTAGCCGAACGCCTCGCGCAGCACGAACACCGCACGCTCTACCGGGTTGAGCCGTTCCATCGCGGTGAGCAGCGCCAGCGATACCGATTCGCGTTCCTCGACGGTTTCCAGCGGACCGAATTCCCCCGAAGGCACCGGCTCGGGCAACCACGGGCCGACGTAGGTTTCGCGCCGGGCACGTGCCGAGGCCAGCTCGGTGCGGCACAGGTTCACGGTGACGGTGGTGAGCCACGCCTCAGGATTGTCGATCGCGGATCGGTCGGCGGCGGCCCAGCGCAGGTAGGCCTCCTGCACGACGTCCTCGGCCTCACTCGCAGCACCGAACATCCGGTAGGCCAGCGCGAACAACCTCGGCCGATGCCGCGAGAACTCCGTGATCCCGTCCGATTCCACCCGCGCTCCCTTGCCGTAGTGGCGCTACGGTACCGCCCGCCCAGCCCGGCGATCAGCAGGATGTGGGCGGCGTCTCGCCGGGAAGCTAGTCCTCGCGTGGACGACGTAACCGCAACCGCGCCGACCCGCGAATCGCCGGACGACGGATCTGCGGCATCCGCCGCTGCGCGCGCCGCTGGGCGCGCCGCTCGGCGGGTTTGTGCTGCCAGGTCTCCGGTCGCGCCGCCACCCAGCGCGCCGAGCGCCAGGCGAACGGGATGTGACCGAGGTACAGCGCGACGAGGATCAGCAGCAGCACGATCGGGTAGGTCACCAGCAGCGCGGCCGCGACGGCGACGAGCACCAGCAGACCGGCGGCGGCCTGCGGTGCCACCGACACCGACTTCATGGCGAGCGTCGGGATGGTGCTCACACACAGCAGCGCGGCGAAGGTCGTCCACACGGCGACGAAGGTGAAGCTGTCCCACCAGCCGTCGCCGAACTGCACCTTCAGCGCGATCGGGACCAGCGCGATCAGGGCACCCGCGGGCGCGGGCACACCGGTGAAGTACTCACGCGCCCAGTTCGGGCGGGAATCGTCGTCGAGCAGGGTGTTGAACCTGGCCAGGCGAAGCACCAGGCTCACCGCGTACATCAGGGCGATGATCCAGCCCGCGCTGTACCCGTCGAGGAGCGTGACGTAGAGGACGAGCGCGGGCGCGACGCCGAAGGAGATGGCGTCGGAGAGCGAGTCGAGTTCGGCGCCCATCTTGGAGGTGGCGTCGAGCATGCGCGCCAAGCGGCCGTCGAGGGTGTCGAGCACGGCGGCGGCACCGACCATGGCCAGCGCGATGCCGAGTTCACCGTCGAGCCCGAACTTCACCGCCGACAACCCCGAGCACAGCGCGAGGATGGTGACGATGCTCGGCAGCAACCGGACCGAACGCGGCCGACGGCGGCGAGCCGAATGCGCCTGTTCGATCATCCCAGCACAGCCAGCACGGTTTCGGCTCCGATCGTGCGCTGACCGGGGGTCACCAGCAGTTCGGTGCCCGCCGGGAAGTAGGTGTCCACGCGGGAACCGAAACGGATGAGTCCGTAGGTGTCACCGATGGTGAGCTGATCGCCGACCCGGGCGTCGCAGACGATGCGGCGCGCGAGCAGGCCGGCGATCTGTACGACGACGACCTGCTTGCCCTCGGCCGTCTCGATGAGCATGCTGTTGCGCTCGTTGGCGTCGGAGGCCTCGGCCAGGTCGGCGGAGAGGAATTTGCCCGGCTGGTGCAGCACCTCGCGCACCGTGCCGGACACGGGCACGCGCTGCACGTGCACGTCGAGCACGGACAGGAAGATGCTCACCCGCGGCAACGGCTGCTCACCCAGGCCGAGCTCGGCGGGTGGCACGGCCGTGTCGACGAGGGCGATCTCGCCGTCGGCGGGTGCGACGACGATGCCCGCGCGGTTGGGCGGCACCCGGTGCGGGTGCCGGAAGAAGGCCGCGCAGGCCGCCGCGGCGGCTAAACCGGCCCGCCGAACCCACTTGTTGCGTCCGCCGACGACCGCCACCGCCAGCGGCGCCGCCACGAACGGCAGGCCTGCGGGGTGCAGCGGAGGTACAGCGGCCCGGACCAGGTCGACGACATGGCCGACGCCGGTGGTCTCGGGCGTGCCGGGCGGGGTGGGGCGGCGTGCCACGGGCTCCCTCTTTCGTGTGATGACAACAGCGATCACACCTTACGGGAAGCCCGTCGCCCGCAGTGGCCGTCAGTGCACTGATCTGCGCCCGGTGAAGAGTCCGACCAGGAACAACAGCAGGCAGGCACCGGCCAGACAGGTGATGAAGCTGAAGATCCAGCCCGCGCCCTCGACGTCGACGCCGAACAGCTTCAGGATGAAGCCGCCGAGCAGACCGCCGACGATACCGACGACGATGTTGAGCAGGATGCCCTGCTGGGCGTCGGTCTTCATGAACTTGCTGGCTATCCATCCGGCGAGTCCGCCGATGATGATCCAACCAATGATCCCGAGTCCGAGCATTGTGTACCTCGTTCCCTCGAAGGGTCGGCTAGCTATCGCCTCGTCTCACAGTTATACCCCTCGCCTCTTGTGACAATCGACACTCTTCGGACAGATTTTCGCGCTAATATGAGGACGCCTCATGTCTACGCGTTCACATGTTGTCCACGTAGGGGTCACGGGCGATGAGGGACAGATTTCGATGCTTCAGGTACACCCAGCGGTGCAACCCGCAGGTTGCCAGGTACAGAGGAGATACGCATGGCTGCTCGAATCGCCCAGACGACTGGCGCGGAGCACACCGCGATCCTCGGGCTGGGCGTGTACCGCCCCGCCCGGGTGGTCACCAACGACGAGGTCGCGGGCCCGATCAACTCGAGCGACGAGTGGATCCAGACCCGATCCGGCATCAAGACCCGCCGCTTCGCCTCGGACTCCGAGACCGTGCAATCCATGAGCGTCGCCGCCGCGCGTGACGCGATGGCCGCCGCGGGTGTCGCGGCCGATCAGGTCGACTGCGTCATCGTCGCGACGTCCACCCACCTGCTGCTCACCCCGGCCATCGGGCCGCGCATCGCCACCGACCTGGACATGACCGGCGCCGCCGCCTTCGACATCTCCGCGGGCTGTGCCGGTTTCTGTCACGCCGTCGGCATGGCCTCGGACCTCGTGCGCGCGGGCACCTCGCAGCACGTGCTGGTGATCGGCGTCGAAAAGCTCACCGACACCATCGATTTCACCGACCGTTCCACCGCCTTCCTGTTCGCCGACGGCGCCGGCGCGGTGATCGTCGGGCCCGCGCCGGAGCAGGGCATCGGCCCGACGGTGTGGGGTTCGGACGGCACCCAGCACCACGCCATCCGCCAGAGCAAGGACTGGATGGAGTTCTTCGCCGAGATCGAGGAGAAGGGCGTCGAGGCGGTGCGGCCCTACCTCACGATGGAGGGCACGGCGGTGTTCCGCTGGGCGGCGCACTCGCTGGAGAAGGTGTGCCGGGAGGCGATCGATCGCGCGGGCCTGACCACCGACGAACTCGACGCGATGATCCCGCACCAGGCCAACGGCCGCATCATCGAGATCATGGCCCGGGTGCTGAAGTTGCCGGAGAGCTGCGCGCTGGCCAACGACATCGAGGAGGCGGGCAACACCTCGGCAGCCTCGATCCCGCTGGCCATGGAGGCGCTGCTGCGCAAGGGCGAATCGAAGCCGGGCGACACGGCCCTGCTCATCGCCTTCGGCGCCGGGTTGTCCTATGCCGCACAGGTGATCACCATGCCCGCCTGGAAGTCCTGACTCGGCAAATCGCACCACGACGGCGGTGACCTGCACCGAAGCAGGTCACCGACCGGCCCTTCGGCCGTGTCCACCCCGTCCCGCTTGCACCAACTCGGACATGCTGGCAAACTCTTCGCTAATCGAAGTAGCTGATCGAAGAGGCTCAGCCGCCCGGCATACCCGTCGTCGACCCCGAGGTGATCGGCCGTGAAACTGCGCTCACTCCTGCCACGCAGGCACATCAACGAGGTTCCGCTGCTCCCCACCATCGAGCCGGACGACAGCTTCGCCCTGCGCAGCGCCTTCACCCGCCGCAAACGCGACGAACGCCTCGAACGCCTGCTCACCCCGAGCGAACTCGACTTGGTCCTCCAGCGCCAGCTCTGATTCCACGCACGGGGGATACTTGCGGGGTGAGCAATCCCGCCATGACCAAACCGGCCATTCTGAGCGTCGACGACGATCCCGGCGTTTCGCGGGCGGTGGTGCGTGACCTGCGCCGCCGCTTCGGCGCCGACTACCGCATTCTGCGCGCCGAATCGGGTCCGCAGGCCCTCGAGGCCCTGCGTGAGATGAAGCTGCGCGGTCAGCCGGTGGCCGTGCTGATCGCCGACTACCGCATGCCGGGTATGGACGGCATCGAATTCCTCGAGCAGGCGATGGACCTGCATCCCTACGCACGCCGCGTATTGCTCACCGCCTACGCCGACACCGATGCGGCGATCAACGCGATCAATGTCGTCGACCTCGACCACTATCTGCTCAAGCCGTGGGATCCGCCGGAGGAGAAGCTGTATCCGGTGATCGACGGGCTCCTCGACGCCTGGCGCAGCGCCGAACAGCGACCCGTCTACGAAACCAAGGTGGTCGGTGACCGCTGGTCGCCGCGATCCTCACAGGTGCGAGAGTTCCTGGCGCGCAACCAGTTGCCGTATCGCTGGTACCCGCGCGACGAACCCGAGGGCGCCCGGCTGCTCGAGGCGGCGGGTGCCGATCCGCAGTCCTGTCCGGTGGTCATCACCCAGGCGGGCGAGGCACTGATCCAGCCGACCGACAGCGAACTCGCCGAAAGCTGCGGTCTCACCGTGCAGGCCAGCGACGAGTTCTACGACCTGATCGTCGTCGGCGGTGGTCCGGCAGGGCTCGGCGCCGCCGTCTACGGAGCCTCCGAGGGTTTGCGCACCGTGCTGGTGGAGCGCACCGCGACCGGCGGGCAGGCCGGGCAGAGCTCACGCATCGAGAACTATCTCGGCTTCCCCGACGGGCTTTCGGGCGCACAACTGGCCGACCGGGCACGCAGGCAGGCCGCGAAGTTCGGTGCCGAGATCGTCACCACCCGCGAGGTCGTGGGCCTGGAGGTGAACGGCTCGGCGCGCACCGTGCGCTTCGCCGATGGCGGATCACTGTGCGCGCACACGGTTCTCATCGCCACCGGCGTGGACTATCGACGTCATCCGGCGCCGGGTGTCGACGAATTCACCGGGCGCGGCGTGTATTACGGCTCGGCGATGACCGAGGCCACCGAATGCGCCGAGCAGGAGGTGTACATCGTCGGCGGCGCGAACTCCGCCGGGCAGGCCGCGGTGTTCCTGTCACGGCATGCGCGTGGGGTGCACCTGGTGGTGCGTGGTGACTCGCTGGAGAAGTCGATGTCGCACTACCTGATTCAGCAGATCGCGCAGATCCCGAACATCACCGTGCACACCGAAACCGAGGTGACCGGCGCCGACGGCGACCAGCACCTGGAACGGATCGTCCTGCGCGACAACCGCAACGGCACCGAGGACAAGGTCGACGCGCAACGGTTGTTCCTGTTCATCGGCGCCGCACCGCAGACCGGCTGGCTCGACGGTGTCGTCGCCCGCGACGACGCCGGCTACGTGCTGGCGGGCCCCGACCTGCTCGTCGACGGCGCGCGCCCGGCAGGCTGGGAGCTGCCGCGCCCACCGCACCACCTCGAAACCAGCGTGCCCGGGGTGTTCGTGGCCGGTGACGTGCACGCGGAGTCGGCCAAGCGGGTCGCCTCGGCGGTCGGCGAAGGCGCCATGGCCGTGATGTTCGTGCACCGGTACCTGTCGTAGGAGGCGTGATGTCGGTCTGTGATCCCGAAGAACTGCGAACCCTGTTCCTGTTCGAAAAGCTCGACGACGCACAGCTTTCCGAGCTGTGTGCGGCCGGTCGCATCGAATACGTCGATCCGGGGCCGGTGTTCCTCGAGGGCCAACCAGCGACCTGCTTCTACGTGCTCATCGACGGCGAGGTGAAGCTGACCAAGCTCTCGGGCGGGGTGGAGGTGGAAACCAACCGGACCGACCAGCGCGGTGTGTACGCCGGCGCGTGGACGGCGTACCTGGGCGACAAGGCCGAGCCGAACTACAACGGGTCGATGTATGTGCTGCGCCGCTCCCGGTTCCTGGTACTCGACGCGGCCGACTTCTCCCGGATGATGCACGCGTGGTTCCCGATGGCGGTGCACCTGCTCGAGGGCGCGTTCTTCGGTGGGCGGCGATCGAACCAGCGCATCGCCGAGCGTGAGCGGCTCGTCGCACTCGGTTCGCTGTCGGCGGGCCTCACCCACGAGCTCAACAATCCCGCCGCCGCTGCCGTGCGCGCCACCGCCGGGTTGCGTGAGCGGGTAGCCGGGATGCGGCACAAGCTCAAGATGATGGCCGAGGGCAAGTTCCCCACCGAGGCTCTCGTGCACCTGGTGGAGCTGCAGGAACAGGCCGCCGAGCAGGTGGCCAAGGCGCCGGATCTGTCGCCGCTCGAGGCGGCCGACCGCGAGGATGCCCTCGCCGACTGGTTCACCGACGAGGGCATCGCCGACGGCTGGAACCTGGCGCCCACCTTCGTGCAGGCCGGTCTCGACGTCGACTGGCTCGAAGGGGTGAAGGCGACCCTGCAGGCCTGCCATGCCGACGTGTTCGAGGGCGCGGTGCGCTGGCTGAACTACACCATCGAGACCGAGTTGCTGCTGAACGAGATCGTCGACTCCACCGGCCGCATCTCCACGCTCGTCGGCGCGGCCAAGCAGTACTCGCAGATGGATCGGGCGCCGTACCAGGTCGTCGACCTGCACGAACTGCTCGATTCCACCCTGGTGATGCTCAACCGCAAGCTCGGTGACGGTGTGCGGGTGGTCAAGGACTACGACCGCGCCCTGCCGCCGGTGCCGTGCTTCGCCGCCGAACTCAATCAGGTGTGGACGAATCTGATCGACAACGCGGTCTACGCGATGGGCGGCGAGGGCACCCTCACGGTGCGCACCTATCGTGAGAACGGTTGTGTGGCAGTCGAAATCGGCGATACGGGTCCCGGGATTTCCGAGGAGTCGCGCAACCGCATCTTCGAACCGTTCTTCACGACCAAACCGGTCGGTGAGGGCACCGGTCTCGGCCTGGACATCTCGTTCCGCATCGTGGTGAACAAACACGACGGTGATATCCGCGTCGATTCCGTTCCCGGCGACACGCGGTTCACCGTGCGCCTGCCGTTGCAACCCGCGCAGCAGGTACCCGCCGGGTCGTAGGGTGCCAAGCACGCCGAGAACCCCCGCGGCGCCAGCCGCCTGGACACGGAGGTCAGCGAATGCCAGAAGGAATCGATCCAACGGTGCCGCCCAGCGGGCCGGGGTGTGCCGAGTGCACCGAGGCCGGTGGCTGGTGGGTGCACCTGCGCCGGTGCGCGCAGTGCGGGCACATCGGCTGCTGTGACAGCTCTCCGAGCCAGCACGCCACCCGGCACTACGGCAGCACCGGTCACCCGTTCATGCAGAGTTACGAGCCCGGCGAGGACTGGTTCTGGAACTTCGCGACCAATGAGATGTACGAGGGCGGACCCGAACTCGCGGCGCCGACCAGTCATCCCACCGATCAGCCCGCTCCCGGCCCGGCGGGCCGGGTTCCCGAGAACTGGCAGTCACTGATCCACTGAGGTCAGGGCGTCATCCCGGCGGCCTCGGCCACCGTCTTGTCGGCATTGCCCGGTGCCAGGCACACCAGTTTGGCGGTGCCGAGCGCCACGTTCGGGCTGCCCTCGAACGGGCCGCCGGGATTGTCGGCCAGGATCTGCTCGATGACCCGCGTCTGCGCGTCGTTGTCGAGTGACTTGAATTCCGAGCAGGTGACCTGCGAACCGCTCGCGGCCGCCTTGGACGTGGTCGTGGCCGGTGCGGTGGTGCTCGCGGGCGTGCCCTTGCGCAGGCCGGAGGCGTCGGTGGCTTCGTCGGCGGAACCGCAGCCTGCCAGGATCAGGGTGAGTGCCCCGGCAGTCGCGACGACGGAAGAGATTCGGTTCATCTGCTGGTTTCCCCGGTGGATCGCGGCGCCGGCACGTCCGGCGCGTCGGGTGCAGCGTACAGACTCCGACCTTGGGATGAGCCAATCGATCGCTGATCGTCCACAGCGCTCGGTCCGGGCAGCGGGCAGAATGGCACGGTGGCTGAACTTTCGCTGACCGCTCGTCTCAATCCCTCGGCCGCCGACGCCCGTCGCGGGGTGGTTCGTCTGCATCCGGAGACGCTCACGGCGCTCGGCCTGCGGGAATGGGACGGTATCGCGCTGATCGGCGCACGGCGCACGGCCGCGGTGGTGGCCAAGGCGCCCGCGGGCAGCCCGCCCGGCGTCGCGCTGCTCGACGACGTGACCCTGTCGAATGTCGGGCTGCGGGAGAACGCGGCGGTGACCGTCGCCCCGGTGACGGTGTTCGGCGCGAAGCAGATCTCGCTGAGCGGTTCGGCGCAGGCGATGGCGAGCATTCCCGCCGCGACGCTGCGCCAGGCCCTGCTCGGCAAGGTGGTCACCGTCGGCGACACGGTGTCGCTGCTGCCACGCGATCTCGGTCCCGATATCAGCTCCGCGGCAACCACTCAGGCGCTGGCGCGCACATTCGGGATCGCCTGGACCACCGAGCTGCTCACGGTCACCGCGATCGACCCGCGGCCGGGTCCGGTGAGTGTGCAGCCGAATTCGGCGGTCGGCTGGGGCAGCGGCGCGGCGGCAGTGCAGCATGCGCTGGAGCGCGACGGCGGCGCCATCGCCACCCCGCTCGAGGCGCCGACGGTGAGTGCCGGCAGCGTGCCGGTGCCGGTGGAGGATCTGGCGGGCGTGCAGAGCCAGGCGGCCAAGCTCGCCGAATGGCTGAGCCTGGCGCTCGACGAACCGGAACTGCTGAAAGTCCTCGGCGCACCGGCACATCTCGGCGTGCTCATCACCGGTCCGGCGGGCGTGGGCAAGGCGACCCTCGCCGAAGCGGTCGCCGCACCACGCCGGGTCGTCGTGCTCGACGGGCCGAGCGTCGGGGCGAGCGAGAGCGGCGCGCGGTTGCGTGAGGTCGCCGAGGCGGTCGCCGATATCGCCACCGACCAGGGCGGGGTGCTGATCGTCACCGATATCGACGCGCTGCTCCCGGTGGAGGCCGAACCCGTCGCCACTCTCATCCTCGACCAGTTGCGGGCCGCCGTCCGCGCGCCACGCGTCGCGCTGCTGGCCACCACCGCGCATCCGGCACAGGTGGATTCGCGTCTGCGGGCACCCGACCTGTGCGACCGCGAGCTGGCCCTGCCGCTGCCGACCGCACTCGTGCGCCGCGCGCTACTGGAACAACTGCTGCGCAAGGTGCCGTCGGGCAAGCTCGACCTCGACGTGATCGCCTCGCGCACACCGGGTTTCGTCGTCGCCGACCTGGCCGCGGTGTGCCGGGAGGCGGCGGTGCGCGCGGCCGGTCGCGCCAGCCGGGAACAGGCCGACCCCGAACTCACCCAGGACGACCTCATCGGCGCGCTCGACGTCATCCGGCCGCTGTCCCGTTCCGGCACCGAGGAATTGGCCATCGGCTCCCTGGATCTCGACGACGTGGGCGACATGGTGGAAACCAAACAGGCACTCACCGAAGCGGTGCTGTGGCCGCTGCGCCACCCCGACTCGTTCGCCCGGCTCGGCATCGAGCCGCCGCGCGGCGTGCTGCTCTACGGGCCGCCCGGTTGCGGCAAGACCTTCCTGGTCCGTGCCTTGGCCGGGACCGGACAGCTCAGCGTCCACGCGGTGAAAGGTGCTGAGCTGATGGACAAGTGGGTCGGTTCGTCGGAGCGCGCGGTGCGCGAACTGTTCCAGCGGGCCCGCGATTCGGCGCCGTCGCTGATCTTCCTCGACGAGGTCGACGCGCTCGCCCCACGCCGGGGACAGAGCAGCGATTCGGGAGTGTCGGACCGGGTGGTCGCCGCCCTGCTCACCGAACTCGACGGGGTGGAGCCGCTGCGCGATGTGGTGGTGCTAGGGGCGACGAACCGGCCCGAACTCATCGACCCGGCGCTGCTGCGCCCGGGCAGGCTGGAACGGCTGGTGTTCGTTCCGCCGCCCGATGCGGCCGCGCGGCTCGATATCCTGCGTACCGCCGGTCGCTCGGTGCCGCTGGCCGACGACGTCGACCTGGCTGCCCTCGCCGACGACCTCGACGGCTACTCCGCCGCCGACTGCGCCGCCCTGCTGCGCGAAGCCGCCCTCACGGCGCTGCGCCGCGATATGGCCGCCGCCGATGTCACCGCCGAGGACGTGGCGACCGCCCGCCGCACCGTGCGCCCCTCGCTCGACCCCGCACAGGTCGAATCGTTGCGGGAGTACGCGCGCAACCGGGGATGAACCGCCCCGGGGGCTGATTTCCCAGGTGGTGCGTGTTTCGCCGGTATCGTCGGAACCGTGCCCAGGATCGGTGATGGTCTGGATGCGGTGACAGCGTTCGCGGGTGCCGCGGTCGCGGGCATGGCGCTGTTCCTGCCGTTCACGTTCCGCACCACCGCCGCCTCGGCGCTCGATTCGCCGTACCGGGTCACCAGCCTGGTCAACAGCGTCCCCCGGGCCGCCGCCCTCGGGCTCATCGTCGCGGTGGTCGTCGCGGTGCTCGTCCGCCCGCTCACCCGGCCCGGGCTGGTGTGGCTCACCGCCACCTGCGCGACGGCGGCACTGGCCGTGAACTACTACATCGGCACCCTGATGACCTCGGCCGATGTGCTGACCACCCAGAACTACATCGACAGCATCTGCGGCGGCGCGGCCTACGGCGCGCTCGGGATCTGCTCGTTGCGGATGCGCTGGCCCGCGGTCGGTTTCGCGGTCGGAACGATCGTGGTGTTCGTGTACGGCGAGGTGGTCGCGATCTTCACCTCGAATTCGACCCAGGCCGACAAGTCCGCGCACAGCCCCACGTGGCTGGTGCTGTTCGCCCTGGTCCTGCTCGCGGTGAACACCGCACGGCACCAGCACGGCGTCATCCTCGGCGCCCCGCCCCGGCTGGCCGCCGACCTGCCGATCTCCCCGATCATCGCGACCACCCTGCTCGCACTGACCCTGCTGCTCACCACCGAATGGCTCTCGGGCGAATTCGACGGACGACGCGCCAGCACCGCACAGGTGGGTCTCGCGGTGGTCCTCACCGTCACCGCCGCCTTCGTCACCGCCCTGCTGCTGCCCGATCGTGACGGCGCCGCCGTGCTGCTCGCGGTCAGCCTGGCCGCCGTGGCCGATTCGCTCGGGGACGCGCCGAGCCTCGGCTGGAACCTGCTTGTGGTGATCGCGGTGGTCGTGATCACCGTGCTGGCCGGGCTGGCGCGGCCGTCGCCGTGGCCGGTGCTGCTCGGTGCGGCCGCGATCGCGGTCTTCTCGCTGTTCACCGACAATTTCGGCTGGACTGTCACCTGGATGATCGGCACCGGGTTGCTCGCCGCCGTCGCCGGGTACGGCTTCGCCTCGGTACGGGTGAGTTATCTGCCGAGCGCGGTACTGGCCCTCGGGGCGCTGTATCTACCGTCGATCCTGTGGGCCATCCCCACCCGCCTGCGCAACTGGCCCGCGGGCGGGGTGAACGCCGACGACCAGGTCCCCGGGTTCACGGCGCTGGCCATCACGATCGGCGCCGCGGTCGCGCTGGCGCTGTTCTACTGGATCAGGCCCGCCGAACCGGCACCCAGGTCATAGCCATACCGGTGCCGACATGGCCGACGCGACAGCCTCGGTGCCGACGCGCATCGTCTCCGCGCCCGTAGGATCGGGGCTCGCCACACGCTAGGAGACCCGGAGGCGCGGTTGCTCGCTGTCCTGCTCGCTCACGCAATGGCCGCGCTCGCGGCCCCGCTGTGCGTGCGAGCGCTGGGCCGCAACGCTTTCTACCTGCTGGCGCTGGTTCCGCTGGGCAGTCTCGGGTGGGTGATCGCGCACTGGGGCGTCACCGTCACCAGCCGGGTGCGGTGGGCGCCGCAGATCTCGATGGACATCGACCTGCGCTTCGATTCACTCGCCGCCGTGATGTGTGTGCTCGTCCTCGGCATCGGCGCGCTGATCCTGGCCTATTGCGGGCGCTATTTCGACCGTGACGAGGCGCGGCTCGGGATATTCGCGGCCGAGCTGGTCGGCTTCTCCGGTGCCATGTTCGGTCTGGTGACCAGCGACAACATGCTGTTGCTCTACGTGTTCTGGGAAATCACCACGGTGCTGTCGTTCCTGCTTGTCGGCCACTACGCCGAGCAGGCCGCGAGTCGCCGGGCCGCGATCCAGGCGCTGCTGGTCACTGCGGCGGGTGGGCTGGCGATGCTGGTCGGCATCGTCATCCTCGGCTTGCGCTACGACAGTTTCCTGCTGTCGGACGTGCTCGCCCGCGAATCCCCGCCCGGCGGGATCGCGGTGTCGGTGGCGGTGGCGCTCGTGCTCGTCGGTGCGCTGAGCAAGTCGGCGATCGTGCCACTGCACTTCTGGTTGCCGGGTGCGATGGCCGCGCCGACTCCCGTGAGCGCGTATCTGCATGCCGCCGCGATGGTGAAAGCGGGCATCTACCTGGTCGCCCGCCTGGCACCCGCCCTTTCCCAGACCCCACCGTGGCATGTGCTCGTGCTGCCCTTGGGGATCGCGTCGATGCTGCTGGCCGGATGGCGGGCCATGCAGGTGCACGACCTGAAACTGGTGCTGGCGTTCGGCACGGTGAGCCAGCTCGGACTGCTCATCACCATGATGGCCATCGGCACCCCGAATGCCGCGCTCGCCGGGCTGGCGCTGCTGGTGGCGCACGGGCTGTTCAAGGCGTGCCTGTTCATGGTGGTCGGCATCATCGATCACGGTGCGGGCACTCGCGATCTGCGCCGGTTGTCGGGCCTCGGGCGGCGCGCGCCGGTGCTGTGCGCGGTGGCGGCGACCGCGGCGATCAGCATGGCGGGGTTGCCGCCGATGCTCGGGTTCGTCGGCAAGGAATCCGCCTTGAGCGCGGTATGGGCGGCGCAGGTGTTCAGCCCGCCGGTGCGGGTGCTGCTGCTGACCGGCATCGCCGTCGGCTCGGCCCTCACCGTCGCCTACAGCGCACGGTTCCTGTGGGCCGCGTTCGGCACGAGCCCCGGCGTTACGACAACCTGGCACGCGCCGGGACCGCTGCTGGTCGGCCCGCCCGCCGTGCTCGCGGTGGCCGGGCTGGCGGGTGGGTTCGGCGCCGGGGTCGTCGACGAGTGGCTGAGCCCGTACGCGAAGACCCTGCCCGGTGTCCTCGACGGTGCGCTCGCGCTGTGGCACGGCTTCACGCCCGCCCTCGCCCTCACCGCCGTCATCGTGCTGGTCGGTTTCGCATTGTTCTTGGTACGCAACAGGATTCACGAGCCTGCCCGCCCGCGACTCGGCAATGCCGACCGGGGTTACGACGCCGCGCTGCGGGCGATGGACCGGCTTTCGCTTCGCCTCACCGGCACGGTGCAGTCCGGTTCGCTGCCCGTCAGCCAGGCCTTCATCCTCTGCACGCTCATCGTGCTGCCCGCCGTGATGCTCGCGACCGGCACCCGCACGGGCATCACCCTGCACCTGTGGGATTCACCGTTGCAGGCGGTGATCGGCGCGATCATGATCGCCATGGCCCTCGCGGCGACGGTGCTGCGCAACAGGTTGGCCAGTGTGCTCGTGGTCGGTGTCACCGGATACGGCTGCGGCGTGATCTTCGCGCTGCACGGCGCACCGGACCTCGCGCTCACCCAATTCCTGGTCGAGACACTGACTCTGGTGATCTTCGTGCTGGTATTGCGCGGATTCCCGGCCGAGATCGCCGACGGCTACGCCGCCGCGTTCAAGGTCCGTCGCGCGCTGCTCGCCATCGCGGTCGGTGTCACCGTGACGGTACTCGCCGCGTTCGCCTCCGCCGCCCGGCACAGCGAACCGATCTGGCGCACCATCCCCGACGCCGCCTACCGGGTGGGTGGCGGCAAGAACGCGGTGAACGTGCTGCTCGTCGACATCCGTGCCTGGGACACCCTCGGCGAGATCTCGGTACTCGTCGTCGCCGCCACCGGCGTGGCCTCGCTGGTGTTCCGCAGCCGCCGCTTCGGCAGCGCACCGCGTGCCGCCGACGCACCGAACTACAACCCCGACGCGGTGAGCTGGCTGCCCGCCGCCCGGCTGCTCGACCGGCGCGAACGGTCGATGGTCCTGCAGATCACCACCCGGCTGCTGTTCCCGACCATCATGGTCTTGTCGGTGTACTTCTTCTTCTCCGGCCACAACGCGCCCGGCGGCGGCTTCGCCGGCGGCCTGCTCGCCGGGCTCGCCCTCACCCTGCGCTACCTGGCGGGAGGGCGCTACGAACTCGGCGAGGCCCTGCCGGTCGACGCCGGCCACCTCCTCGGCGCGGGCCTGATCCTCGCCGCCGGGACGGCCACCACCTCGCTGCTGCTCGGGGCCCCACCGCTGTCCTCGGCGATCATCGAGATCACCGTGCCGGTGCTCGGCCACATCAAACTCGTCACCGCCATGTTCTTCGATCTCGGCGTGTACCTGGTGATCGTCGGCCTCACCCTCGACGTGCTGCGCAGCCTCGGCGCTCGCCTGGACAAGGAGATCTCATGAGTGCCAACCTCGTCCTGCTGCTCACGATCGGCGCGCTCACCGCCTGCGGGGTGTATCTGGTGCTCGAGCGGGTGGTGTCGAAGATGCTGCTGGGGATCATCCTGCTCGGCAACGCGGTGAACCTGCTGATCCTCACCGTCGGCGGCGGGCCGGACGGGAACCCACCGGTGCTGTCCGGCTCGGACACCTCACCCGACGGCATGGCCGATCCGCTGGCCCAGGCGATGGTGCTCACCGCCATCGTCATCACGATGGGCTTGGCCGCGTTCGTGCTCGCCCTCGCCTACCGCGCCTACCGGCTGACCACCACCGAAGACGTCCGCAACGACCCCGAGGACACCCAGGTCGCGGCCCGGCGCGAGAGCGAGGACCCGGCCGAATGACCCTCTCCCCGCAGTTGCTTCCCGACCTCGCCGCGCTGCCGGTGCTTGTCCCGCTGCTCGCCGCCGCGGTCACCCTGATCTTCGGGCGCCGACCGCGCGTCCAGCGGCTGGTGTCGATGGTCGCGCTGTCGGGTGTGCTCGTCATCAGCGCGCTGCTGCTGTATCTCGCCGACCGCGACGGCACGACGGCGGTGCAGGTGGGCGGCTGGCCGACCCCGATCGGGATCACCCTCGTCGTCGACCGGCTGAGCGCGGCGATGCTGCTGGTCTCGGCGTTCGTCCTGCTCCTCGTGTCGATCTACGGTGCGGGGCAGAACATCTCCGACGGCGACGAGAACCAGCCCACCTCGATCTACCGGCCCACCTACCTGGTGCTCACGGCCGGTGTGTCGATGGCATTCCTTGCCGGCGACCTGTTCAACCTGTTCGTCGGGTTCGAGCTGCTGCTCGCCGCCTCGTTCGTGCTGCTCACCGTCGGCGCCACCGAGGAACGCATCCGCACCGGCATCGCGTACGTGATGGTGTCGATGGTGTCGTCGATGATCTTCCTGATCGGCATCGGGCTCACCTACGCGGCCACCGGCACCCTGAACCTCGCGCAACTGGCCGTCCGGCTCGAGGCGACACCGCAGGGGGTGCGCACGGCCTGCTACGCCGTGCTGCTCGTGGCGTTCGGGATCAAGGCGGCGGTGTTCCCGCTGTCGAGCTGGCTGCCCGACTCCTACCCCACCGCGCCCGCGCCGGTGACCGCCGTGTTCGCGGGCCTGCTCACCAAGGTCGGTGTGTACGCGATCATCCGGACGCACACGCTGTGGTTCCCGGACGGCGCGTTCGACGACATCCTGCTGGTATGCGGACTGGCGACCATGCTCGTCGGCATTCTCGGCGCGATCGCCCAAACCGATATCCGGCGTCTGTTGTCGTTCACCCTCGTGAGCCACATCGGGTACATGGTTTTCGGTATCGGGCTGGCCGGGTCGGCCGGGCTCACCGGCGCGGTGTTCTATGTGGCCCACCACATTCTGGTGCAGACGGCACTGTTCCTCGCCGTCGGCCTGATCGAGCGCCAGGCCGGGTCGGTGTCGCTGCGCCGCCTCGGTGGGCTCGCCTCGGCGAGTCCGCTACTCGGACTGCTCTTCCTGATACCGGCACTGAATCTCGGTGGTATTCCGCCGTTCTCGGGCTTCATCGGCAAGGTGACCCTGCTCGAGGCGGGTGCGGCCGACGGCAGCGTGCTGGCCTGGGTACTGGTCGCCGGTTCGGTGATCACCAGCCTGCTCACGCTCTACGCGGTGGCCCGGGTCTGGGGCAAGGCGTTCTGGCGCCCGCGCGAAGAAGCACCCGAGGGTCATCTCAGCGCCGCGAAACCGCCTACCCTGGTGGAGGATTCGACCGATGTGCAATACGAGGACCGCACCGACCCCGGCCGCATGCCCGCGCTGATGGTGCTCGCCACCGCCGGGCTGATCACCGCGGGTCTCGCGCTCACCGTGTTCGCCGGACCCGTACTCGGTATCGCCGAACGCGCCGCGGCCGATCTGAACGACCCGTCGGTGTATATCCAATCCGTTCTCGGCGGGCAGGAGCCGCGATGACCGTGTTGCGCCGGCTCGTGAACCGGCAGAACGTCTTGCGACTCGGCGTCCTCGCCTGGCTGACCGCCGTGTGGGTGGCCCTGTGGGGCGACCTCAGCGCGGCCAATGTGCTCGCCGGTGGAGTGGTCGCGCTGATCGTCGTGTTCGCGCTTCCGCTGCCACGGATCCCGGTGACCGGCCGGTTCCACCCGCTGTCCTTCCTCGAATTGATCGCCGCGGCAACCTATTACGCACTCGAGTCGAGCGTGCAGGTGGCCTGGTTCGCACTGCGGCCCTCGGGCCCGCCGGTGTCGGGTGTGCTGCGCGTGGCCCTCGGCATCCAGTCGGATCTGGTGCTGGTGATCTGCACCGATCTGCTCAATCTCATTCCCGGCACCATGGTGCTCGAGATCGACCGTCAGCGCTGCGTGGTGTACGTCCACGTGCTCGATGTGGGCAGCGACAAGGCGGTCGACGACTTCTACCGCACCACCCGCCGCCTGGAACGTCTCATCATCGACGCTTTCGAACGACCAGGCGAGCGGCATCACGGACCGGAGGTTCAGGTATGACCGTCGTCGCCGTCATCGCGGCCGTGCTGCTGTCGTTCGCCGCCATCTGCACCGCCTACCGCGTCCTCGCCGGACCGAGCACCCTCGACCGAGTGGTCGGGATCGACTCGCTGATGGCCATCGCCGCGTCCGGGCTCGCGGTGTGGGCGGCCTACAGCAACGACACCACCGTCGTCCCGGCGATCGTCGCGCTGGCCCTCGTCGGTTTCCTCGGCTCGGCCGCGGTGACGCGCTTTCGCGTGCGGGACGACCGATGAGCGGCTGGGAGTGGGTGTCGGCGCCGCTGATCGTGCTCGGCTGTGTCCTCGCGTGCACCGCCGCACTCGGGATCGTGCGCTTCCCCGACACCCTCACCCGGATGCACGCGGCGACGAAACCGCAGGTGATCGGTCTGATCATGGTTCTCATCGGCACCGGGATCGACCTGCGCGGCGACGCGAATGTGTGGATGCTCGTGCTCACCGCGCTGTTCACGATCATCACCGCACCGGTGGTCGCGCATCTGCTCGGGCGCACCGCCTACCGCGAGCAACGGCACCGCGACGGCCTGTTGCGCGTCAACGAACTCGGCGACGAGGTGGACTGACTACACCCGGACCGCGGCCGGTGCCCGGTCGGGCGCGGCGGCGAACCAGGTGAGGTGGAAGGCCACGGCGACCGCCGCGAGCAGCCCGATCACGATGGCGCCGGCCAGCACCGGGTACTGCGCCATCTCGACCGCCAGGTAGCGGTAACCGAGCAGCAGACCACCGAACACGGACGATCCGAGGGCGACCAAGCGGATGCGCGCCGCGTCCCAGCCTCGCTCGGGTTCGCGCAGCGCCGATTCGACGGTCAGGCACAGCACCACACCCGCCACCAGATCCACGCCGTAGTGGTAACCGAACCCGAGCGTCGCCGCGACCGTCGCGGCCAGCCAGAACGCCCCGCCCCACCGCAACCACGCGGGCGCGCGGCTGCCGTCGACATCGCGACGCGTGTGGATGAACAGCGACAGCGCCCAGGCGGTGTGCATCGAGGGCATGCAGTTGCGCGGGGTGAACTCGTCGAACGGCAGCGGTGCCGGGCTCTGCCCGATCGGCGGCAGCGCCGAGGGCCAGAAGTTGCCGAGCTGGAAGCCGTTGCCGTCGGCGCCGAAGGCGAACATCGGGCCGACCACGGGGAACAGCACATAGAACAGCGGCCCGACCAACCCGAGCACCAGGAACGTGCGAACCAGATAGTGCCCCGGCCAGATTCCCGTGGTGACCACGCCGCGCAACTGCCACACCGCGACGACGATCGCCGCCACCGGCAGCTCGATGTAGACCCAGTGCAGCACCGCGTACACCTCGGGCCCGAGGACCTCGAGCACCCGGCCGACCACCCACGACGGGTCGCCGAGCGCGTGATCGGCGAGCAGCAGGTATTCGTCGAGCACCGTCGGGTGTACCGCCGAGGTGACGTGCAACCACACGTCGCCGACCTTCGTCGCCAGGATGAGCAAGGCACCCAGTGCCGCGGCCTTCAGCGCGTCGGTACGTTCGCGTCCCTGCCAGCGCACCGCCGCGATGATCGCGACGGCGGTGAGCACGATGGTCGGCCCGTTGCCGACGGTGAACGGTTTACCGTCGAGCAGCCGCAGCGCGACGAACACCGCGTCGATCCCGATCGCGGCACTCACCGCGAACACCCGCCTGCGCGCCGACACCCCGACCAGCGCGAGGACGAGACCCGCCCACGGCACCGACATCGACTTGGGCGTGCCGACATAGTCGCGCGCCAAGCTGGCGAGTGGTCCTTCGAAGCCGCTGATCGACGCCGCGATCTGCAGGCCGATCAGCAGTAGCAGGACCGCCGACACCGCGACCGCGGCGAGCGTCCTCGGTTCGCACAGACGGGAACCGAGGGTGGCACCCCCCGCGGCAGCACGCGGATGTTCGACAAGCATCCACCCATCGTAAACGGCGGGTTAACGCCACCGGGCTGGGTAGTTGAACGCTACTGATCGAGCTCGCGCACCAGCGAGTCGACCACCGCGACAAGATCACCCTGGGACTGCGCGGCAACCCGGCGTTGACGCTGGTAGGAGGCACCGTGGCGGGGAATCTCGGCCACGGCGGCGAGCTCGTCGGCGCAGCCGAGACGGCGCGCGGTCGGCTCCAACCGGGTGAGCAGGTCCGTCAGGTCGTCTGTGACCAAACGCTCATTACTCGCGTCGTCGACGATCACGATGGCGTCGAGTCCGTAGCGCGCGGCCCGCCATTTGTTCTCCTGCACATGCCAGGGCGGCAGGGTCGGCAGGTCTTCGCCGTCGTCGAGCCTGCGTTCCAGATCGACGACCAGGCAGTGGATCAGCGCGGCCACCGAGGCGAGTTCGGCGCGGCTGGACAGCCCGTCGCACACCCGGATCTCGATGGTGCCCCACTTGGGCGCGGGCCGGATGTCCCAGTGCATGCCGCCGAGTTGTTCGAACACACCGGTTTTCATCTGGTCGTGCACGAAACCCTCGAACTGGCGCCAGTTCTCGAACTGGAACGGCAGTCCGGCGGTGGGCAACTGCTGGAACATCAGCGCGCGGTTGCTGGCGTAGCCGGTGTCGTCGCCGGACCACATCGGCGAGGACGCCGAGAGCGCGAGCAGATGCGGGTACGACAGCAGCAGCGAGTTCAGGATGGGAAAGACCTTGTCGCGGTGGGAAACTCCCACGTGCACGTGCACACCCCAGATGAGCATCTGACGGCCCCACCACTGGGTGCGCTCGATCAGCTCGTCGTAATGCGGTGAGCGCGTGAGCTGTTGGGCCGACCACTGGGCGAACGGATGCGTGCCCGCGCAGAACAGGTCGACTCCGAGCGGGTCGGCCGCGCGCCGCACCGCGTCCATCGTGGTGCGCAGGTCCTCGACCGCGCCGCCGACGGTCTCGTGCACACCGGTGACCAATTCCACCGTGTTGCGCAGCAATTCCTTGGTGACCTGCTGCGTCCCGTCGTGGGCGCGCAGGTCACCGACGGCGTCGAACA
This sequence comes from Nocardia sp. JW2, assembly GCF_051843015.1. Taxonomy (NCBI): domain Bacteria; kingdom Bacillati; phylum Actinomycetota; class Actinomycetes; order Mycobacteriales; family Nocardiaceae; genus Nocardia; species Nocardia sp. JW2. The sequence continues at coordinate 265,146 of NZ_JBPXLK010000005.1, forward strand.
CCGCCGAGGCGGTATTGGACAGATCGCGCGTGACCTTGTCGACGAGCGCGATCTCCCATTCGATGCCGATTGTCGGCCGGGGCGAACCGCGAAACGGCACCGGCTGAATTGCCCCGGCCATCAGCGGGTCTCGCTAACCGACGACGCCGCAGGCCACTCGGGCACCCGCGTCACCGGTGGACAGGGTGGTCTCGTCCGGGCCGGTGCCGCCTTCCCGGGTGTAGCGCGGCGGGATGTTGCCGAAGTTGTCGGCGCCCGCGTGCACGATCAGGGCCTTGCCCTTGATGTTGTCCAGGGTGACGCTGTCGGTGCGGGTGACCAGCTTGGCCGAGCCGTCGGCGCCGACCTGCAGCGAGGTGAGGTCGCCGCTGGCCGGGTGCGCGGTGGCCCCGCCGACCTGCAGATGCCCACCGGCCGAGGTGAAGTCGCCCTCGCAGGTGCCGTTCTGGTGGAAGTGCAGGCCGTGGAAGCCGGGGGTCAGGCCGTGCGCCTCGACGGTGACGACCAGGTGGTTGCCCTCGGCGACGATGGTCGCGGTGCCGACACCGGCGCCCGCGCTGTTCTTCAGCTCGGCCTTCAGACCGCCGGTCGAGGCGCCGTGGTCGTCGCCGTGCGCGCCGGGTTCACCGGAGGCGGAGGGAGCCGGATGGCCGGTGCCGTGGTCCTCGCCACCGCCCGCGGGGGCGGACGAGCCGGTCCACACCGGCGGCGTGGTGCCCTTGACGTCACTCGACTCCTGGCTGTTGGTGCAGGCGGCGAGCCCGAACGCGGCGACCGCGACAACCGGGGTCACAATGCGCCAGGACGGGCGACGAGTGGACGACGTGGCCATCAGGGGACTCCTTATCGGACTGGGGCAGTACCGCTGAAGATGATGCCACAGCGCGAACACGCCCTGCGGCACCGCGTGCCGTGCCGGCTCAGCGTCCTGTCAGGACGACGACGACACCGGGCGTGGCGTCGGCGGTCTTCGGGGCAACCGTTCCGCCGACCTGCGCGGCGATCTCGGCGGCCGCGGCCTCTTCGCCCGGTGCGGTGCCGTAGTACACCGTGGTCGTCGTGAGGTTCGAACCGCTGTAGTTGCCGGTGCTCACATTGGTCCAGCCCGCCGCGCCGAGTTCGCTCGCGGTGCGCGCGGCCAGGCCCGCGACGAGGCTGTTGTTCAGGACGCGGACGGGAATGTCCTTGTCGCTCGTCGCCGCGGCCTGCGTGGTGGTCGTGGTCGTGGTCGTCGGCGCGACGGTGGTTGTCGAGATCGTCGGGGCGGCGGCCGCGCTGGTGGTGCTCGGGGCGGCCGTGGTCGCCGGGGCCTGCGCCACCGCGCTCGAGGTGGTGGTCTCGGTCTGCTCGACCGGATCGGCCGCCTCGGCACCGGAATTCGACAACGACATCGCACCCAGGCCGGCGAAGACGATGGCCAGCGCGATCAACACCATCGCCAGCGCGCGCAGCGGTGGGCCGCCGGGGGTGGGATTCGGGTTGCTCACCCGCGCAACCCTAGTCGCATCGGCCGCGATGTCGCTCGCATCTCAGACCTGGAACCCGAGTTTGCGGGCGGCGCGGGCCTTCTGCCTGCTCGCGCGCAACCGGCGCAGTCGCTTGACCAGCATCGGGTCGGCCGCGAGTGCTTCTTCCTTGTCGACGACGGCATTGAGCACCTGGTAGTACCTGGTGGCCGACATCGAGAACAGTTCGCGGATCGCGTCTTCCTTGGCGCCCGCGTACTTCCACCATTTGCGTTCGAAGTCGAGGATGTCGAGTTCACGCCGACTGAGACCGGAGCCATCGTCGGCCGAATCCTGGGGGATGTGCCGAGCCGCTGCGCCGTCCATCTTGCTCCCTCGCCGAGTATCACGAGATGAAAATGACGCTTGCACGTCGCGGATCATTCAACCATGAGCCCGCCCGATCCTTCGACCGCTGCCCCGGCGTGTTGACTGCGGGCCAGTAGGAGTGTCGCGGCGCACAGGGGCCGCCGCTCGCGCGGGCGATCCTGCGGCGATAATGGCCACCATGGCAATTCTCCCGATCGTGATCGTCGGTGACCCCGTTCTCCACACCGCTACCGCCCCGGTGACGGAGACCCCGGCGGAGCTGGCCGGGCTGATCGCGGACATGTACGAAACGCTCGAGGCCTCCAAGGGTGTCGGCCTCGCGGCCAACCAGGTCGGGGTCGGCAAGCGGCTGTTCGTCTACGACTGCCCCGATTTCGACGCCGAGGGCAACCAGATCCGCCGCAAGGGCGCCGTCGTCAACCCGGTGCTCGAGACCTCCGAGATCCCGGAGACCATGCCCGATCCCGACGACGACGAAGAGGGCTGCCTGTCGGTGCCCGGTGAGCAGTTCCCCACCGGCCGCGCCGACTGGGCGCGCGTCACGGGCACCGACGAGCACGGTGAACCGGTCGACATCGAGGGCACCGGATTCTTCGCGCGCATGCTGCAGCACGAGGTGGGCCACCTCGACGGTTTCCTCTACGTCGACGTGCTGATCGGTCGCAACGCCCGCGCCGCCAAGAAGGCGATCAAGCGAAACGGTTGGGGCAAGCCGGGTTTGAGCTGGGTGCCGGGCACTGTGCCCGACCCCTTCGGCAATGACTGATACATGGCGGCCGGCGCCGCGGGTTGTCGGCCTGTTCCCTCGATCTTCCCTCCCTCCGGGCACTCCTTCGTCGCACCCTCCGGTCAGTCCAGATCGAGGCGGCCGACAACCATGACGGACATCCCCATAGGCAAGCGGGTGGTGATGCGGTATCAGCTGCCGGCGGGTTATCCACAGCCGCTCACCGATGTGATCGGCGAGCTGGTGTCGATGACGCCGCCGTCGGTGCGCACCGCCGAGGGCGAGGTGGTTTCGGTCGCGCCGGATCGGGTCGTCGCGCTGAAGGCGTTGGGGCCGAGGCCGATTCGGACCAAGGAGATCCGCTCGCTGGAGACGGCGGCGGCGGGCGGCTGGCCCGGTGTCGAGCACACGTGGATCGACGGCTGGCTGGTCCGCGCGGGCAACGGATACACCGGCCGGGCGAATTCGGCTGTGCCGCTCGGCGAGTCGGGCGTGCCCGCCACCTTGTCGATCGAGACGATGCACCGGATCGCCGACTGGTACACCGCGCGCGGTCTGCCGCTGCTGCTGCAACTACCCGACCGGCTGGCCCCGGTTCCGCCCGGCTGGAACAGCTGGAGCGAGACCGTGGTGCTCGGCCTGGACATCTCGAACTTCGTGCTGCCCCAGGGCCCTTCGATGGTTCGCGTCGCCGCGCAACCGGACGAGGGCTGGTTGCGCACCCACCGCTACCGTGGCGAGATCCCGCTCGACCCGGCCGTTCGCGAACCCGACCGTGACGTACTCACCTCCGTTTTGGACGGCACCGTCGGCTTCGCCACCCTCGGTGTGCCCGAAGCCCTCGCCATCGGGCGCGGCGCGGTGACCACGGCGCCGGACGGCCGACGCTGGGTCGGCCTCACCTGCGTCGCCGTGGCCGCCGCGCACCGCCGCAACGGCCTGGCCACCCTGGTCTGCGCCGAGCTGATCCGCTGGGGGGCCGACCAGGGCGCCACCCACGCTTACGTCCAAGTCGAAGTCGGCAACGCCACCGCCCTGGCCCTCTACCGCGAACTCGGCTTCATCGAACACCACTCGTATCGCTACGCCGCGCCGCAGGGATAACCCCCGGTAACCTCGGTAGATACCCCTGGAAAGGACCTCGCACGTGCGTCTGGCCACCTGGAATGTGAACTCGATCCGCTCCCGCGTCGACCGGGCGACGGCGTTGCTCGACCGCCACGACATCGACGTGCTCGCGCTGCAGGAAACCAAGTGCCGCGACGATCAGTTCCCGTTCGAGCAGTTCGAGGCGGCCGGGTACGAGGTGGCCCATATCGGGCTCAATCAGTGGAACGGTGTGGCCATCGTGTCGCGGGTCGGGCTCGACGACGTGGAGGTGGCGTTCCCCGATCAGCCCGGTTTCGACAAGAACGCGGGCGACTCGCTGCTCGACTCGCCGGTGGTCGAGTCGCGGGCGATCGGCGCGACCTGCGGCGGGGTGCGGGTGTGGAGCCTCTACGTCCCCAACGGCCGCTCGCTCAGCGACCCGCACTACGCCTACAAACTCGAATGGCTCTCGACGCTGCGCGCCGATGCCGCCCGCTGGCTCACCGAAGACCCCTCGGCCCAGATCGCCCTGGTCGGCGACTGGAATATCGCGCCCACCGACGACGACGTGTGGAATCCGAAGCTCTTCGAGGGCAAGACCCACACCTCCGCACCCGAGCGCGCCGCCTTCCAGGCGATGCTCGACACCGGCTTCCGTGACGTGATGCGCCCGTTCGCGCCCGGCCCCGGCGTCTACACCTATTGGGACTACACCCAGCTGCGTTTTCCCCGCAAGGAGGGCATGCGCATCGACTTCGCCCTCGCCTCGCCCGCGCTGGCGGACCGCACCAAGGACGCCTTCGTCGACCGCGAGGAACGCAAGGGCAAGGGCGCCAGCGACCATGCTCCAGTGATCGCTGAGTTCACCGACTGAGACTTGTCCACAGCGGTACCGTGGGGTCAGGAATATCCGACCCGCGGGAGGTTGTGCATGTTCTACCGGTGTGTTGGGGCGGTGCCGCCCAAGCGGCACACGCAGCATCGCGATGAGCGGGGCAACCTCTACTACGAGGAGCTCATGGGCGAGGAGGGGTTCTCCGGCGACTCCTCGCTGCTCTATCACCGGGGCCTGCCACCCGCCATCGTCGACTCGACGGTGTGGGAGCTGGGCGATCAGTCGCTCACACCGAATCATCCACTGCGCCATCGTCATCTGCGGTTGCCCGACCTGTTCCCCGGCGACACACCCGCCGCGACCGATCCGGTGACGGGCCGGCGGCAGCTGCTGGCGAATGCCGATGTGCGGATCTCGTATGTGGTCGCCGAGGCGGCGTCGCCGCTGTACCGCAATGCCATCGGCGACGAACTGGTGTACGTGGAATCCGGTGCGGCGGTGGTGGAGAGCGTGTTCGGCACGGTGCCGGTGCACCAGGGCGACCAGCTGCTCATGCCGCGAGCGACGACGCACCGCTGGCTGCCGACGGGTGGAGCCCCCTTGCGCGCTTATGTGATCGAGGCGTCGAGCCACATCACCCCGCCCAAGCGGTACCTGTCGAAATTCGGTCAGCTGCTGGAGAATTCGCCCTATTGCGAGCGGGATCTGCACGGGCCGACGACACCGTTGCTCGCCGAGGGCACCGATGTGGAGGTGCTGGTCAAGCATCGCGCCGGAGCGGAGGTGATCGGTACCAGGTTGACCTATGCCACTCATCCTTTCGATGTGGTCGGCTGGGACGGGTGCCTGTATCCGTTCACTTTCGACATCGCCGATTTCGAGCCGATCACCGGGCGGGTGCATCAGCCACCGCCGGTGCATCAGGCCTTCGAGGGTGCCAATTTCGTGATCTGCAATTTCGTGCCGCGCAAGGTGGATTACCACCCGCTCTCGATTCCGGTGCCCTATTACCACTCGAATGTGGACTCCGACGAGATCATGTTCTATTGCGGCGGAAACTACGAGGCGCGCAAGGGTTCCGGGATCGCGCAGGGTTCGGTGTCGGTGCATCCCGGCGGTTACGCGCACGGGCCGCAACCCGGCGCCTACGAGCGCAGTATCGGTGCGGAATTCTTCGACGAGCTGGCGGTGATGGTGGATACCTTCCGGCCGTTGCAGCTCGGTGAAGGCGCGCTGGCCTGCGAGGATCCCGGATACGCGTGGACCTGGTCGGGGCGTGGGCCGCGGTGAGCGGGCGGTTGCTTCGCGTCGAGGTGGCGCCGGACTCGCTATTCGGGCCGGAGAACATGCCCTACGGGGTGTTCGCCCCGCCGGGTGAATCCTTCCGGGTCGGTGTGCGTCTCGGCGATATGGTCCTGGATCTCGCCGCACTGCTCGGTGATCCGGTCTTCGCCCGCCCCGATCTCAATGCCTTTCTCGCCGCCGGGCCCGCTCGGTGGGGTGCTGTTCGTGCGCGGTTGCGCGAATTGGCCGATACCGCTTTGCCGGTCGAGGTCGTGCATCCTGTGCGTTCGGTGCGGATGGCATTGCCGGTGACGATCGGCGATTACGTCGACTTCTACGCGAGCATCGACCACGCGACGAATCTGGGCAGGCTGTTCCGGCCCGACAGTGAACCGTTGCTGCCGAATTGGCGTCATCTGCCGGTGGGATATCACGGGCGGGCGGGCACCGTCGTGGTTTCCGGAACGCCGGTCATCCGACCACAAGGACAGCGCCGGACCGATACGGGTGCACCGGAATTCGGCCCGTCACAGCGGCTCGATATCGAAGCGGAATTGGGGTTCGTGGTGGGCACGGGGTCGACGCTCGGCGTTCCCGTGGGTGTCGACGACTTCGCCGAGCACGTCTTCGGGGTCGCCCTGGTGAACGACTGGTCCGCGCGCGATATCCAGGCCTGGGAGTACCAGCCGCTCGGACCGTTTCTCGGCAAGTCCTTCGCCACCTCGTTGTCGGCATGGGTCACCCCGTTGGCCGCGTTGGAACAGGCGCGGGTGCCGCTGCCGACGCAGGAACCGGAACCGTTGCCGTACCTGCGTGGGACCGCTGACCACGGCCTCGATATCGACCTGGCGGTGTCGTGGAACGGGCAGGTCGTCAGCCGACCGCCGTACGCGCGGATGTACTGGTCACCGGCGCAGATGCTGGCCCACCTCACCGCCAACGGCGCTTCGATCCGTCCCGGCGATCTCTACGCCTCCGGCACCATCTCCGGTCCGGAACCGACCCAGCGCGGCTCGTTCATCGAATTGTCCTGGGGTGGGCGAGAGCCCATCGCCGTGGGCGAGGAAACCCGAACGTTCCTCGCCGACGGCGACGAGGTCACCATCACCGCCACCGCCCCCGGAGCCGCCGGGCGCCCCATCGGATTGGGCGAGGTCAGCGGACGGATCCTGCCCGCGCGTCAGCCATGAGGCGCGGCAGGACCTGAGAACTCGGGTCTTTCGCCGCCCCTTGCGCATCGATACGGTGACCCGATGAAATCGACGATCGCCGCAGTAACCGGATTCGCCCTGATCACCCTGGCTCAGCTACACCTGGCGGCACCCGCCTCCGCATGCGGGCCCTACCCGGTGCCCTGCGAGCCGAGCTCGGGCCAGCAGGTCGGCGACTTCTTGTCGCGGCTGGCCCAGACCTTGCTCAGCGGGTCGTCGGCAGCGCCGTAGCGGCCGAGGCATCCACCCAGGGGCGGAGATGGTACTCCGTCGGCGTCCGCCCTGAGGCGGTATCGGGTGGAAATGTTGCCGGGATACGGTGACACCTCGATACTTCTAACAGAGGGTGCCGAGGATGTTGACGAGAATCGCCCGTATCGCTGTCGGCAGACCGCGACTGATTGTCGCGGTCGCGCTGCTGCTGATGATCCTGTGCGGCGCGATCGGCGCCACCGTGCACTCGAACATGAAATCGGGCGGATTCGTCACCGAGGATCTCGATTCGGTGCGGGCCAGTCAGTATCTGAGCGAGCACTTCCCCGGTAGCGAACCGAATTATGTCCTGCTGGTCACCGACCCGGTGTCGGTCGACTCCCCCGACGCCCGCGCCGCCGCCGATGCCGCCGTGGCCGCGCTGCGCACCTATCCCGAGGTGAGCGGGGTGCAGTCGTACTGGACCTCGCGGCCCGACCTGAAGCAGGCGCTGCGCAGCAAGGACGGCAACCGCGCGCTCATCCTCGCCAGTATCGAAGGCGACGACGCCGAACTGCCGGACCGGGCGGGCAAGATCACCGAGACACTGGCGGACAACGAGGGGCCGGTGACCATCGAGGCGGGCGGTCTGGCCGCCACGTTCTCCGACATCAACACCCAGATCAGCAAGGACCTGATCCTGGCCGAGGCCATCGCCATCCCCATCACCGGCCTGTTACTTGCGCTGGTGTTCGGCAGTCTCGTCGCGGCCGCGTTGCCGGTGGTCATCGGCCTGTTCGCGATCGCAGCCGCGCTCGGGATCCTGCGGGTGCTCACCGCCGTCACCGATGTGTCGATCTTCGCGCTGAACATGACCACCGCCCTCGGCCTGGCGCTGGCCATCGACTACAGCCTGTTCATCGTGAGCCGCTACCGCGAGGAACTCACCGGCGGATCCACACCCACCGAGGCGGTGATCCGGTCGATCCGGACAGCCGGGCGGACCGTGGTGTACTCGGCACTGGTTGTCGCGCTGTCGCTGTCGGCGCTGCTGGTGTTCCCGCAGTACTTCTTCAAATCCTTCGCCTACGCCGGTATCGCGGTGGTCGCCGCGGCCACGGCCGCCGCCGTCATCGTGCTGCCCGCGCTGCTCATGCTGGTAGGGCACCGCATCGACGCCGGCGACCTGCGCACACCACTGCGCAAACTGTTCCGGCTGGCGCCGCGCGAGGAGAAGCAGCCGCGCCAGACCTTCTGGTACCGCCTGGTCACCGCCGTGATGAAGCGGCCGCTGCCGATCGCGCTGGCCACCACCGCGTTCCTGCTGCTGCTCGGATCACCGTTCCTGAGCGTGCAGTTCGGCTACCCCGACGACCGCTCGCTGCCCACCGAAGTCGCCAGCCGTGAAGTCGGCGACGTACTGCGCACCGAATTCGATGCCGACATGGCGTCGAGCGCGACCATCGTGCTGCGCGAATTCCGGGGCGGTCCGGCCGAGCTCGACGCGTACGCACGCGAGCTGTCCAAGGTGCCCGACGTACCGGCGGTGCTGAGCAGCGCGGCCGTGTACCGCAACGGCCTGCGGGTGGCGGCGGGTGTGCCGGAGATGTCCGACCCGTCGGCGGGTGCGTACCTGTCGGTCGCCACCCGGCTCGACCCCTACTCCGACGCGGGCCGCGACCAGCTCGACACGATCCGCGCCGTGCCCGCGCCCACCGACGCGCTCGTCACCGGTCCCGCCGCGCTGAACCAGGATTCCGTCGAGGCCATCACCGGCAAACTGCCGCTGGCCGGTGCCCTGATCGCGATCACCACGCTGGTGCTGTTGTTCCTGTTCACCGGCAGCGTCGTGCTCCCGGTGAAGGCGCTCGTGCTCAATATCCTGTCGCTGGCGGCCACCTTCGGCGCGATGGTGTGGATCTTCCAGGACGGGCACCTGTCCGGGCTGCTCGGTTTCCAGGCCACCGGCACCCTGAACCTGGCCATGCCCATCCTCATGTTCAGCCTGGCTTTCGGCGCGTCCATGGACTACGAGGTGTTCCTGCTCTCCCGCATCCGCGAGGAATGGCTGGCCGGGCCCAAGACCACCGAGGGCAATACCGAGGCGGTCGCGATGGGTGTGGCCCGCACCGGACGCATCTTCACCGCCGCCGCGCTGCTGATGAGCATCGTGTTCCTCGGCGTCGCCACCTCCGGTGTGTCGATGATGAAGCTGTTCGGGCTCGGCTGCGCGCTCGCCGTCATCAGCGACGCGACGGTCATCCGCGGCCTGCTCGCCCCCGCCCTCATGCGGATGATGGGCACCTGGAACTGGTGGGCACCCAAGCCACTCGCGAAGCTGCACAACAGGTTCGGTTTGCACGAGGCCGACGACGACCTCCCGGCCGCACATCCGACACTCGAGAAGACCTCCGCATAACCCCGATCGCCGGGCGGGTCGCCCCGCCCGGCGGGTATCGTCGGCGGCGGAGAATTCCACATCAACACGGGGGCTCGCACCAGCGGGCTGAGAGGACGGCTAGCCCTTTTTCCGGGCGATCAGGGCCGTCGACCGTATGAACCTGACCGGGTAATGCCGGCGTAGGGAGGACTGTTCATGGGCACAGCCACGTCGTCGAACGGCAACACCGCCGGAGTCGACACCGTCACCACCGGACCCATCCAGGGCAGCGTCAAACACTACAAAGAGGTCGACGGCCTGCGCATTCCCGTGCGCCGGATCAACCTCACCAACGGAGACCACTTCGACGTCTACGACACCTCGGGGCCCTACACCGACGACAACGCGGTGATCGACCTCGAGGCCGGTCTGCCGAAGCTGCGCGACGAATGGACCAAGCCGCAGATCGACGGCCCGCCCACCCAGCTGCACTGGGCTCGCCAGGGCGTCATCACCGACGAGATGCGCTTCATCGCCGCCCGCGAGGGTGTCTCGGCCGAACTCGTGCGCGAGGAGGTCGCCGCCGGGCGCGCGGTGATCCCGGCCAACCACAACCACCCCGAACTCGAGCCGACCATCATCGGCAAGAAGTTCCTGGTGAAGATCAACGCCAATATCGGCAACTCGGCGGTGTCGTCGTCGATCGCCGAAGAGGTGGAGAAGATGGTGTGGGCCTCGCGGTGGGGCGCCGACACCATCATGGACCTGTCCACCGGCAAGAACATCCACGAGACCCGCGAGTGGATCCTGCGCAATTCGCCGGTCCCGATCGGCACGGTGCCGATCTACCAGGCGCTGGAGAAGGTGAACGGCGACCCGACCAAGCTCACCTGGGAGCTGTACCGCGACACCGTGATCGAGCAGTGCGAGCAGGGTGTCGACTACATGACCGTGCACGCGGGCGTGCTGCTGCGCTACATCCCGCTCACGGCCAAGCGCGTCACCGGCATCGTCTCGCGCGGCGGATCCATCATGGCCGCGTGGTGTCTGGCCCATCACCAGGAATCGTTCCTGTACACGCACTTCCGGGAACTGTGCGAGATCCTCGCGAAGTACGACGTCACCTTCTCCCTCGGTGACGGCCTGCGCCCCGGCTCCATCGCCGACGCCAACGACGAGGCCCAGTTCGCCGAACTGCGCACCCTCGGCGAACTCACCAAGATCGCGAAATCCTATGGCGTGCAAGTGATGATCGAGGGCCCCGGCCACGTGCCGATGCACAAGATCGTGGAGAACGTCCGCCTCGAAGAAGAACTCTGCGAAGAGGCTCCGTTCTACACCCTCGGCCCGCTGGCCACCGATATCGCGCCCGCCTACGACCACATCACCTCGGCCATCGGCGCCGCGATCATCGCCCAGGCGGGCACCGCCATGCTCTGCTACGTGACCCCCAAGGAGCACCTGGGCCTGCCCAACCGCGACGACGTGAAGGTCGGCGTGATCACCTACAAGATCGCCGCCCACGCCGCCGACCTCGCCAAGGGCCACCCCCACGCCCAGGACCGCGACAACGAATTGTCCAAGGCCCGTTTCGAATTCCGCTGGCACGACCAGTTCGCGCTCTCGCTCGACCCGGACACCGCCCGCGAATACCACGACGAAACCCTGCCCGCCGAACCCGCCAAGACCGCCCACTTCTGCTCCATGTGCGGCCCGAAATTCTGCTCCATGCGCATCTCCGCCGACGTCCGCGAATACGCCGAAAAACAAGGCCTCACCGACGTCGCCGCCATCGAAGCGGGCATGGCCGAGAAGTCCGCCGAGTTCGCCGACCACGGAAACCAGGTGTACCTCCCGGTCGTCTCCTGACCCCGTCAACGCCCGCCCCACAATCGGGGCGGGCGTTGTCGTCGGACGATCTCCGATCAGAGCTGGTCGAACCCAGCGTCGCTGCTCACCACTTCGACACACGGCCTAGTCGTCGGGAAACGCGCGGCGGTTTCGCTTGGTGATGCCGCGCCGCTTCTTCGCGGCGATGCGACGTTCTCTCGCGCCGCGCGACGGCTTGGTGGGGCGGCGGACGGGTGGCGGGGCGGCAGCGGCGGCACGCAGTTCGGGCTCGGTGCGGCCGCTGCTGCGCACTGTCCGTTCCGGACCGGAGGTGCGCACCGGCAGATCCGCGTCGACAGCGCTTCCGTACGAATGAATCAGGTGTTGCCGTTGAGCATTTCGGCGGTCAGCACGTTGCCGCCGACTCCCCAGCCGCCGTCGACGACCTCGTCGACGAGGACGACGGTGGTCGCGCGAGCGCGTTCACCGTAGATCTCGACATACAGCTCGGTGGTGCGTTCCACGATCTTCCGCTTGTCATCGTTGTCGATGGTTCCAGCGGGGACCTTGAAGTTGGCGAACGGCATAACGATCTCCTCAGGTGGTGTGATATTCGGCGATGGCGGCGGTCTCGGCGTCAGATCATGCCGCCGTTGGCGCGCACGATCTGGCCGTTGATCCAGTGCCCCTCGGGACTGGTGAGGAAGGCGACCACGCGGGCGATGTCCTCCGGTGTGCCCAGGCGTTCGAGCGGCGGATTCTCGGCCAGCGCTGTGATCTGTTCCTCGGTCTTCCCGTCCAGGAACATCGCGGTGGCGGTCGGGCCGGGAGCCACGGTGTTGACGGTGATGTCGCGGCCACGCAGTTCCCTGGCCAGGATCAGCGTGACCGCTTCTACGGCGCCTTTGCTGGCGGCATAGGCACCGTAGGTGGGGAACTGGGCACCGACCACGGAGGTCGACAAGCTCACGAACGAGCCGCCGCCGCGCAGCCGCCGCGCGGCTTGCTGGGCAACGACGAAGGTGCCGCGGATGTTGACGCGGTGGATCGCGTCGAGAACTTTCAGATCGAGGTCGGCGATGGTGGACAGGGCGAGGCGGCCCGCGGAGTTGACGACGACGTCGACGCCGCCGAATTCGGCCTCGGCGCGGTCGAACAGTGCCGAGACGGCGTCTTCGTCGGCGACGTCGGCCCGGACCGCGATGGCGGTGCCACCCGTCGCGGAGATGGTCGCCACGGCGTCCTCGGCCGCGGCGGCGTTGTCCGTGTAGTTGACGACGACGGTGCTGCCACGGGCCGCGAGCTCGAGCGAGATCGCCAGCCCGATGCCGCGGGAACCTCCGGTGACGACAGCAACTTGTGCGGCCTTTCCCGATGCGGTGTCGGTGGATGTCATGTTCTCAACTATCGGCGGCTCGGGCGGCGGGTACGAGGGGACGTCATCCCCTGTGTCGCGGGCCCGGCATACCGCAGACTGGATGTCATGAGCGTCGCGAAGTATGCCGAGCTGGGCGCGTTCCTGCGGTCACGGCGCGAGCGCATCCGGCCCGAAGAGGTCGGATTCGTGTCCGGGCCACGACGGCGCGTGCGCGGACTCCGTCGCGACGAGGTGGCCCAACTCGCCGGAGCTTCGGTGGACTACTACAACGAGCTCGAGCGCGGGGCCGGGTCGCAGCCGTCGGAACAGATGCTGGCGGCGCTGGCGCGCGCGTTGCGGCTGACCGCAGACGAACGTGACCACATCTATCACCTCGCCGACCGTCCGGTGCCGCGCGCCGGCACCGCGAGTTCGCACGTCCATCCGGGAATGGTCGACCTGCTCACCCGGCTGGTCGCGACGCCCGCCCAGGTGATCACCGACCTGCACGTCACGCTGGTGCAGAATGCTCTGGCCGTCGCGCTGCTCGGTGATCAAACCGGCCGACAGGGCATGGGGGCGAGCTTTGTGTACCGATGGTTCACCGATCCCGTATCCCGGCGGCTCTATCCCGACAGCGACCACGAGACCCAGTCCCGCGCGTTCGTCGCCGATCTGCGGGCCGCCGCGGGCCGTCGCTCCGCCGCGGATTCCGAGGCGGCTTCGCTCATCTCCGAGCTGCTGAGCTGCTCGGCCGAGTTCGCGGCGATATGGACGGCTCACGAGGTGGCATTCCGTCGAAACGACCGCAAACGTATCAATCACCCGGCGCTCGGCCTGATCGAAGTCAACTGCCTCAATCTGTTCAGCGAAGACGGCCGGCAACGGCTGCTCTGGTTCACCCCAGCCGTCGGCACCGACAGCGCGAACAAGCTGGACCTGCTCACCGTGGTCGGCACACAGGAATTCACCGACCTCCGGTGACCGGTGCAGGGCCCGAGGTCAGGGGCGGCGGACGGGGCGACGTTACGCAGGGGGCCGAGCGGCGGGTGCTCGAGCACGCGGGGGCCCAGCCAGCGCGCCCTGGACCGATTCATAAGCACTGCGCATTTTGTCCCCAAGCTGGGGTTCGCTCGATCACTAGGGTTCTGGCATGTCTGTTCGCACGAAACGTGTCTTCGCCGGGGCCCTCGCGGCCGCCGCCCTGTCTCTCGTCGCACCGCTCGGTACCGCTCAGGCGGCCTCGCCGCTGTCGATCGCCGATTCCGGGTCGTCCTCCATCGGTTGCACGTCGACCGATATCAACCCCTGCCCCATTCGCCCGCTGCTCGACCTGCTCACCCTGGTGACCAGCGGCTCCGCCTAACGGCGCACCATCCCCGCTACGGCCTGCGGTAGCGTCGGCGATATGGCCGATGCGTTCTATCTCCCCGACCCGACGGACCCGAATCGCTTCGAGTCGACCGAGCTCACCCGCGGCCCCTGGTCGCCGGATGCGCAGCACGCGGGGCCGCCGTCGGCGCTGCTCGGCCATGTCATCGAGCGGTGCGAACCGCGTGACGGGTTTCAGGTCGGGCGGGTGGCGGTGGAGATCCTTGGGCCGGTCCCGTTGGCGCCGTTGACGGTGCGGGCCGAGGTGGTGCGGTCGGGGCGCAGTGTGGAGCTGATCGAGGCGACGTTGTCGGCGGAGCGGGGGCCGGTGATGCGGGCGGTGGCGTGGCGGTTGAAGCTGTCGGAGCCGCCGCTGGATCTGCCGCCGGAGTTTCTGCCGAGCGGCACGAGGCCGCTGCCGGACGAGGCGCAGCCGGGGACGTTCCCGTCGAATCAGCGGGTCGGGTTCCACACCGGAATCGAATACCGTTTCAGTACAGGGTCTTTCGCCGCCCCGGGTCCCGCGGTGTGCTGGATCAAACTGAAGTACCCGATTGTCGCGGGCACAACACCGAGCCCGCTCGAACGTGCGCTGGCCGCCGCCGATTCGGGCAATGGGGTGAGCGCGGTGCTCGACTGGTCGAAATACCTGTTCATCAACACCGACCTCACTGTCACGCTGCACCGTCAGCCGGTCGGCGAGTGGGTCTGCCTGGACGCGGTGACCCACCCGCAACCGCACGGCATCGGCCTCGCGGAATCGGCGTTGTTCGACGAGACGGGGCCGATCGGGCGCAGTACCCAGACCCTGTTGATCGCACCGCGCGGATAGGGCACCTTCTCAGCGACACCCACGCGGTGACACTTCGGTGCGGATAACCGGGCGGCGCGGCGCGTAATCCCGGTGCCGACCCACCTAGCCCGCCGGGTGCGCACCGCAGCACATTCGTCAGACCACCGAAAAACCCTGGGGCAGTGTGGATCTCCCCGTCAACGCCGACAGCACCGATACTCCGTCGCCGAGGTGGACCGCAGTGCATGCGGCAAGCACCGTGGCCTCGGTGAGCACATCCTCGGGTAGCTCGCAGGGCAGGCCGGTCGCGGCGGCGATGTCGAGACTGTGCACGGCCAGTTCGAACGTGCGGGTGGGCAGGTAGGTGTAGAGCCGCATGCCGAGCCCACCGATGACGGTGATCAACCGGTCTTCGGCGCCGGTGACAGCGGCGGTCGCGGCGGCGGCCAGGGCGTCGATCGCCGCGGCGGGGTCGTCGCCGAGTTCGGTCGCCGCGTCGCGTCCGCGCCGCACGATCGCCTCGCTACCCGCCCGCGCCGCATAGGCTTTCGCCATGGCGTAGTACTCCTGCGGGCTCGCCACGTCCTCGACCTCGGCGGGCTGGTCGAGATAGGCGGTGACGGTGGTGAGCGAGCGGGAGGTGTGACCGACCAGCGATCGCAGATCCCACTCACCCAATCCCGGCCCCGCCCAGCTGTCGGCGGGGATCTTCCTGACCAGGGCGGCGAAGCTCGCCGCCGCGCTCACAAACGTTTCTGCCGGATGCTCGTGCACAGCATCGAACGTACCGGCCACACGGTGGTCAGCGCAGGGCGTCGAGGTTTACCAGTTCGGCGTTGCCGTGCTTGATCAGTTCCGATTCGCCGGTGCTCGTGCGACGGAACGGGTCACCCTTTCCGGTCGTGAGCAGGCCGTGGAGGCTGGTGGTGATGTAGGCGCCCCAGGCGTTGGCGCACACCTCGTAGCATTCGACCTCTTGCGCCAAACCCACGTGGGTGAAACGGATTTCGGTGCCGGTAGGGGTTTCGGTGATGTCGAAGACGACGTCGGTGTTCTCCCATTCGGCGGTGTCGGAGATGAAGGCGAGATGGGAGTCGGTGACGTGCCAGACCAGGCGCCTGCCGGGAATCGACTCGGTGGTGGTCATGGTGCAGCGGTGGATGCCGGGGACCTCGAAACGGTAGCTGTCGCCGACCGTTCCGGAGGTGCCCTCGACGGTCTCCGACCACCACGACCACACGTCGTTGATGGCGGCGAAGGCTTCCGCCGGGGTCTTGTTCACGGTGATCGTCGCGGTGAAGTCGCTCATGGCTTTTCCTATGCTCGGCTCAGCCGTCGAGGTGGCGGCGGAGCGCGTCGAGTGGACCGTCCCAGTCACGGGACAGGGCGGCCAGGAACTGCTGGGCCACCCGCATGGGGGCGGAATCGAGGCGGTAGCGCACGCGACGCCGTTCACCGGGTTCCGCGATCACCAAGCCCGCGTCCGCAAGCAGGGCAAGGTGTTTGGCGATCGCCTGCCGGGTGATGGGCAGGCGATCGGCGAGGTCGGTCGCGGTGGCCGGACCGTCGGCGGCCAGCGCGGCGAGGACCGCGCGGCGGCTCGGATCAGCCAGCGCGACGAAGACCCGTTCGGCGGTTGCCTCGGTCTCAGGCCGCATCGAGGTACTCGACGAGCTCACCCAGCTCGCTCTTCCAGCCACCGATATTGCCCTCGAAGGCCTCCTTGTGCGCGGCCTCCGGCAGCTGCGCGAAGCCGGATTCGACCACGGTGAGCCGGGTGCCCGCACCGGCCGGTTCGAGCCGGAATTCGACGTAGGTGCGGCGCGGGTCGTCGTCGGGCAAGCCGTTGATGGGCCAGGTGTAGCCGAAGACGGTCGGCTCCTCGACCCGCTCCACGCGCATGTCGGCGGCGAAGCCTTCGTTCCAGGTCATCCGCATGTCGCCGCCCGGGCGCAGGTCGATCTCGGCGGTATTGCCGAACCAGCTCGCGAGCCCCTCGGCGGTGGTGATCGCCGCCCATACCTTGGCGGGCGGGTGGGCGAGTTCTACGGTTCGCACGATCTGATCGGGAAATCCCATGGCGCTTCCTCCTGTGTCGCAACCGATTGGTTGCTACTCACAGTATGGCAACCAATCGGTTGCGTCAAGGATCAGTGTCCACCGCTCACGCGAAAGCCCTTCGGCACCAGCCAGACGGCACCGACCGTCACCACGGCGACGACGGCGGCCGACAGATACGAGGTGGTGGTGAGGGCGGAATCGAAGGCGTGGGTGGCGGCACCGAGCAGCTCGGTGCGCGCGGGTTCCGGCAGGTCCGAGGCGACTTCGGCCGCACCGCCCACCGAACCGCTCGCCTGTTCCACGCGGTCGGGCGGAACGGGCAGATCGGTCATGTGCTCGGTGAAGAGCCTGGCGTGCAGGCTGCCGAGCAGCGCCACCCCGAAACCGACACCGACCTCGTAGTTGGTCTCCTCGACCGCACCCGCCTGACCCGCCCGGTCGGCGGGAACGGCACCGACGAGCACGGCGGCGGCCGCGGTGACGGCCATCCCGTCACCGAGCCCGAAGGAGACCAGTACCAGCGCCACCACCGGATACGACGTCGGTTCCGGGCTCACCGCGAGCAGCAGGAAGCCGAGCGCGACCGCGCCCAGGCCGATGCCGAGCACCACGCGAACCCCGAATTTCTCCATCAGCATCGGCGTGAGCAGCGACGCCGTGAGCAGGGTGAGGGCGGCGGGCAGCATCCGGATGCCCGCCTGCGAGGGGCTGTAGCCGTGCACGTACTGCAACCACAGCGAGATCAGGAACATGGCGGCGCCGATGGCCATCATGGCGAGCAGGGTCGCGACGGCGGCCGCGGTGAACGCGCCGTTGCGGAACAGGCGCACGTCCAGCAGCGGATCGGCCGACAGCAGCTGGCGACGGGCGAACCAGGCCAGCGCGCCGACACCGATCAGCAGCATCGCCCAATCCACCAGTGTCGCCTCGCCTTTGGCCAGATGCTTGATGCCCCACGCCAGGCAGACGATGCCCGCCACGGACAACACCGCCGAGAACCAATCGAGCCGACCCGCCTGCGGGGTCCGGTATTCCGGCAGCACCCACAACCCGACGACCACCGTCACCAGCACCACCGGAACGTTCAGCCAGAACGCCGACGACCAACCGAAATGCTCGACCAGGAAACCGCCGACGATCGGACCGACCGTCGCACCCACTCCGGCGACGGCCGCCCAGATCCCGATGGCCGTGTTGCGCTCGCGCACGTCGGTGAAGATGTTGCGGATCAGCGACAACGTCGAGGGCATCACCATCGCGCCACCGATCCCGAGCAGCACCCGCCCGACGATCAGCTGCGCGGCGCTGCCCGCGGTGGCCGCGATCACCGAAGCGACACCGAACAGCAGAAACCCGCTGATGAACAACAACTTCCGCCCCCACCGGTCCCCCAGCGCACCGGTGGTGATGAGCAACCCGCCGAGCACGAGGCCGTAGATATCGATGATCCACAACTGCTCGAGCGGCCCGACGTGCAGATCGTCGATCAACGACGGCAACGCCACATTGAGGATCGTGGCATCCATCGCCACCAGCAACAGGCTGGCGCACAGCACCCCGAGCATCACCCAGCGCACCGACCCGTAGGTCTTCGTCTGCTCGTCCACCTGTCACCATCCTGGTCGTGATCGGTTTCCGTGGCGCTCGACCGCCCACGTCAACGTAACCGCTCGGTACCGGTTCCCCGGGGCAGCGCCACACCAGGTGAATGCGAAAACGGCGCCTGCGACCCGGTGGATCGAAGGCGCCGTCAGGGGGCTGTCTCAGGACTTGTCGAACCTGGTGTCGACGTAGGAGCCGAAGTCGACCTTGCCGGGGATGGCCTTGGCGTCGGTGAAGGCGTCGGCGATCTCCTGTTCGGAGGCGATCACCTGGTCGGTGAGCTGGATCGGTTCCTTGATCGAGCGGGTCCAGGTGGTGCGGGAGGCGTCGACGCTGATCTGGGTGAGTTCGGCGTACTTCGCCGACCAGGTGTCGAGGTTGTCCGAGGACCACTTGGTCGCGGCGGCGTAGCGCTGGAAGAAGTCGGCGAGCGCGGCCGACTTGCCCGGGTCGGCGAGGGTCTTGTTGCCCGCGGCCCAGAAGTTGTAGCCGTTGGCGGCCTGGTCGGCGGTGGCGATGGACTTGGCGCCGATCTCCTTCTCCGCGATGGCGGTGTAGGGGTCCCAGGTGGCCCAGGCGTCGACATCTCCCCTGGTGAGGGCCGTGTAGCCGTCACCGGGCGAGAGGTAGACCGGTTCGACATCGCTCAGCGACAAGCCCGCATTCTTCAGTTGCAGCAGCAGGTTGGCGTTGGCCGAACTGCCCTTGTAGACGGCGACCTTCTTGCCCTTCAGCGCCGCGACCGAAGCGATCGGCGAATCCTTGCCGACCAGGATCGCATCGCCCTTGCCGGTGGCCGAGAGCGCGCCGACGATCTTGATATCGGCATCGGCGGCCGCACCGAAGATGACCGGGGTGTTGCCGGTCTGGGCGATATCGATGCCGCCCGCGCTGGCCGCCTCGACCAGCGGCAGGCCTGCGGTGAAGGTGGAGAACTCGATCTTGTAGGGCAGATTTTCCAGCTGACCCGACGCCTTCAGCAGCACTTCGATCGAGATCGCCTTCTGGTCGCCGACTTTCAGCGTCACTGTGCTCAGGTCGACCGGCCCCGAAGGTGCCGCCTCGGTCGCCGCGTCGTCACCGCAGGCGCTCAACGAGAGCGCGGCGACGACGGCGAGGGCGAGTCCGGCCAGACGGGACTTCGGAGTGCGTTTCACGGGAACAACTTTCGTGCGATGGATGGGTGGGTCAGTGGGTGACGCCGAGCAGCGCGAGCAGCCGCGTCGCGTACTCGGCGACCTCCGGTGCCGCGGCGGTGCGCGGTCGTGGGAGGTCGATGGGGACGTCGGCGGCGATGCGGCCGTCGTCGAGGACGAGCACGCGGTCGGCGAGGGTGATCGCCTCGAGCACGTCGTGGGTTACCAGCAGCACGCCGAAGGCGCGCTCGGCGTGCAGGCCGAGCAGCAGGTCGTGCATGGTGAGCCGGGTCAGGGCGTCGAGGGCACCGAACGGCTCGTCGAGCAGGAGCAGGGTCGGTTCGGCCACCAAAGCCCGTGCCAGCGCGGCACGTTGGGCCTCGCCGCCGGAAAGGGTGAGTGGCCAGGCGTCGGCGCGGGCGGCCAGACCGACCTCGGCGAGTGCGTCGCGCGCGGCCTGTTCGTCGGCTCGGCGGTTGCGCGGTGCGGGGCGGCCGAGCGCGACATTGCGTACCACCGGCTGCCACGGGATCAGCCGGGGTTCCTGGAAGACGATCGTCGGTCTGCCCTCGACGAGAACCTCACCGGCACTCGCCGAATCGAGCCCGCCCAGAATCCGCAGCAGGGTGGATTTCCCTGAGCCACTGCGTCCGACGAGGGCGACGATCTCACCCGCGCCGATCTCGAGGTCGATGCCGTCGAGGACGGTTCGGTCACCGAAACTCTTGCCTAGGCCGGTGATTCGCGCGGCGGCGGCCGTGCGCGGGGCGGTGGCGGTAGTGGTAGTCATCGGGTGGGCCTCGCAATCGAACGGCGGACGATGGTCGGTCGGCGTGCGTGGCGCTCCGAGGCAGCTGTAGCCGATGGTGACGCCGGTCGCGACGAGATGGACTCGCCCATCACCGCACCCCCGGCCGCCACCGCAGCGCACGGCGCTCGGCCAGTCGCACCAGCCAGTCGGTGAGCAGACCGAGCAGGCTGTAGACCACCAACCCGAACACCACGATGTCGGTGCGCAGGAATTCGCGGGCGTTGTTGACGACGAAGCCGAGCCCCGCGCTCGCATTGATCTGTTCGGCGACGATGAGCGAAAGCCAAGCGATGCCGAGACTTTGGCGCGCACCGACCAGGATCTGCGGCAGCGCACCCGGCAGCACAAGCAGCCGCAACCGCTCACCGAGGCCGAGACGAAGGGCGGTCCCGAGCTCGAGCAGCTTCGGGTCGAGCTGGCGGATGCCGGAGTAGGTGTTGAGGTAGAGCGGGAAGAACACACCGAGCGCGATCAGATAGACCTTCGGTTCCTCGCCGATACCGAACCAGATGATGAACAGCGGGATCAGGCCGAACAGCGGGATGGTGCGGATCATCTGCAGCGGCGGGTCGAGTGCGTACTCACCGATCCTGCTGAGCCCGGCCAGCACACCGAACGCCAGCGCGAGCGCCGCGCCGAGCGCGAAACCGTAGAGCGCGCGCTGACCCGACACCAGCAACGCGTCACCTAGCTGACCGGACCGATAGATCTCGAGACCCGCCTCGAACACCGCCGAGGGGGCGGGCAGCTTCTTGGCCGGGATCCAGCCGCTGGTACTACCGATCTGCCACAGCAACAGCAGTGCCAGCGGCGAGACCGCGCGCAGCAGGCCGGGTCGGCGATACAGCGGCCGGTCCACGGGTGCGGTGCGCGTTGCGATCGACATGGATGCATGGTGCCCCGCCCCTGTCACGCCACGACAGGGTTGCGATCAGCTCGAGGATTACCCCGCGCGGCTGGAAATCTGCTGCACACCCCACCCGTTGCCGTCGGGATCGCTGAAGAACACGAAGCCGACATTGTCGAGTGGATGCGGTGTGGGCGAGGGGTTCACACCGAGCACCTGTACATCGGTCACCTCGACGCCGCGGGCCACCAGTTCGGCGCGCGCCTGCTCGATATCGGGCACCACCAGCTGCAAGCCCTTCAACGAACCCGGCGGCATCTGTGGAACCGCACCCTTGCCGATCACGATCGAGCAGCCGGAGCCGGGCGGGGTGAGCTGGACGATGCGCACCTCGTCGGAGATCACCGTGTCGTGGTCGACGTGGAATCCGAGCTTGTTCGCGTAGAAATCCTTGGCCCGGTCGATATCCGACACGGGAACGACCACTACTTCCAGAGTCCAGTTCACGACGCACCTTCCACGGTTGGTCTGCCGACTCGCAACGCCGCTCAGTGTGCCACCACCTCAGGCTTTCCGCTCCCAACGCCAAGCGAATTCCCCCGGTGCGGGTGGTGGACCGGGCAGGTCGCCCTCGGTACGCAGGCCGTCGATCATCAGGGCGAGGACACGGCGGCGCAGTTCGGCGGTGCGCGCCTGGTCGGGCATGGTGATCGCGGCGCACGCCTCGAGGATCAGGCCGATGTCCAGGGCACTCACGTCGGTACGCAACCGACCGGTGGCGTGGGCGCGTCGGACCAGTTCCTCGGTGACCTCGCCGGAATGCAGCACGTCGGGCAGCATCGCGCCGTCGGGGGTGAAGGTGCCGGCCAGCCGCACCGTGAGCGAGTGCACGTCGGCGTCGACCACCCGCTCGAGGAAACCTACGAATCCGCGCCAGCCGTCGGAATCCTCCAGTGCGGCATCGGCTTCCGCGTTGTAGCGCCGTAACCCCTCGTGACACAGCGTGCGTAGCAGCACCTCCTTGCTCGGATAGCGGCGGTAGAGGGCGCTGATGCCGACGCCCGCGCGTTCGGCGACCGCGGCGATCGGCGCGGTCGGATCGTCGAGGAACACCGCCCGTGCGGCCTCGAGGATCAGTCCGTCATTGCGCGCGGCCTGCGCCTTGCGACCGGGCAAGCGGGGCTGAGCTGGGGTTTCGTTCTGCTTCGACATGAATATCAGCCTACCACTTGAAACGGAATGATCCGTTCTGTTACGGTTGGAACAGAACGAAGCATTCCGTTTCAAGAAGAGGATTCGACATGACCGTCACGCCCTTCCGCATCGATGTCCCCCAGGCCCGGCTCGACGATCTCGCCGCCCGGCTGCGCAACGCGCTCTACCCGGACGAGCTGCCCGGCGTGGGCGATGCCTACGGCGTTCCCAGCGATCGGGTCCGCGCCCTGGCGAAGTACTGGCTCGAGGAATTCGACTGGCGCGCAGTGGAAGCCGAGCTCAACGCCTACCCGCAGTTCACCGCCGAGATCGACGGCGAGAACATCCACTTCCTGCACATCCGTTCCTCGCGCGCCGATGCGACGCCGGTGATCCTCACCCACGGCTGGCCGGGCTCGATCCTGGAATACGTGGATGTGATCGCACCGCTCACCGAGCCCGAATCCGCCGAGGATCCGGCGTTCCACCTGGTCATCCCGTCGCTGCCGGGGTTCGGGTTCTCCGGGCCCACCCGCAGCACCGGCTGGAATCGCTACCGCACCGCCCGCGCGTGGGCCGAGCTGATGACGCGCCTGGGTTACGAGCGTTACGGCGCCATCGGCAACGACGGCGGTTCGATGGTCTCCCCTGAGATCGGGCGGATCGCGCCGGAGCAGGTGATCGGCGTGCACGTCACCCAGCTGTTCTCCTTCCCGTCCGGCGACCCGGCCGAGTTCGAGGGCATGTCGGAGGCGGATATGGCCGCGCTGCAACACCTGCAGTGGTTCCACGAGAACAAGATGGCGTTCAACACCCTGCACAGCCAGCAGCCACAGACCCTGGCCTACGCGCTGGCCGATTCACCGATCGGCCTGCTCGGCTGGAACGCGCAGCTGTTCGGTGAATCGATCGACGCGCGGTTCGTGATCGCGAATGTGGCGCTGTACTGGCTCACCGGCACCTCGGGTTCGTCGCTGCGGTTCTACTACGAGGACGCGCACGCCGCCGAGCACCCGAGCACACCGACCACCGTGCCGACCGGGTTGGCCATGTTCGCCGGCGATTTCCAGTCCATCCGGCGCTTCGCCGAACGCGACCACGGCAATATCGTCAGCTGGAATTCCTACGACGTGCGCACCGGCGCGGGCGGGGCCAACGATGCGGCCGGGCACTACGCCGCGCACGAGGCACCGGAGGTGCTGGTGGGCGATATCCGGCAGTTCTTCGCCGGCCTGTCCTGAGTCCCGGTGCCCCGGCCCACGCTCCCCTCATCGGTGCGTGGGCCGAAGCCCATTCGAATCATGCACCAGCGCACCGACATGTGCGTAACGAAGTCGACGATCAGTGGTGTTCGTGCAGGTCGCCCCAGGCGGGGAACGGGTCGTCGTAGGTCGCCCACACGGCCGCGCCCGCGGCGAACTCCGCGTCGGTGAGCAGGGCGGCGGTCAGTTCGCGCCGCACCGCCGCCGCGTCGAGCCGCACGCCGATGAACACGATCTCCTGTCCGGCGGGCACTTCGAGCGCCGACCACCACGCGCCCGGTTCGAAGGTGAGGTTCGGTCCGGCCTGCGACCAGATCGCGGCCAGCTCGGGGCGGCTGGCGATCCAGCAGAAACCTTTGCTGCGGAGCATGCCGCGCAGGGTGGTCAGCGCGTCGGCCAGGCGTCGCGGATGGAAGGGGCGGTCGGCGGTGAAGGTGAGACTGCTGATGCCGTATTCCTCGGTCTCGGGTGTGTGCCCGCCTGCCAATTCCTCTGCCCAGCCGTCTGTTTCGGCGGCGACCACCGGGTTGTAGCGACCCGTGGACAGCACCTCGCCCAGGTCGACGACACCCTTCTCGGTGCGCAGGATGTGGGCGCGCGGATTGAGCCTGCGCACGGTGGCCTCGACCGTCGCGGCGGCATTCGCACCGACCAGGTCGGTCTTGTTCACCAGCAGTACATCGGCGAACTCCACCTGATCCACGAGCAGGTCGGCGATGGTCCGCGAATCACCCTCGCCCGCTTCGAGTTCACGCTCGGCCAGGGCTTGGCCGCGTACCAGTTCGGCGAGGAAGGTCGAGGCGTCGACGACGGTGACCATGGTGTCGAGGCGGGCCACATCGCCGAGGCGGAATCCGTCCTCGAATTCCCAGTCGAAGGTGGCGGCCACCGGCATCGGCTCGGAGATGCCGGTCGACTCGATCACCAACTGGTCGAAGCGGCCCTCGCGGGCGAGTCGCGCGACGGCTTCGATCAGGTCCTCGCGCAGCGTGCAGCAGATGCAGCCGTTGGTGAGTTCGACGAGTTTCTCCTCGGTGCGATCGAGGTGACCCTGACCCGCGACGAGCGCGGCGTCGATGTTCACCTCGCTCATGTCGTTGACGATCACCGCGACCCGACGGCCTTCGCGGTTGGCGAGGATGTGATTGAGGAGGGTGGTCTTGCCCGCGCCGAGAAAGCCGGACAGGACGGTGACGGGCAGGCGGGCGGGCGAATCGGTAGTGGTCACGACTTAATGATAATGGTTTTCAATTGCTGTAACCGGTTGGGTCCAGGAAATCGGACAGGCGGTCGTAGGGTTGGGGCGTGAAGATGTTGCCGCTCGCCCCCGATGGCCAAACTCCTGTTCGCGCGCTCACCATCGCGGGCACCGACTCCGGTGGCGGCGCGGGCATCCAGGCCGATTCGCGGACCATGGCCATGTGCGGGGTGCACGCCTGTGTCGCCGTCGCGGCGGTGACGGTGCAGAACACGGTGGGCGTCAGCGGTTTTCACGAGATCCCGCCGCAGATCGTGGCCGATCAGGTCCGAGTGGTCGTGCGCGATATCGGGATCGGCGCGGCCAAGACGGGGATGCTCGCGTCCACCGCCATCATCGAATCGGTGGCGGCGGTGTGCCGGGAGGTCGGGATCGGGCGCCAGGGGACGGTGCCGCTGGTCGTCGACCCGGTCGCGGCATCGATGCACGGCGACCCGCTGCTGCACGCCTCGGCGCTCGACGCCGTACGCACCACACTCATCCCGCTCGCCACCGTCGTCACGCCGAATCTCGACGAGGTGCGCCTGATCACCGGCATCGAGGTGGTCGACGACCCGACCGCCCGCAAGGCCGCCGAAGCCCTGCACGGCCTCGGCGCGCAGTGGGCCATCGTCAAGGGCGGGCACCTGCGCACGTCGGAGACCAGCACGGACCTGCTCTTCGACGGCGACACCTTCCAGGAATTCAGCGCTCCACGCATCGCCACCGGCAACGATCACGGCGGCGGCGACACCTTGGCCGCGGCCATCGCGAGCGCGCTCGCCCACGGGTACTCGGTGCCCGAAGCGGTGGCCTTCGCCAAGGATTGGACCTATCGGTGCCTGGCCGCGTCATACAACCTCGGCGCTGGTCACGGCCCTGTGTCGCCGTTATGGAGACTCCGCACAGATCGCTAGCGTGGCAATCGAAACTTGTCGGTGGGCGGGTCCATACTGAGGTCATCGCACCCCCACCGGCTCCAACGACGTAGTCGGCGAGAACAACGAAGTTCGTGCCGGGCGCGAGTTCAGTCAGTCACGAATGCGTCGCGCAGCGGTTCGGCCGGATCGATCCGGACGCCGTTGAACCGGGCGTGAGCTTGGGCAAGGGCCGAGATGCTCTCGGCCAGATAGTCGATGAACCGCTCCACGGGCATCGCCGACACCTCGCGCTGGTTGGCGCCGAGCCACCAGTCCGTCGCCGAGGCGACCGCCCCGAAAATCGAATAGCTCACCAATTCGATGCCCGCCACGTCGACCGACTCGTCCGGCAGCAACCCGGCGATGAATTCGGCGGCGCGCCTGGCCGATTGGCGGGCGGCGGCCAGGGCCCGTTCGGTTTCGCGGGCCTGCTGGCTGAAATGACTGTGCAGGATGAACCGGAAGACATTCGGGTGCTCCGACACCACCGCCACATATTCGGCGGCGGCGCGACGCACCAGTTCGGCGGCCGAGTCGTGGGTGAGGTCGATCCCGCCGAGCAGCCGCTCCCAGAGCATTTCGCGCACCCGGTCGACGATCGCGTTGTAGAGATCGGTCTTGTCCTCGAAGTGCCGGTACAGCTTGGGCTTGGCGGCGCCCGCCTCCTTGGCGATGTCGCCCATGCTCACGTCCGGGCCGTGCGCGTCGAGGGCACGGAAGGCCGCTTCGACGAATTCGATCCGCACCTGGACGCGGTGGGCCCGCCAGCGCTCGGTGCGCGCGTCCACACGCCGGGCTGGGACCTCGTCGGCCTTCCGATGCACGCGCGTCACACTGGCAGTATCGCTGGCCACGCGGCGCGACACGCTGCCACCCCTGAATTTTTGCCGTACCGGCAAGGAAGATTGCCAGTAGACGGCATCGGTGTGCACCATCGAGAACATCCGATCAGACCCGCACCATCAGGAGCTTCGATGACCGAGACCACCCCGACCGCCGAACAGTTCTGGGAAGACTTCTACCGGGAGCGCGACCAGATCTGGACCGGCAACGCCAACGCCACCCTCGTCCGCGAAGCCGCCGACCTGACGCCCGGCACGGCCCTCGACCTCGGCTGCGGTGAAGGCGGCGACGCCATCTGGCTGGCCACCCGCGGCTGGCAGGTCACCGCGGTCGACGTGTCGGCCACCGCCATGGCACGGGGCGCGCAGCACGCGGCCGATGCGGGCGTCGGCATCGAGTGGCAGCGCCACGACCTGATGGAGACCTTCCCTGAGGGCACCTTCGATCTGGTCTCGGCCCAGTTCCTGCATTCGCCGGTGGAACGTCCCGACGAACGCGCCCGCATTCTGCGGCGGGCGGCCGAGGCCGTGGCGCCCGGTGGTTCGCTGATCGTCGGCGGGCACGCGGGCTGGCCGACCTGGGCCGCCGACAATCCGCCGCACGCCGTCCACTTCCCCACCATCGACGAGGTGATCGAGCAGCTCGACCTCGCTCCCGGCCAGTGGCAGGTGGAGACGGCCGATTTCGTCACCACGCCGTCGACCAGCCCCGATGGTGTCGCGGGCGAAAGGTCCGACAGCGTCGTCCGCGTGCGCCGCCTCGCCTAGCTGCGCCGCCTCGCCTAGCTAGCGGAGTCGCCCGCTAACGGAGTCGAGGGTGCCGCGTGGGTGCCACCCAGCAGCGGTCGACCACCGAGGCGACTGCCCAGAAGGGGGTTCAGTGGGCCAGGTTGAGGGCGTCGTGCAGGGTGGCCGCCCACTGGTCGACGATGAGTTTGCGGCGCGCCGAGTCGTCGGTGAGGACGTCGGCGAGGCCGAGACCGCGGGCCAGGTCGAGGGTGGCCTGCACGAGGTGGTGGGTGACCGGGTCGGAGTCGTCGACGCCGAGCGCTTCCACGGCGCGGCGGTGCGCGATGCGGCCGAAGCGGGCCTCGAGCGGGACGATGCGTTCGCGCAGGGCCGGGTCGGCGGCCGCGTGCGTCCACACCTGCAGCGCGGCCTTGAAGAACGGTGTCGTATAGGACTCGATGAGCGCCGACACCACGGCGCGGGTACGGCCGATGCCCTGCGCGACCTCGCGCACCGTTTCGGCTTCGGTCTTGGCCTGGTCCATCCGGAACTCGAACATGTACTCGAGTGCGGCCGTGATCAGGTCTTCCCTGGTCGGGAAGTGGTGCTGCGCGGCGCCCCGTGACACTCCCGCCCGCTCGGCGACCACCGACACCGTCGCGGCGGCCCAGCCCATCTCGGCCAGGCAGTCGATGGTCGCCTCGAGCAGCCGCTGCCGGGTGACCCGGCTGCGGTCCTGCTTGGGTTCGTGGGGTGTCGCCATGGGCTTATTGTGCCCAGCTCGGCGGGCGCTTCTGGAAGAAGGCCGTCATACCCTCGATCACCTCCGGGGTGCCGAAGAACCCCGCCGAGCGCTGCGCGAGCTCCTCCACCCGGGCGTCGAAGTCGGCGAGCAACGTCGCGTTGACGAGCTTCTTCGACTCCGCCAATCCCTGCGGCGACCCCTTGCGCAGCTGCCCACACAGGCGTTTCACCTCGGCCGACGGGTCGTCGGCCGCGATGGTGACCAATCCGATCTCCCGCGCCGTCGCCGCGTCGAACTTCTCCCCCGTGAGGAAGTAGCGACTGGCCGACCGCTGGTCCATGCGCGGAACCAGCGTGAGCGAAATCATGAACGGCGCCATCCCGATCCGCACCTCGGTGAGCGCGAAACTACTGCCCGGCCCCGCGACGACGAGATCGCAGGCACCGATGATGCCCATACCGCCGGCCCGCACATTCCCGTCGATCTGCGCGATCACCGGCTTGGGCGAGGTGAGAATCCCACGCAGCACATCGATCATCACCCGCGTCCGCTGGTCGGCGGCCACCGCCGGATCGACGGTGCTGGCCTCCTTCAGATCGGCCCCCGCACAGAACGTGTCTCCCGTATGGGTGAGCACGATCCCGCGCACAGCCGCATCCCCCGCAGCCCTGTCGAACCCCTCGAGCAGCTCACGAACCAGCTTCGAGGACAAAGCATTCCGGTTGTGCGGAGAATCGAAGGTCAGCGTGGCGAACCCATCGACCACTTCGTAGCGGACGAACGGTGCTTCCGTCACGTCACTCATCGGGACTCCTGTTCATCCGAAGTGAAGGCGGTCGCCCCAGCTGGGGCGACCGCCGGTAACTCAGTAGGACCGCGGCAGCCCGAGCGAGTGCTGGGCCACGAAGTTGAGGATCATCTCGCGGCTGACCGGCGCGATCCGCATGATCCGAGCCGCCTGCAGCATCGCCGACAGCCCGACCTCCTTGGTCAGACCCGAACCACCGTGAGTCTGGATCGCCTGATCCAGCGCCTTGATGCTGGCCTCGGCGGCGGCGTACTTGGCCATGTTGGCCGCCTCGGCAGCCCCGAACTCGTCACCCGCGTCGTAGAGCGTCGCGGCCTTCTGCATCATCAGCTTGGCCAGCTCCAGCTCGATCTTGATCTGGGCCAGCGGATGCGAAATGCCCTGGTGCGCACCGATCGGCGTCTTCCAGACGGTGCGCTCCTTGGCGTATTCCACCGCGCGGTCGATGGCGTAGCGGCCGAGGCCGATGGCCATGGCCGAGCCCATGATGCGCTCGGGGTTCAGCCCGGCGAACAGCTGCGCCAGCGCCGCGTCCTCGGAGCCGACGAGGGCGTCGGCGGGCAGGCGCACGTCGTCGAAGAACAGCGTGAACTGGTTGTCCGGCTCGATGACGTCCATCTCCTGGACGTTCTTCACCAGGCCGGGCGCGTCGACGGGGACGATGAACAGCGCGGGCTTGAGCTTGCCGGTCTTGTGGTCCTCGGTGCGCGAGACCACCAGGATGGCCTCGGCCTGATCGACACCGGAGATGAAGATCTTGCGGCCGTTGAGGATCCAGTCGTCACCGTCGCGGCGGGCGGTGGTGGTGATCTGGTGCGAGTTGGACCCGGCGTCGGGTTCGGTGATCGCGAAGACCATCTTCGACGAGCCGTCGGCCAGCTTGGGCAGCCAGGTCTGCTTCTGCGCGTCGGTGCCGTACTTGGTGATGATGGTGCCGCAGATGGCCGGGGACACCACCATCAGCAGCAGGCCCGCGCCCTGCGCCGAGAGCTCCTCCTGCACCAGTGCCAGCTCGTACATGCCCGCGCCACCGCCGCCGTACTCCTCGGGCAGGTTCACGCCGAGGAAGCCGAGCTTGCCCGCTTCGTCCCACAGTTCGCTGAGCGGCTCGTTCTTGCGCGAGAGCGGCAGCACGTAGTCGCGGTAGTTGTACTTGGTCGCCAGCGAGGCGACCGCCGCGCGCAGCGCCTTCTGCTCTTCGGTTTCGTGGAAGCTCATGCTGTCTGCTCCTGCTCTTCTTCCTCGACGACGGCGAGGACGGTTCCGACCTCGACCTGCTGGCCGACGGTCACGTTCAACGCACTGAGCACGCCGGTGGCCGGCGCGACGATGGTGTGCTCCATCTTCATGGCTTCCAGCCACAGGATCGGCCGGCCCTGCTCGACGTGATCGCCCTCGGCGGCGCCGAGGCGGATCACGCTGCCCGGCATGGGCGCGAGCAGCGAACCCGCGGCGACCTGCTCGGACGGGTCGGTGAAGCGCGGCAGCCTGCGCACCGCCACCGGGCCGAGCGGCGAGTCGACCGCCACCAGGTCGTCGTAGCGGGCGATCTCGAACTGGCGGCGCACCGGCCCACGGTCACCCGGCACGGCGAGCACGACCCGGTTCGGCGTCGCCGAGATCAGTTCCAGACCGTCGTGGCCCTCGACCGTCACGGCACCGGACCGGTCGAATCGGTAGCGCACCTCGTGTGTGCCGCTGGTTCGGCTCTCGTAGGACTTGCGCTGCGGCTCCGACGCCAGGTTGCGCCAGCCGCTCGGCGCAAGCCTGCCGAAGCGGTTGGCGGCGTGGTTGGCGGCCGAATCCGCGAGGGCGGCGGCGACGATGGAGAGTGCCTCGTCGGCCTCCGACGCCAGCGGCGCGGACAGCGCGGCCAGGTCGTGGGTGGCGAAGAAGCCGGTGTCGGTGTCACCGGCGAGGAACGCGGGGTGCCGCAGTACGCGCACGAGCAGGTCGCGGTTGGTGACCAGGCCGTGCAGCTTGGCGCGCTGGAGCGCGGTGGCGAGCAGATGTGCTGCCTCGGCGCGGGTTTCGGCGTAGGAGATGACCTTGGCCAGCATCGGGTCGTAGTGCACGCCGACGACCGAGCCGTCGACGACACCGGTGTCGAGGCGGACACCGGGCTGCTCGAGCACGGTGAATTCGCCTGCGGTGAAGGGGATCTCGATCTTGTGCACGGGACCGCTCTGCGGCTGCCAGTCGTGGGCGGGATCCTCGGCGTAGAGCCGGACCTCGATCGAGTGGCCGCGCTGGGCGGGCTGGTTCGCGGGCAGCGGGAGACCGGAGGCCACCTGCAGCTGCAGGCGGACCAGGTCCAGGCCGGTGGTCTGCTCGGTGACCGGATGTTCCACCTGCAGACGGGTGTTCATCTCCAGGAAGAAGAAGTCACCCTTCTCGTCGGCGAGGAACTCGACGGTGCCCGCACCCTCGTAGCCGATCGCCTCGGCGGCCAGCCGTGCCGCCTCGAACAGGCGATCACGCATGCCGTCGATCTTCTCGACCAGCGGCGAGGGAGCCTCTTCGACAACCTTTTGATGACGACGCTGGATCGAGCACTCACGCTCACCGACGGCCCAGGTCTTGCCGAAAGTATCGGACATGACCTGGACTTCGATGTGACGGCCGGTCTCGAGGTAGCGCTCGCAGAACACCGTCGGATCGCCGAACGCGGATTCGGCCTCGCGCTGGGCCGCGGCGATCTGGTCTCGCAGATCGCCCAGCTCACGCACCACGCGCATACCGCGACCACCACCACCGGCGGAGGCCTTGATGAGCACCGGCAGGTGCGCCTCGGTGACCTCGGCGGGATCGAGCTCGGCGAGGACGGGGACACCGGCGGCGTCCATCATCTTCTTCGACTCGACCTTCGAGCCCATCTGCTCGATGGCCGCGACCGGCGGACCGATCCACACGAGCCCGGCGTCGAGCACCGAACGCGCGAATTCGGCGTTCTCGGAAAGGAATCCGTAGCCGGGATGGATCGCGTCGGCGCCTGCCGACAGTGCCGCCTCGATGATCAGCTCACCGCGCAGGTAGGTCTCGGCCGGGGTGTTGCCGGGCAGCCGGACGGCGGCGTCGGCCTCGGACACGTGCGGCGCCGCGGCATCCGCGTCGGAGTACACCGCGGTGGTGGCGATACCCATCCGACGGCAGGTGGCGAACACGCGGCGCGCGATCTCACCACGATTGGCGACAAGAACATTCGTAATGGCCATGTTGTCGCGCCTCACATTCGGAAGACGCCGAAGCCCTCGGCGCCCTTGATCGGTGCCGTGTGGATGGCCGACAGAGCCATCCCCAGCACGGTGCGGGTGTCACGGGGGTCGATGATGCCGTCGTCGAAGAGCCTGCCCGACAGGAACATCGGCATCGCCTCGGCCTCGATCTGCGCCTCGACCATGGCGGCGATACCGGCGGCGGCCTCCTCGTCGAACGGCAGGCCCTTGGCCTCGGCCGCACCGCGCTGCACGATGGTGAGCACGCCGCCCAGCTGCGCGCCGCCCATCACGGCCGACTTCGCGCTCGGCCAGGCGAACAGGAAGCGCGGGTTGAACGCGCGACCACACATGCCGTAGTGCCCGGCGCCGTAGGACGCGCCGATCAGCAGCGAGATGTGCGGGACCTTCGAGTTGGCCACCGCGTTGATCATCATCGCGCCGTGCTTGATGATGCCGCCGTGCTCGTAGTCCTTGCCCACCATGTAGCCGGTGGTGTTGTGCAGGAACAGCAGTGGCGTGTTCTTCTTGTTCGCCAGCTGGATGAACTGGGTGGCCTTCTGCGACTCCTCGGAGAACAGCACACCGCGCGCGTTGGCCAGGATGCCGATCGGGAAGCCGTTGATCTCGGCCCAGCCGGTGACCAGGCTGGAACCGTAGAGCGGCTTGAACTCGTCGAAGTCGGAGCCGTCGACGACGCGGGCGATCACCTCGCGCGGGTCGAACGGGATCTTCAGGTCCGAGGGCACGATGCCGAGCAGTTCCTCGGGATCGTAGAGCGGCGAAATCACCTCGGCCCGCGGCTCGGGGCCCTGCTTCTTCCAGTTCAGCCTGCGCACGATGCCACGGCCGATGCGGATGGCGTCCTGCTCGTCGGCGGCCATGTAATCGGCCAGACCCGAAGTGCGGGCGTGCATCTCGGCGCCGCCGAGGGTCTCGTCGTCGGAGTCCTCACCGGTGGCCATCTTCACCAGCGGCGGTCCCGCCAGGAAGACCTTCGCGCCCTCCTTGACCATCACCACGTAGTCGGACATGCCGGGGATGTAGGCGCCGCCCGCGGTCGAGTTGCCGAAAACCAGGGAGATGGTGGGGATTCCGGCCGCCGAGGCCTGGGTGAGGTCGCGGAACATCGCGCCGCCCGGGATGAAGACTTCCTTCTGCGTGGGCAGGTCGGCGCCGCCGGACTCGACCAGCGAGATCACCGGCAGTCGGTTCTCCTTGACGATGTCGTTGATGCGCAACGTCTTGCGCAGCGTCCACGGGTTGGACGTGCCACCGCGCACCGTCGGATCGGGCGCGACGATCATGCACTCGACGCCCTCCACGATGCCGATACCGGCGATCGTCGACGCGCCGACGTGGAAGTCGCTACCCCAGGCCGCCAGCGGGCACAGCTCCAGGAAGGGCGAGTCCTCGTCGAGCAGCAGTTCGATGCGCTCGCGCGCGGTGAGCTTGCCGCGCTTGTGATGACGGGCCACCTTCTCGGGGCCGCCACCGGCGATGGCCTTGGCGAACTCGGCCTCGACCTCGGTGAGCTTGGTCGCCATCGCCTCCGCGGCGGCGGTGTACTCCGGCGACGCGGTGTCGAGGGTGGAACGGAAGGTCGTCACGACTGGTACCCCAATACTTTCGACGCCAGCATGGTCAGGATCTCGTTGGTACCGCCACCGATGCCGATGATGCGGATGTCACGGTAGATGCGCTCCACCTCGGACTCGCGCATGTAGCCCATGCCGCCGTGCAGCTGAACGGCCTGGTTGGCGACCCATTCGACGGTCTCGACGGCGGTGTTCTTGGCGAAGCAGACCTCCGCGATGAGGCCCTGCTCGCCGTTCTCCACCCGCTCCACCAGCGAGCGGGTGTACACGCGGGCGATGTCGACGCGGCGGGCCATCTCGGTGAGCGTCATCTGCACCGACTGGCGGCTGATCAGCGGGCGGCCGAAGGTCTCCCGGTTACGGCACCACTCGAGGGTGAGGTCGAGGGCGCGCTGGGCCATCGAGTACGCCTGCACGGCCAGGCCGACCCGCTCGCTCACGAACGCGCTGGCAATCTGCGCGAAACCGGAGTTCTCCTCGCCGACCAGGTTGGTCGCGGGCACCCGCACATCGGTGAACGACAGCTCACCGGTGTCGGAGGCCAGCCAGCCCATCTTCTCCAGCTTGCGGGTGACCTCGAAGCCCGGTGTGTCGGTGGGCACGATGATCAGCGAAACACCGGCGGCGCCCGGCCCACCCGTGCGCACGGCGGTGACGATGAAGTCGGCGCGGCAGGCCGAGGTGATGAAGGTCTTGGCGCCGTTGATGATGTAGTCGTCGCCGTCACGCACCGCCGAGGTGGTGAGGTGGCCGACATCGGAGCCGCCGCCGGGTTCGGTGATGGCGAGGGAGCCGATCAGGTCACCGGCCAGGGTCGGCTTCACCCAGCGGTCGATCTGCTCCTGGTTGCCCGAGGCGATGATGTGCGG
Organism: Nocardia sp. JW2; assembly: GCF_051843015.1. Lineage (NCBI taxonomy): Bacteria > Bacillati > Actinomycetota > Actinomycetes > Mycobacteriales > Nocardiaceae > Nocardia > Nocardia sp. JW2. The sequence continues at coordinate 299,926 of NZ_JBPXLK010000005.1, forward strand.
CAACGAGATTCCGCACGTGAACAGTGAAGCCCAGGTGCCGCCGGAGGCACCCGCGTAGTGGAACTCCTCACCCACGATGACACCGTCGATGGGCGAACCGCCCTCGCCACCGGCGAATTCGGGGTACTCGATGCCGAGCAGGCCGAGTTCGCCCGCCTTCTTGTGCAGCTCACGCGGCAGGGCGCCCTCGCGCTCCCAGGTGTCGAGGTCGGGCAGGATCTCCCGCTCGACGAACCCGCGCACGGTGGCGCGCAGCTCTTTTCGTTCCGGCGTGTCCCATACAGATGTCATGCGAGCAGCTCCGTCGGCATGTCGATGTGGCGAGAGCGCAGCCATTCGCCGAGCCCCTTGGCCTGCGGGTCGAAACGCGCCTGGTAGGCGACGCCCTTGCCGAGCAGGCCGGTGATGATGAAGTTGATCGCCCGCAGGTTGGGCAGTACGTGGCGGGTGACGTCGAGTTCCGCTGTCTCGGGCAGCAATTCGCGCAGTTTCTCCACGGTGAGGGTGTGCACGAGCCAGCGCCACTGCTCGTCGGTGCGCACCCAGACGCCGATATTGGCGTCACCGCCCTTGTCGCCGCTGCGGGCCAGCGCGATGCTGCCGAGTGGGACACGGCGGGTCTCGGTGGGCGGCAACGGTTCGGGCAGCGCGGGTTCCGGAAGTGGCTCGAGCGCACGGGTTTCCGTCGCGGGCGCGATGTCGACACGGGTGCCGTCGGCGAGGACCGCTACGTGGGGTACTTCGTGCGCGTCGACGTAGCCGGGGGTGAACACACCGTAGGGCGAACCGTTGCCGGGCAGCGCGGTGAAGGTGCAACCCGGGTAACTGGCGAGCGCCAATTCCACAGCGACATTGGAGAACCCGCGACCGACCTTGTTCGGATCGGGGTCGCGCACCACGCACCGCAGGATGGCGCTGGCCTGCTCCTCGGTGTCGGCGTCGGGACGATCCAGCCGGGCAAGGGTCCAGCTGATCTCTGCGGGCTTCACCGGTAGCCACGATTCGAGTTGTCGTTGCGCCAGTTCGGCTTTCGCCTCGATCTCCAGGCCGGTGAGGATGAAGGCCATCTCGTTGCGGAAGCCGCCGAGAGTGTTGAGCGAGACCTTGAGCTGCGGCGGCGGCGCCTCACCGGTGACACCGCTGATGAGAACGCGGTCCGGGCCCTCCTGGCTCAGGGCGATGCTGTCCAGGCGGGTGGTCACATCGGGTCCGGCGTAGCGCGCGCTCTGGATCTCGTACATGAGCTGCGCTTCGACCGTGTCGACGGTGACCGCGCCACCCGTGCCCGCGTGCTTGGTGATGACACTCGACCCGTCACGGCGGATCTCGGCGATCGGGAAGCCCGGACGGCCGAGATCACCGAGTTCGGTGAAGAAGGCGAAGTTGCCGCCGGTGGCCTGCGTGCTGCACTCGATCACATGGCCCGCCACCACGGCACCCGCGAGCGCGTCGTACTCGGATCGGCCCCAGCCGAAATGGGCCGCCGCCGGGCCGACGATCACCGAGGCGTCGGTGACCCGGCCGGTGACGACGATGTCGGCGCCGGAGTTCAGGCACGCCACGATGCCCCAGGCACCGAGGTAGGCGTTGGCCGTGAGCGGCTGACCGAGGCCGAGTTCGCCCGCCCGAGCGACGAGGTCGTCACCTTCGACGTGCGCGATCTTGGCATCGAGACCGAGGTCGGCGGCGACCTTACGCAGCCGCTCGGCCAGCCCGGCCGGATTCAGCCCGCCCGCGTTGGTGACGATCTGGACGTTGCGCTCCAGCGCCAGACCGAGACACTCCTCGATCTGCTTGACGAAGGTCTTGGCGTAGCCGAGGCTCGGATCCTTCATCCGGTCGCGGCCGAGGATCAGCATGGTGAGTTCGGCGAGATAGTCGCCGGTGAGCACGTCGAGATCGCCGCCCTCGAGCATTTCGCGCATAGCGCTGAGCCGGTCGCCGTAGAAACCGGAGCAATTACCGATCCTGATGAGGTCCGGGTCAGCGGAGAGTGCACTCATGGCACCCAGGATCACATCGGTCCCGTAAAAAAGCAAGCATGCGTGCTTGTTAACTGCGAGCAATTCACCAGGCAAGATGGTGAGCATGTCTGCGGTCCTGCTCTTCGCCCTCGCCGGTTTCCTGCTCGGCGGCGCCTACACCACCTGGAAGAACAATCGCGCGATGTCCATCGCCCTGATCGCCGCGGCCGCCCTCGCCGCCACCGGCGCGTTCCTCTGGCTTTGAACCCGTCAGGCCGGGGTTAGTTTGAAGATCTTCACGTCCTCGGGGACGCCGTTGAGGGGGGCTGCCCAGAAGTTGCGGCGGTAGAGCTTGGCGGTGACGCCGAGGTCGGTGAGGGTTTCCGGGCGCAGGGCGGCCATGGTGGTGCTGGAGATCATGGTGTTGCCGTTGCCGCCTGCCTCCATCATGCGGGCGGCGATGTTCACGTCGACGCCGAGCCAGTCGCCACCGATCTCGCGTGGGGACCCGGTGTGCAGACCGACGCGCATGCGGGGTTTGTAGCCCTGTACCTCCACATCCTCGAGGTTGCGGCGGGCCGCGAGGGCGGCGCGCACCGCGCGGTCGGGTGAGGAGAACACGGCCATCAGGCCGTCGCCCATGCGTTTGACCACCTGGCCGCCGCGCTCGGCGATCGGCGGTTCGATGGCCTTGGCCACCTTGCGCAACAGGTCGAGGGTGCGTTCGTCGCCCGCGGCGAGTGCCCAGCTGGAGAAGCCGACCAGGTCGGTGAACACGATCGTCACCTCCTCGGTGCCCCGGCCACGCCCGACGCGCTCCAGGGCGGCCTGCCACACCTGCAGGGCGCCGAAACCGATCTCGCGTGCCGCCGTCGGCGCGCCACCGGCGATTCGGTCGGCGACCCTGGCCACCGCCCGCGCCCCACCCGGCCCCGACACCGACAGCGGGTCACCGAACGACGGGTCACCCGGCAGCTGCTGACGGGCCTTGCGCAACGCGCCGATCACGTCGGCACGACGGTTGGCGGCCTGCAGTTTCGACGAGATCTGCACGCGACGACGACCGTTGCGGGCACCGGACTCCGCGGAGTCGGCATCGACGGTCGGCTCCAACGGGATGAACACCTCGGCGTCAGCGTCACGCTGTCGCGGATCCGGCGCGCCAGAAGGCGTTTCACTCACGGCCTGAGCCTACAGTCCCGCCTCCCCGAAAATTAAGGCCAGACTTGGGGGCGGGTGAATTGCGTCGGCGGCCAGACGGTGTCGGGGGTTGCGGTAGCCCGTGCCCGGTGAGTTACCCATGTGCTTGCGAGATATGTGGGGATACGTAAAACCCCCGGCGTCCGGGCAGCGGACGCCGGGGGTTCCGGGGAGGACCTCCCGACAAGGTCGCCCCCCACGCGGCCCGGGCTTGTTGCGAGGGCAGCCCGGGCAGGACCAGGGTTATGCGTCGCGGCGGTTCACTACCACCAGGGCGCCGGCGAAGACGATGACGCAGAACGCGGCGAAGTAGGCCAGGCTGCCCCACACTCCCCAGTGCCAGTTGCCCGAGACTTCCTCGACCGACAGGAAGCGGTTCGCGTTGGCGAAGGGCAGGAACGGGTTGACCGCGCGGCCGAAGCTGCCGAACGCGCCGAGCAGGCTCTCGATGAGCAGCGGCCACAGCACGATCAGCGAGATGGCGGCCGCGGACTGGCGAACCAGCACACCAACGCCGACTGCCAGCAGCACGCTCAGGAAGGCGTAGATCGGGATGCCGTAGATGGCGCGCCAGTTGCCGTCGAGCACGAGCATCGGGGCATCGTCACCGACGATCGCCTTGGCCACCACGAAGGCGGCCAGCGCGAGCACGCCCGTCAGCACCGCCGCGTACACGCCGACCAGACCGGCCTTGGACACGATCACCTTCGACCGGTTGGGCACCGCGAGGAAGCTCGTCCGGATCACCCCGAAGCGGTATTCGCTGGTCACCGTGAGCGCGGCCATGATCATCAGCACCATCACGCCGAAGCCCGTCACGCCCGATGTCGCCAGGCTCGGGGTGAGCATCGGCGGGCCCTCGCCCGGCTCGGTCGCCTGGGAGGTGTCGACGCTGGTGATGACGGCCATCAGCGCCGCGAGGCCGATGCCGAGCAGCACCACCACCGCCGAGCACCACCACGGCGAACGGGTGGAGGTGAGTTTGATTCGTTCCGCAGCGAGCACGCCCATCAGAGCGCACCTCCCATCACCTGATCGATTCCCCCGCCGTGGTATTCCACGGCGCCGCCGGTCATCCGCATGAACGCCTCCTCGAGGGAGGCCTGCTGCGGTGCCAGCTCGTAGAGCGTGACGCTGTTGGTTCCGGCGACCTTGCCGACCTCGTCGCTGGTCACGCCGGTGACGACCAGCGCGGCGTCGCCGTCCTCACGCACGGTCATGCCGTGTGAGGTGAGCAGGCTGCGCAGCTGGTCGAGCTGCGGACTCCGCACGCGCACCGACTGTTCGGACGCGCGTTCGATGAACTCCTTAGTGGTGGTGTCGGCGATGAGTTTGCCGCGACCGATGACGATCAGATGGTCGGCCGTCTGCGCCATCTCCGAAAGCAGGTGGCTCGAGACCAGCACCGTGCGGCCCTCGGCGGCGAGGCGCTGCATGAACCGGCGGATCCACAGGATGCCCTCGGGGTCGAGGCCGTTGACCGGCTCGTCGAACAGCAGCACCTTCGGATCACCCAGCAACGCGCCGGCAAGGCCGAGCCGCTGTGACATACCGAGCGAGAAGCCGCCGGCGTTCTTACCCGCCACCTCGGACAGGCCGACCAGCCGCAGCACCTCCTCGACGCGGTCCTTAGGCAGGTCGTTGGACGCGGCGAGCCATTGCAGGTGCGCGCGTGCCGACCGGTTGGGATGTACCCATTTGGCGTCGAGCAGCGCACCCACCTGGGTGAGTGGCCGCTCGAGCTCCTGGTACAGCTTGCCGCCGATCAACGCGGTGCCCGCGGTGGGTTTGTCCAACCCGAGGATCATCCGCATCGTCGTCGATTTACCCGCACCGTTGGGTCCCAGGAACCCGGTCACCTGTCCAGGCTGGACGGTGAACGAGAGATCCTGTACCGCGACGGTCTGGCCGAATTTCTTGGTCAGGCCCCTCAGCTCGATCATGCGTCCAGCATGCCCCAGCAAACCCGGCGCGCGCGTCGCCTGGAAGTCGCGAGTCGGGTCATCCTCGAGGATGACCCGAACCCTTAGCGGGCTGGGGAAGAAGCCTGAGCCCAGAAACGCTTCGGGATGCGGCCCGCCTGCCGGGCCAGGTAGCCCCCGCGCACGGCCGCGGCCATCGCCGACGCCATCAGCTCGGGTTCGCGGGCCCGGGTGACGGCGGTGGCGAGCAGGACGGCCGAGCAGCCGAGTTCCATGGCGAGCGCGGCGTCGCTGGCCGTGCCGATGCCCGCGTCGAGGATCACCGGCACGCCCGCGCCCGCCACGATCATCTCGATGTTGTGCGGATTGCCGATGCCCAGGCCGGTGCCGATCGGTGAGCCGAGCGGCATCACGGCGGCACAGCCCGCGTCTTCGAGGCGGCGGGCCAGGGTCGGGTCGTCGGTGGTGTAGGGCAGGACGACGAAACCGTCGTCGACCAGCTTCTCGGCGGCGTCGAGCAGTTCGAACGGGTCAGGTAGCAGCGTGCGCTCGTCGGCGACGACCTCGAGCTTCACCCAGTTCGTCTCCAGCGCCTCGCGCGCGAGCTGGGCGGTGAGCACGGCCTCGGCGGCGGTGCGGCAGCCCGCCGTGTTCGGCAGCAGGGTGATGTCCAGGCGTTTCAGCAGGTCGAGCACGCCGGTGCCGCCGACCGCGTCGACGCGGCGCATGGCGACCGTGGTGAGTTCGGTGCCCGAGGCGATCAGGGCCTGCTCGAGCACGGCCAGGTTCTCGGCGCCGCCGGTGCCCATGATGAGCCGCGAACCGAACTCCTTGTCCGCGATCCGCAATGGTGCGAGGTCAGCCACCCTGCACCGCCGTGAGCACCTCGATGGTCCAGCCGCGCCCGACCGGTTCGTCCCAGCGCGACTTCGGGAACACCGCACCGTCGACCGCCAATGCCACACCCTGACAGGGCAATTCGAGCCGGGTGAGCAGTTCGCGGACGCTGAGCGGCTCGGCGAACTCGTGGTCGGCACCGTTGACGGTGACGCCGATCGGGATGGTCATCGGGTTCCTCCTCGAGACAGCACGGATGCTGGAAAACGTTGCGGTGCGGCCAGTTCCGCGACCGGCGTGGTGACACCGTCGAGCAGACCGGGGACGAGGGCCGCGGTGAGCGCGAGGGTGAGCATGCCGTTGCGGCCGTGTCCGGTGGCCGCGAATACCCGGTCGTCGAGTGGACCGAGCAGCGGCAGGTTGTCGGGGGTGGCGGGGCGGGAACCGGCGGCGGCCTCGGCCAGCTCGTATTCGCCGATGCCGGGCAGGATGGCTTCGGCGTCGGCGATCAGGTCGCGGACCCCGCCGACGGTGACGGTCGTGTCGAGCCCTGCCTCGTATTGGGTTGCGCCGAGGACGATTCCGTCCGCCCTCGGCACCAGGTACACCGGCCTGCCGTGCACGCGCGCCCGGATCACGCGGGTCGGCGGTGGGCTCACGCCCGGCCTGCGGCGCAACCGCAGGATCTCCCCCTTCACCGGGCGCACCGGCAGACCGGGCCACAGCTCGGCGGACCGTGCGCCCGCCGCGAGGACGACCCGATCGTGCGGCAGATCGGCCAGTGCGGTAACGGATTCCGCGCGGATCTCGACGCCCGAAGCGGCACAGGCAGCGTGCAGTGCGCGCAGGACGCGGCGATTGTCGACGGCCGGTTCCGTCGTGGCGTGCAGGCCCGCACGGACGGTGCGGGCCAGCGCCGGTTCCAGCGCGCGGACGCCGGCGCGGTCGAGAACAGGGAGCTCGTGGCCGAAACCGGCGAGCCAGTCCGCGACGGTGTGCAGGTCCTGGGCGTCAGCGGTGTCGAGGGCGACGGTGAGGGTTTCTTCGGCGACGAAGACGGACTCGCCGGTGATCGCGCGCAGTTGCTCGGCGAAGGACGGCCAGGCGGCCAGGGCCGCGGCGCCGAATTCCAGCACGCGGTCTTCACCGGGCCAGCCTTCCGACAGCGGTGCGAGCATGCCGCCCGCGACGAAGGACGCACCGGTTCCGGGTGCCGGGTCGAACACGGTGACGGTCCAGCCCGCCTCGGTGGCCCGCCATGCGACGGCGAGTCCGACGGCACCGCCGCCGACAACCGCCAGTGTCCGCATCAACGCCTCCGTGTCCAGTTGCGGCTGGTGCCGCAGGTTTCGCCTGTTGCCGTGTCCTTCGCCGCGGTTGGTCGGCCCGAGGCCGTGACCGGCGCTGTGGGTTCTCGTACTGTCGCCGCGACGTTGCGGACGACGCCGCGGGCCGGGCGGCCCAGATCGAGGCGGCCGAGAACCGGGGCCACCGCTGGTCGAACATCGAGGGTTTCGACGACGGGCTCGGCGGGATTGCCGCGAGTCCACCGTGTCGAGGGGTTTCGACGTTCGCGGTTCCACGGTAGCGCGACTACCGTCGACACTGTGCAGCCCTCCCATCCGAACCGTTCCGTCCCGCCAAGGGAACGCCTCTCCTCGGCCCTGCTGTATCTGTGCACCGACGCACGCCGGGAGAAGGGTGATCTGGCCAGGTTCGTCGATGCCGCGCTTGCCGGTGGCGTCGACATCGTGCAGTTGCGTGACAAAGGGTCGCCGGGCGAGGCCGAGTTCGGGCCGCTCGAGGCGAAGGCCGAACTCGGTGCGCTCGCCGAGATCAAGGCGGCCACCCGGCGGCACGGCGCGCTGCTCGCGGTGAACGATCGCGCCGATATCGCCCTCGCCGCCGGCGCCGACGTGCTCCACCTGGGTCAAGGCGATCTCCCGCCCGCCTACGCACGCCGCATCCTCGGCCCCGATGTGGTGATCGGCCGGTCGACCCACAACCGCAACCAGGCCGGTCTGGCCGCGATCGACGGCCACCTCGACTACTTCTGCACCGGCCCCATCTGGACCACCCCGACCAAACCGGGCAGGCAAGCCGCGGGCGTCGACCTGATCCGCACCACCGCCGACTCCCACCCCACGCTCCCCTGGTTCGCGATCGGCGGCATCGACACCGAGCGCCTACCGGAAGTCCTCGAAGCCGGCGCCCGCCGCGTAGTGGTCGTCCGCGCGATCACCGAGGCCGCAGACCCGGAAGCCGCCGCCCGGGAACTCAAATCGGCCCTCCTCGCCGCCTCCTGAACCCGGACGCTTGATCACCACGCTCTGGTGGCGGCATCGGCCGAGAGGCTCCCGCCACCAGAGTGTGGTGATCCATTGACCAGGTCGCGATTGCCTGCCGAAGGTGGCCCCTGGCGGCGGCTGAATCCAGCTGCGACGTGCCGCGGACGCTCATGGCGGCGACGTTCGGAGTTCATGCGTGCGGCCCGGTGGGTTCGGACGGCACGAGGGGTTTCAGGACAGAAGGTCGGCGCGGGTGACGGTGGGGCCGGTGGTCGGGTTGTCGAGGAGGATTTCGGCGCCGGGGCCGGTGACCGTGGTGTGCAGCCAGTAGAAGCCGTGGCCGGACAGGTCGACCGTGCGGGGCAGGGCGGGGGCGAGGTCGGGGGTGACATCGACGACGCGCAGGGGGACTGCGCGCAGGCCGACCCAGGCGGCGGCGAAACCGGGGTGCAGCGGGAGGGCGGTGACGTCGTCTTCGGGGACCCAGGCCAGTTCGGTGCTCTCCTGGTTGGGGACGGTCGGCAACGTGCTCGCCGCGTCGGCGACGACGGTCGTGTAGGTCCAGCCGCTTGGCGCGGTCATGGTGAGGCGTTCGGCGCGCACACGCACGGCGTCGGCGCTGATCCCGGCCTCTTCCTCGGCTTCGCGGACCGCGGCGTGCCGGGCGGTCTCGTGGGAATCGCGGGCACCGCCGGGCAGCGCCCACGTGCCGCCCTGATGACTCCACGCGGCCCGATGCTGCAGCAGCACCGCCGAGCCACCACCGGGCAGCGGTGCGCGCAGCAGCAGACCCGCCGCACCGAACTTGCCCCAGTGCCGGACGCCACCCGGGCTGTCCGCCCACCCGTCTCCGTCACCGCGCATCCAATACCCTCTCCCTAGCAGCCGTGCAGCAACCGCCACGGGGGTGTCTGAGGGGCTGCGGCACCGGTACGACCACAATAAACTCCGCACCAGGACGGGTGCGCGGACAGGACGGGGAGGTGAGCGATGGTCGAACCGGGAAACCGCGAGGCGGCGACCGAGGTCGCGGCTGTCCGAACCGGCCCGTCACCGCAGGTGGAAGCAGGTAATGGCCCGCAAACCACGACGCGGCGGATGCCCTCGCGCAGGCAGGTGCTCGTCGCCGATCGACCGCCCGCACCCGATGTGAAAGCCCTGCGCGCGCAGTTCCAGCCCGCCCGCCTGCGGGGGTTCGCGCGGTCGACGCCGGGCCGATTGCTCGCCGCCGGACTGGTACTGATGCTGCTCTGCGTAGCCGCGGGCATGGTGACTTCGACGACCGTGAGCGAGCGCAAGCAAGCTTTGGGCGTCCTGCTCGACGACACCGAACCCGACGCGCATTCGGCCAACCACCTCTACACCTCGCTCTCCATCGCCGACGCCGCCGCGGGCCGCGCCTTCATCGCTGGTGGCGTCGAGCCCGAGGAGGTGCGCGACCGCTACACCCAGGCCATCGGTGAGGCGGCCGCCGAGCTGGTCACCCAGGCCGGTCACATCTCCGCCGAGGAGGCGGCCGACCCGTCGGGCACCGACCGGCGCCTGCGCACGGGCATCGCGACCGGCCTGCCCGTGTACACCGGGCTGATCGAGACCGCGCGGGCCAACAACCGCAACGGTTTCCCGGTGGGCGCGGCGTATCTGAGCGAGGCCTCGCACCAGATGCAGACCACCCTGCTGCCGATGGCCGAGGAACTCGAAGACCACCGCTTCGACGCGGTGACCGCCGCCCAGCACCGGCACGTGCAGCCGCCGTGGGTCGCGATCGGGCTGCTCGTGCTCACGCTCGCCGCGCTCGTCTACGTGCAGATGGAGCTGGCGCGCCGCTCGCGGCGGGTTTTCAACATGGGCCTGCTGATCGGTACCGCGATGGTGGCGCTCACCCTGCTGTGGACGGTGGCGGCCGGGTCGGTGTCGGCGGTGGCGATGATCCGCTGCCGCGACGAGGGCGCGGTGCCCGCCGCCCGGCTGGCCGAGAGCCGGATCCTGGTGCAGCAGGCCAGGGCCGCCGAAATGGTGAAGCTGGTGCGCCGCGACGCCACCGGCGACTACGACCGCACGTTCGACGCCAATGCCGCCCGGCTCGCCGAACTCCTCGACGGTTACCCGTCCGGCGCACCGGCCGCCGACGAGGTGACCGACGCGCGCGCCGCGCTGGCCCGCTGGCAGTCGGCGCATCAGCGGATGAACGACACCCTCCAGCGTGGTGATTTCGTCGGCGCCGCCGCCGTGGCGACCGGGCCGAGCGCCGCCGATTCGACCGCCCAGGTCGACGCCCTGGAACGCGCCCTCGACGACGCCCGGACAGCCACGCGAGATCGGTTGCGCGACAAGGTGTCCCAGGCCACCGACGTGCTCTCGTTCCTGGCTCCCGGCGCCCTGGTGCTCGGCATCGCCGCCGCCGTCTGTGTGGCGCTCGGGCTGTGGCCCCGGCTGCGGGAGTACCGGTGAGGCGGGGGCGCGCCGTCGCGGCGCTGCTGCTGGTCGCGCTGCTGGGCGGTTGTTCCGACAACAGCACACCGGCACCCGACGAACACACGGTGTATTCCGAACCACCCTTGCCCGCCAAGGCGATTCCCATCGGCACCGACACCCCGCTGCCGCCACGCACCGGCGCGCAGTGCGGCGATCCGACCGCGAGCCTGCGTCCGAGCACCGCCGACGGTCCGACGATCGCGGCCATTCGCGCGCGCGGCAGGCTGGTCGTCGGGCTGGACGCGGGCAGCAATCTGTTCAGCTTCCGCGACCCGGTGACCGGGCGCATCGTCGGCTTCGACGCCGATATCGCCCGCGAGATCGCCCGCGACCTGCTCGGCAATCCGGACCTGATCGAATACCGAAGTCTCGCTTCGGAAGAGCGGGAGAAGGCGCTGCAGGAGCACACCGTCGACCTGGTGGCCAAGACGATGACGATCACCTGCGAACGGCGCGAGCGGGTCGCGTTCTCGACGGTGTATCTGCGCGCCGATCAGCGGGTGCTCGCGATGAAGAATTCCGGTATCACCGGCCTCGCCGATCTGGCGGGCAAGCGCGTGTGCGTGGTACGCGGGACGACCTCGCTGGACCACATCCGCCGCGATCAGCCCGCCGCGACCATCCTCACGGTCCCGACCTGGGCCGACTGCCTCGTCGTCCTGCAGCAACGCCAGGTCGACGCGGTGAGTACCGACGACGCCATCCTCGCCGGTCTCGCCGCCCAGGACCCCTACACCGAGGTGGTCGGTGCCAGCATCAGCGCCGAGCCCTACGGCATCGGCATCCCCAAGGGCGACGACGACCTGGTCCGCTTCGTCAACGCCACCCTCGACCGCATCCGCACCGACGGCACCTGGACCCGCATCCACCGCCGCTGGCTGTCCACGCTCGGCGAAGCGACACCACCCGCCCCGAAGTACCAGGACTGATCGCGATGAGTACAACGCCACCGAAAGGCGCACCGGACCACGGCGACCCGGACGATCAGTCACCCGCCGCCGACGCGGCGCCCGAACTCGCCCCACGCCCCGAACCCACCAGCCTCACCCGACGCCCGAAACCCGGCACACTCCCCGGTGGCTGGACACTGCCACCCTCCACCGAGGACGACGAAACCAAACCCCTCCCGAAACTTCCCCTCGGACAACCCCGCCCGAGCCCCACCGGCACGACCCCAGGTCCGCACGCAGCCGCACCCCCGGCGAGTCCGAACATCGCAGCCGACCCGCATCACGAGCCGCCGGGAGCTGTTGTCGCACACCCTGGTTCGACGCGTGCAGGTTCCGATTCAACGCCACCCCACCGACCTACCCCGAAATCGGCAGCGACCGAGTTGAGTCATCGGCCTGTCGAGCCGGAGCCGTCCGAAACTCAGGCCGCCTCTGGGCCGGTGGAGCCGGAATGGCTGGCCACGCAGGCAAGTACACGCCGCACGCCCGCACCGAACGGCCCCGCCGAGCACCCGACAGGCGACGAACCTCCCGCGACTCAGGCGTCGACAAGGTCGCCCATGGGCAACCTTTCGGATATGCAGGCCGCACAGCAAACCGACCAGTTCAGCGCCGCCGAGTTGGGCGCCTATGCGGCTACCCAGGCGGCGGCACGCACTCCGATTCCCACGGAGTCTGCGGCGGCTATGCAGGCAGCGGAACGTGCTGCCGCAGCTGACGACCCCGGGGCCGCGGCTGCCGGGTCAGGGTCTGCGGCGGATACGCGGGCGGCCGAACGCACTGCCCCGCCTGCCGAGTCCGGGGCTGCGGCTGCCACCCAGGCGGCCGAACGCACTGTCCCGCCCGCCGAGTCCGGGGCTGCGGCTGCCACCCAGGCGGCCGAACGCACTGCGCCGCCTGCCCAGTCGGGGGCTGCGGCTGCCACACAGGCGGCGGAGCGTGCTGGTGTTCCCGCGGAAGCGGAGTCCGGGGCGACGGTGCGGTCGGGGCGGAGTGTGCGGACGGCACGGTCTCGGCCGACGCGGCGGTTGGGGGCCGGGTTGGTGCCGATCCCGACCGTGACGCCCGCTGATCCACGGGATGCGGTGCTCACCGATCCGGTGGTGTCGGAGGGGCGGCGGTTCTGCTGGCGGTGCGGGGATCCGGTGGGTCGGTCTACGCCGGCGCGGGCCGCGTCGAGCAGTGGCGAGTGCCAAACCTGCGGTGCCGCTTATGATTTCCGTCCGTCCCTGCACGAGGGCGACATGGTGGGCGGGCAGTACGAGATCCAGGGTTGCCTCGCGCACGGCGGGCTCGGCTGGATCTACCTGGCGATCGACCGCAATGTCAGCGACCGGTGGGTGGTGCTCAAGGGCCTGCTGCACGCGGGCGACGCCGAAGCGCAGGCCGTGGCGGTGGCCGAACGGCAGTTCCTGGCCGAGGTGGCGCATCCGAGCATCGTCAAGATCCACAACTTCGTCGAGCACACCGCCGGTGACGGGTCGAGTATCGGCTACATCGTCATGGAGTACGTGGGCGGAAAGTCGTTGCGCGACATCCTCGATGCCCGCCCCCACGGTGAACGGATGCCGGTGGCCGAGGCTATCGCCTATGTGCTCGAGGTCCTGCCCGCACTCGAACACCTGCATTCGATCGGGCTCACCTACAACGACCTCAAGCCCGACAACGTGATGGTCACCGAGGACCAGGTGAAACTCATCGACCTCGGTGCCGTGGCAACGATCGAAGCCTACGGAAATCTGTACGGCACCAAGGGTTTCCAAGCGCCCGAGATCGCCAGGACCGGACCGACACCTGCCTCCGACGTGTACACGGTCGGCCGCACTCTCGCCGCCCTCACCCTGCACCTGCCAAGCGAGCACGGCCGCTACCTCGACGGGCTCCCCGAGCCCGCCGCCGAACCCGTGCTCGCCCGCTACGAGTTCTTCCACCGTTTCCTGCTCACCGCGACCGACCCCGACCCGGACCGGCGCTTCCCTTCGGCGCGGGCGATGTCGGCACAGCTGGCGGGGGTTCTGCGCGAGATCCTCGCCCAGGACACCGACACCGAACATCCCCAGCTGTCCACAGTGTTCAGTCCACAGCGCACCAGTTTCGGCACCGAGGAACTCATCAGCCAGACCGATGCCTATCTCGACGGCGTCGGCCGCTCACCGCTGATGGACTCGGGCGAAGTGGTCGCGGCCCTGCCGATTCCGCTGATCGACCCGGCCGACCCGGCCGCTCCCCTGCTGGCCGCCACCGCCAATCCCGAGCCCGAGCGCGTCCTGGAAGCCCTGCACGACGCCCGCGAACGCGCCGAGGCCGACCCGGACAACGCACCGGAAACCCTGGCGAACGAACTCCTCTTCGCCGAGGCCCGCGCCCGGCTCGAGCTCGGCGAATCGGCCGCCGTGCTGCATCTGCTCGAACGGGTGCCGAACGATTCCGATTGGCGCGCGGACTGGTTCGCCGGTCAGGCCCATCTGTTGGAACTCGACTACGAGGCCGCGTTCGACTCGTTCGAGGCGGTCCTTCGCGTGCTCCCCGGCGAGATCGCCCCCAAGCTGGCACTCGCCGCGACGGCGGAACTCATTCTGCAACACTGGGATTCCCCGGAACCCGAGCAGTGGCGCGCTTTCGCGGAACGCTATTACGACACCGTATGGCGTACCGACCGCGCCGTGGTGAGCGCCGCCTTCGGCCTGGCCAGGCAGTTGGCCGTGGCGGGCCGGGTAGGCGAGGCCGTGCACGCCCTCGACGACGTTCCGGCCGCATCGCGCCACTTCACCACCGCCCAGACGACGGCGATCCTGTTGCTGCTCACCAGCGCTCCCGTCGCCGACCTGGACGAGCAGGTGCTGCGCCTGGCCGCCTCCCGCGCCCAGTCCGTGCCGCCCGGCGAACACCGCGCCACCCTCATGCACACCCTGGTGCAGGGCACCGCCCTGGCCTGGCTGCAGGCGGGCAACTCACCGAAACGCAAGGACGCCAAGCTCTTCGGCCGTCCCTTCGACGAGCGCGACCTGCGCGACGGCACCGAAACCGGCCTGCGCGCCCTAGCCCGCAACGCCGCCGACCGCACCCACCGCTACGCGCTGATCGACCTGGCCAACTCGCTACGCGCCAAAACCTGGTTCTGATCTTCGGCGGTCGGCTTCTTCGCGGGTCGGAACGCCCGAGCCGACCACCGCAGGCCCACGAAGGCCGTGTCAGCCACGAATAGCCGTACGCGCACATCGCACGACGGAGCCGGCCGGACGGCTCGTCGGTGCCGGACTCCGGTCGTTACGCGACCGGAGTCTTCAGGCGGTCAAGCTGTGGGCGGCCCGGGCGATGGCGAGTTCTTCGTTGGTGGGGACCACCAAGACCTCGACCGGGGAGAATTCCGGCGAGATGCGGCGGACTCCTGGCGTCCGGGTTTCGTTGCGGCCCGGATCGACCTCGATACCCAGGCCCGACAGCCCAGCGAGGGCGTCCGCGCGCACGTTCGCGGCGTTCTCGCCGACACCCGCGGTGAAGACGATGACATCCACCGAGCCGAGCTCCACCAGGTACGCGCCCAGGTAGCGGCGCAGGCGGTGGATGTAGACGTCGTAGGCCAGTTTCGCCGCGGCGTCTCCCTTTTCGACCAGCTCGCCCAGCTCGCGGAAGTCGTTGACCCCCGACAACCCCTTGAGCCCGGAATCGCGGTTGAGCAGCTGCTCCACCTGCGCGAGATCCAGATCGGCCACGCGCACCAGGTGCGGCACGATGCCGGGATCGAGGTCGCCGGGGCGGGTCCCCATCACCAGGCCCTCGAGCGGGGTCATCCCCATGGTCGTGTCCACCGCGACGCCACCCCGGATGGCCGACGCGGACGCACCGTTGCCCAGGTGGAAGACGATCTGGTTCAGCTCGGTGTAGTCGCGGCCGAGGAACTCGGCGGCCTTCTCCGACACGTACTGATGCGAGGTGCCGTGGAACCCGTACTTGCGAATACCGTGCGCTGCCGCGACTTTCGCGTCGATCGCGTAGGTCTTGGCGGCATCGGGCAGCCCGTGGAAGAACGCGGTGTCGAAAACGGCGACCTGGGGAATGCCGGGCAGCAGCTCCCGTGTCGACTCGATGCCGACGGCATTGGCCGGGTTGTGCAGCGGCGCGAGCTCGGACAGCTCCCGGATGGTGGTGAGCACGTCGTCGGTGACGATCGTGGGTTCCCAGAACACCTCGCCGCCGTGCACCACCCGGTGCCCGACCGCCCCGACACCGACGGTGGTCAGGTCGATGCCGGTCTCCTGGAACATCTCGAAGGCCTGCCGCAGCCCGTCACGATGATCGGCGATCGGCCCCTCGTGCACCAGTTTTCGCCCACCGCACTCGTGCACGATGCGCCCACCGTGCGCCTCACCGATCTTCTCGGCCAGCCCGGAGGCGACCACCTCACCCGAATCGGCGTGCAGCAGCTGGTATTTGATCGACGACGACCCGGAGTTCAGCACCAGGACCAGGTCACTCACTTCGTGTCTCCCTGCGCTTGAATGGCGGTGATCGCCACGGTATTGACGATGTCGGCCACCAGGGCGCCACGCGACAGATCGTTCACCGGCTTGCGCAGGCCCTGCAGCACCGGCCCGATGGCGACGGCACCGGCGCTGCGCTGCACCGCCTTGTAGGTGTTGTTGCCGGTATTCAGATCCGGGAAGACGAAAACCGTTGCCTTGCCCGCGACATCGGAGTCGGGCATCTTCGCGCTCGCCACCGCGGGCTCGATCGCCGCGTCGTACTGGATCGGCCCCTCGACCGGCAGTTCCGGAGCGCGCTCACGCACGAATTCTGTTGCGGCACGGACCTTGTCGACATCGGCACCGGTACCCGACGCGCCCGTCGAATACGACAGCATCGCCACCCGTGGCTCGATCCCGAACCGGGCCGCCGTCGCCGCCGAGGACACCGCGATGTCGGCCAGCTGCTCGGAGGTGGGGTCGGGCACGACGGCGCAGTCGCCGTAGGCGAGCACCCGGTCGGCCAGACACATCAGGAACACACTCGACACCGTGGAAACGCCGGGGGTGGTCTTGATGATCTCGAAGGAGGGCCGGATGGTGTGCGCGGTGGTGTGCGCGGCGCCGGAGACCATGCCGTCGGCGATGCCCTTGTAGACCATCATGGTGCCGAAATACGAGATGTCGGCCATGGTTTCACGGGCACGCTCCAGCGTCATGCCCTTGTGTTTGCGCAATTCGGTGTACTCGGCGGCGAATTCGTCGAGGTAGCCGGAGGTGCGCGGGTCGAGTACCTGCGCGGCGGCGATGTCGACACCGAGTTCGGCGGCCCGGGAACGCACGGCGGCCTCGTCGCCGAGGATCGTCAGGTCGGCGATCTTGCGCTGCAGAACCCGGCCCGCGGCGCGCAGGATGCGGTCGTCGTCGCCTTCGGGCAGCACGATGCGTTTGCGGTCGGAGCGGGCGCGTTCGATCAGGCGGTACTCGAACATCTGCGGGGTGACCACCGTGGAGGACGGCACCTGGATGCGTTCGAGCAGGGCCGACGCGTCGACGCGCTGTTCCATCAGCGCGAGCGCGGTGTCGACCTTGAGCGGGCTGCCCACCCACATGCGGCCACGGGTGCGGTGCACCGCGCTGGCGGTGTCGTAGGTGCCGAGTTCGGTGGTGAGGATCGGCAGCTTGGGCTGCAGGCCTTCCATCAGCCGCGCGATGGCCGGGTGCGGGCGGATGCCGCCGTTCATGATGACTCCGGCCAGCGACGGAAAGCCCGCCGCCTCATGGGCATTCATCACACCGAGCAGCACGTCGGATCGGTCGCCGGGGGCGATCACCACGACACCGTCGGAGAGCCGTTCGAGGATGTGCTCGGCCGTCATGCCGCCGACCATGATGCGCAGCGCCTCACGCTGCAGCAATTCCGGGTCGCCGCTGTAGATCTCGCCGTCGATGGCCTCGCACAGTTCGCCCATGGTGGGCGCCATCAGCAGCGGCACTTCCGGCAAGGCCCACGACGGCACGTCGAAATCGGCCAAGGCAGCACAGATTTCGTCCATCCCATCGGGAGCGCAACGGTTGGCGATCACCGCGACCAGTTGCGCGTGCTCGCCGGCGAGTTCGCTCGCACAGAGTTCGACGAGCTGCTTCACCTCGGCGGGTGTGCGTTCGGCGCCGCGTACCACGAGCAGTACCGGGGCGCCGAGGTTCACGGCGATGCGGGCGTTGTAGCGCAGTTCGCTGGGGCTGGCCACATCGGTGTAGTCGCTGCCGACGATCACCACCGCGTCGCACGCCTTGGCCACATCGTGGAACCGCATCACGATCTCGCTGATGGCGGCGTCGGGATCGCGGTGCACGTCCTCGTAGCTCACGCCGACGGCCTGCTCGTAGCTGATGTCGGCGGTGCTGTGCTCGAGCAGCAGCTCGAGGATGTAGTCGGGTGCGGTGGCCGAGCGGGTGATCGGCCGGAACACGCCGACCCGCGCCGTCGTGGCGCACAACATCTGCAGGACACCGAGGGCGACCGTTGACTTTCCGGTGTCGCCCTCGGGCGAGGCGATGTACACGGTGGACGGCGCTGGTTCGACCATGCCCGCGAGCTTAGTTAATCGGCGGCGATCCGGGGGTTCGGTGTGGCGCGATCCTCGCGGTTACAGTCGGCCCATGACACCGCAGTTCCCGGATCGACTCTGGGGTTCACGCACAAACCTGCTCTCCCGCGCCGCCAACCGTTTCGCCGCGACAAAGCCGGGTTCCCTGCTGATCCGCACCCTGACCCCACTCGACCGGGCCGTGCTCGAACGCACCGACGCCAAGTACACCGTGCTCGGCCCGATCGGCGCACCGGTGATCCTGCTGACCACCATCGGCCGCAAATCCGGGCAGCCGCGCACCCAGCCGCTGCTCTACGTCCACGACGGCGACACCCTCTACGTGGTCGGCTCCAACTTCGGCCAGGCCAAACACCCCGCCTGGACCGTCAACCTGCTCGCGAACCCCGAAGCCACCGTCGCCATCGCGGGCGAACGCATCCCGGTGACCGCCACCCTCGTTCCCGACGCGGACAAAGAGGCGATCTTCGCCCGCTTCGTCGAGATCACCGGCGCCTACGCCGCCTACCGCGACCGCACCACCCGCGACCTACGCATCTTCGCCCTCCGCCGGGCCTGACCCGGACGCACGATCACCACCCTCTGGTGGCGGCATCGGCCGAGAGCCGAACGCCACCAGAGCGTGATGATCAACTGTCCAGCGGGAGCTCAGCCCAGGGCGCGCAGGCGGGGCGCCAGGTCGCGCTCGAAGAGGTCGAGGAAGCGGAGCTGGTCGTGGCCGGGAGCGTGGAAGACCAGGTGGTTGAGGCCCGCGTCGAGGTAGGGCTTGATCTGGGCGACGGCCTCGTCGGGGTCGCTGGCGACGATCCAGCGCTTGGCGACCTGTTCGATGGGCAGCGCGTCGGCGGCGGCTTCCATCTCGATCGGGTCGGTGATGTCGTGCTTCTGTTCGGGGGTCAACGACAGCGGCGCCCAAAAACGCGTGTTCTCCAGGGCGAGATCGGGATCGGTGTCGTAGGAGATCTTGATCTCGATCATCTTGTCGATCGCGGACAGGTCGCGCTCGGCCTTGGCCGCGCCCTCGGCGACGGCGGGCAGCAGCTTCTCGGTGTAGAGGTCCATGCCCTTGCCGGAGGTGCAGATGAAACCGTCACCCGCGCGGCCCGCGTACCGGGCGACCACCGGGCCGCCGGCCGCGATGTAGACGGGGATGCCGTCCTTGGGCACGTCGTAGATCGAGGCGCCGACGGTGTGGTAGTACTCGCCGTCGAAATCGACCCGGTCGCCGAGCCACAGTTCGCGCATCAGTCGCACGGCCTCACGCAGCCGGGCGAAACGCTCCTTGAAGTCGGGCCATTCGCCCTTGTACCCGGTGGCGATCTCGTTGAGCGCCTCGCCGGTACCGACACCGAGCATCACCCGGCCCGGGTACAGGCAGCCGAAGGTGGCGAAAGCCTGCGCGATCACCGCCGGGTTGTAGCGGAAGGTCGGGGTGAGCACCGAGGTGCCGAGCATGATGCGCTCGGTGCGCTCGCCCGCGGCCGCGAGCCAGGCCAGCGAGAACGGTGCGTGTCCGCCGTTGTGCCGCCACGGCTGGAAGTGGTCGCTCACGGTGGCGCTGTCGAGGCCGTGCTGCTCGGCGGCCACCGCCAACTCGACCAGCTCTCGTGGTCCGAACTGCTCCGCCGACGCCTTGTACCCGAGCTTGAGATCGACCATTCCAGCCACTCCTGTTCCTCCGCTGACCGCTGCTTCCTCGACACTAGCGTGCGGCCCGCGATCCGCACCGTCGCCGTTTCGTCTCCCACTGCGCCCGGTTTTAGCGGATGATTAGCTGGTGACCGCCAAGGATGACCAGATCTTGTCGTATCTGACCGATATGGACGGCGTGCTGGTGCACGAGGATCAGCTGATCCCCGGTGCCGACGAGTTCCTCGCCGAGCTGCGCGAGAACGAGATCCCGTTCCTCGTGCTGACCAACAATTCGATCCGCACCCCGCGCGATCTGCAGGCCCGGCTGCGCCACACCGGCCTCGACATCCCGGAGGAGTCGATCTGGACCTCGGCGCTGGCGACGGCGACCTTCCTCGACGACCAGCGTCCCAACGGCACCGCGTACGTGGTCGGCGAATCGGGGCTCACCACGGCGCTGCACGAGATCGGTTACGTGCTCACCGACAGCGACCCCGACTACGTGGTGCTCGGCGAGACCCGCACCTACTCGTTCGAGGCCATCACCACCGCGATCCGCCTGGTCGACCGTGGTGCGAAGTTCATCGCCACCAACCCCGACGCCACCGGCCCCTCCCGCGACGGCGTGCTGCCCGCCACGGGTTCGGTCGCCGCCCTGATCACCCGGGCCACCGGCAAGGACCCCTACTACGTCGGCAAACCGAACCCGCTGATGATGCGTTCGGCACTGCGGCGCATCGGCGCGCACTCCCAGTCGACGGTGATGATCGGCGACCGGATGGACACCGATGTGATCGCGGGTCTCGAGGCGGGCATGCGCACGGTCCTGGTCACCTCGGGTATCTCCACCAAGTCTTCGGTCGAGAAGTACCCTTTCCGGCCGACGCTTGTCGTGGATTCGATCGCCGACCTGCTCAATCGCACCCGCACCCCGTTCGTGGAGCTCTGACGGGCCCGACGCCCTGGCCGCCGCCACGTGGGCGGTCTCAACCGACGCTGTTCTGGTCTCCCGCGACGATGATGTCGATCGCCGCCGACAACCGGGTGAGAGTTTCGACAGTCGCGGCGAATTCGGCCGGGCCGAGTGCGTCGGCGAGGCGGCGGGCCAGCACTTCGTGCTGCGGGTCGATGCGCCGGATGGCCGCCTCGCCCGCCTCGGTGATCGCGACCAGCTTGGCCCGTTTGTGCGCCGGGTTCGGCCGGTATTCGCACAGCCCCTTGCCGACCAGGATGTCGGCCACCCGCTGCACGCTCTGCCGGGTGATGCCGATGGCGCGGGCGATCCCGGCGACCGGCAGTGGTTGATGTTCCACCGCCGCCATCACCTGCCACCACGCCACCGAGATTCCGGCAGGTGCGGCCAATTCGTCACCGAGGGCGAGGAATTGACCGTTGAGCCGGTAAACGGTGAGCGCGGCCGCGTCGAGGAGTTGTTGTTGTTCGTTCAATCTGCTTGTCCGCCTGCGTTTTCCGCGAGTGCGAAGTAGCCGGTGGGGTCTTTCTGCCCGAACAGCTGATACCAGGCGTCGAGTACCTGCGGCTCGAAGAGATCGAGGCGGACGAAGATCTCGCGCGCGAACTCGAACGGGGACATGGCGTCGGCGGTGATGAGGTCGCCGTCGGTCACCGCCGATTCGTCGACATAGTGCGCGGCGCCGGAATAGCCGCTGGAGGCGAGGTATTCGGCGGCATTGCTGGTGTGCGGGCGGTCGTCGAGCAAGCCTTCCTTGGCGAGTCCGAGGGTGGCGCCGCAGATCGCCGCGACCGGGACACCCGCCGCGAGGAATTCCCGCGCCTTGCGGGCGAAGGGAGCCAGGTCGTCGCCCGCGTCCCACAGGTCGGCGCCGGGCAGGATCAGCATCGCGCTGTCGGCGGGGTCGATGTCGGCCAGGGCCAGGTCGGGGGTCACCCGCATGCGGCCGGCGGTGGTGACGGGCGCGGTCGTGAGCCCGACCGTCGCCACTTCGAAGCGGCCCGGCTCGCGATGCCAGGAGTCGTCGGCGATATTGACCGTCGCCGCGCCGACTTCCCAGTCCGAAAGAGTGTCGTACACAGCCACGTGAACTGTCTTCTTGGTCATGACAGCATCCTGTCATTCTTGACAGGATGCTGTCAATAAGAATTTTGTTACCCGCTTACAGGCGCCCCTCCGTAGGCTGACGCACAACCGGTGCGAGACAAGGGAGTTCGCCACGATGACCGACCCGGTGCAGGGGCTGACCGGCACCATCACCTCACCGATCCGCGCCGCGGGCGCACTCGGCGAAGTACTCGTCGCCATTCGCGGCGGCACCGAGCTGTATCTCGCGCGCGCCGACGAACCGATCGAGGCGGGCGCGACCGTGCTCATCGTCGCGGTCAATCCGGGCAGGCTCGTCGACGTCGTGCCCTGGATACCGCTCACACCGCAACTGCCGCAAGACAACTGAAAGCAAGGGAGGCTCAGATGCTGGGCTATCACGTTCCTGATCCCGACGAGGCCATGCTGGTCAGTGGCGCCAAGGTCAAGGACAACGCGCCGTTCAAGGTGATCATCGGTCGCGGCACCTGGGTGATCCCGCTGTTCCGCAAGGTCAGCTACCTGTCGCTGGCCATGTTCGAATCCGAGATCCGCGAGCGCTGCGTCACCAAGCAGGCCATCCAGCTCGACGTGCGCGCGGTGATCGCGTTCAAGGTGGCCAACGACACCCAGTCGATCGTCAATGCGGCACAACGCTTCCTGTCCGAGCAGGAGAAGGAGATGTCGGTGCTCACCGGCCGCATCTTCTCCGGTCACCTGCGCTCGATCGTCGGCTCGATGACCGTGGAGGAGATCATCCGCGAACGCCAGAAGCTGGCCGACGAGGTGCTGATCGCCTCCAAGGTGGAGATGAGCAATATCGGCCTGTGGGTCGACTCGTTCCAGATCCAGTCGATCGACGACGGCAACCTCGGCTATATCGAGGCCCTCGCCGCCCCGCACAACGCGGCCGTGCAGCGCGACGCCCAGATCGCCCAGGCCCAGGCCGCCCAGCGCGCCGCCGAGGCCGAACAGGAATCGCTGCGCCGCCGCGCCGAGTACGAGCGCGAGACCTCGCTGCTCAAGGCGCAGTACCAGCGCGACATCGACAAGGCCAATGCCGAAGCGGCACAGGCGGGTCCGCTCGCCGATGCCGTCGCCCGGCAGGAAGTCCTCACCGCACAGGCCGAACAGGCCCGCAAGAACGCCGAACTGCGCGAGCAGGAATTGCAGGCCGAAGTCGTGAAACCCGCTCTCGCCGAAGCGGAACGGGTCCGCATCCTCGCCGAGGCCGAAGCCGACCGCACCCGCATCCAGGCCGAGGCCGCCGCCTCCAACAACCGAATCGCCTTGGACCAGTTGCTCATCGAGCAACTCCCCGAGATCGTCCACCAGGCCTCCAACGGCCTCGCCAACGCCAACCTCACCGTCCTCAACGGACCCGACGGCGTGAGCGAACTGGTCAACGGCATGGTCGGCCAGGGCCTGACGGTCTTCAACTCCCTGCAGAAGGCCCTGTCCAACGGCGAGGTCGACAAGGTCTGAACCGAAACGGCCCGCCGGAGATTCCGGCGGGCCGTTCGGCGGATCAGCTGAGGGCGTGGTCGAGGTCGCCCAGGAGGTCTTCGATGTCTTCCAGGCCTACCGAGATGCGGACCACGCCGTCGGAGAGGCCGATCGAGGCGCGGCCTTCCGGGCCCATGGCTCGGTGGGTGGTGGTGGCGGGGTGGGTGATCATCGTTTTGGCGTCGCCGAGGTTGTTGGAGATGTCGATGATGCGCAGGCGGTTGAGGACCTCGAAGGCGCGCTTCTTGCCGTCGTCGCCGTGCAGGGCGAAGGTGACGACGGTGCCGCCGCCCGACATCTGCTCCTGGGCCAGCGCGTGCTGCGGATGTGACTGCAGGAACGGGTATTTCACCCATTCGACCGACTTGTTCGCCTCCAGGAATTCGGCGACCTTCAGCGCCGATTCGGTGGACTGACGCACGCGCAGCGGCATCGTCTCCAGACCCTTGAGCAGGGTCCAGGCGTTGAACGGGCTCAGGGCCGGACCGGTATGGCGCATCAGGGTTTTCACCGGGCCATCGATGTAGTCCTTGGCGCCGAGGATGGCGCCGCCGAGGACGCGGCCCTGGCCGTCGATGTGCTTGGTGCCGGAGTAGACGACCACGTCGGCGCCGAGTTCGAACCCGCGCTGCAACAGCGGGGTGGCGAAGACGTTGTCCAGCACCACTTTCGCGCCCGCGGCGTGGGCCAGTTCGGTGACCTTGCGGACGTCGACGAGGGTCTGCATCGGGTTGGCCGGGGTCTCGAAGAACACGGCCTGGGTGGGCACCGACAGGGCCTGCTCCCACTGGTCGAGGTCGTCGCCGTCGACGAAGACGGTCTCGATTCCCCAGCGCGGCAGGATCTCGTTGCACACCACGAAGCAGGAACCGAACAGGCTGCGCGCGGCGACGAGCCGGTCGCCCGCCTTCAGCAGCGCGCCGAGCGCGGTGAAGACCGCCGACATGCCCGAGGCGGTCGCGAACGCGGCCTCGGCGCCGTCGAGCAGGCGGATGCGCTCCTCGAACATGGCCACCGTCGGGTTGCCGAAGCGGGAGTAGACGAAGTGTTCGACATCGCCGGTGAACGCGGCCTCGGCGGCCTCGGCGTTCTCGTAGACGAAGCCGGAAGTCAGGTACAGCGCCTCGGACGTCTCGTCGAATCCGGAACGTCGCAGGCCACCGCGCACGCCGAGGGTGGCGGGACCGACGCCTTCCGGCAGCGGCTTGTCGAAGGAACCACCGGTGATCATGCGAGTCTCCTTATGCCTGGCGCCACGGCAGGCCGACGGCGCGCCAGCCGGTGCTGCCGCGCTGCCCGAACGCGTCGAGGCCACCCTCGAAACCGTCGAGCACGTTGTAGGACGGGGTGATCCCCGCCGCGGTCGCCACCGTCGCCGCGTGCGCAGAGCGCTGACCCGAGCGACACAGGAACACCACGGGCGCGTCGGCCGGGCGGTCGGCGAGGACCTGTTCGAGCTGCTCACCGAAGCGCGGGTTGCGCGCGCCGGTGCCGTCGACCCATTCGATGAAGTGCGCGGGGCGCTCGATGGAGCTGGTGTCGGGAATGCCGATGTGGGCCCACTCGCCTTCGGTGCGCACGTCGA
Organism: Nocardia sp. JW2; assembly: GCF_051843015.1. Taxonomy (NCBI): domain Bacteria; kingdom Bacillati; phylum Actinomycetota; class Actinomycetes; order Mycobacteriales; family Nocardiaceae; genus Nocardia; species Nocardia sp. JW2. Next base: position 324,918 of record NZ_JBPXLK010000005.1, read on the forward strand.
CCAGTACCGCGTCGGGGTGCTCGGTCAGGATTTCCCACGCCTTCTCAGGGGTGATGTCGCCGGCGTAACTCATGTCGATCCTCCTGCGTGAATCCGCTCTTGCCGAGGCGGGGAGTCCGCACACGGCCAGGTCGTCACCCGGAGCACCCCACCGCGGAGGAGGGTTGCCGACCAGCGAGCCGGGGCTTGACGCTGGTACTCATGACCTTGCGATCTGAGATTGCCCCGGCACTGGTCACCGTGTCAAACCCCTCAGGGCGTGCACACCAGCCAGGCGCCGTCGACCCGGGTGAGATTCCAGGTGCTCGACGTCGACTGCCCACCCACCGAAACGGTGGCGTCGATCTTGGCCCGGTTGCCGTTGACGGTGGCGTTGGAAAAGCCCTTCTTGTCGATCGTCGCCGCTGATTCCGGGCCGCCCAACCGTTCGGTGAGACCCGATTTCGCCTCGTCGAACCCGGGGCACGCCACCCCGGGCGGCGGACGCTGATCGGTGCGCGAGCGCGCGTCGATATAGTTGGTGACGGCGGCCGCGAGCCGATCGGCCTCTGTGACATTTTTCTCAGCGGGCGCGAGGAGCCCGCCGACGACGATGCTGATGAGCACCACGACCGCGATCACCGCGGCCGCGACGAACGGGACGATGGACCGCTTGTCGGTCTGATCGACCTCGATGGGCTGATCGTCCGAGCCTGTTTGCTCCTCGCTCATGTGGTAATCCTGACAGACCCGGGCCGGGCAGCTACACCGCGCGCCGGGTTGCCGCAACACCGCAGCTAGAATCGCGTTGATTACGGCCTGCCGCCGACGAGGACGGCAGCGGCCGGTAGCCGGTTTCCGACTTAGCCTAAGCTAAGTTGACGCCGTCACATCGTTTCTCGACCAAAGGGTGCGCGTAGACAATGACCGAACAGACAGCGACTCGCCCGCTTCGCATCGCGATCGTGGGTGCGGGACCGGCCGGTATCTACGCCGCCGACGCCTTGATGAAGTCCGACGCCGAGGTCAGTATCGACCTCTACGAGCGCATGCCCGCGCCCTTCGGCCTCATCCGCTACGGCGTCGCGCCCGATCACCCGCGCATCAAGGGCATCATCACCGCCCTGCACAAGGTGCTCGACAAGGATCAGGTGCGCCTGCTCGGCAACATCGACTACGGCACCGACATCACCCTCGACGATCTGCGTCAGTTCTACGACGCGGTGATCTTCTCCACCGGTGCCAACGCCGACCGCGCGCTGCCGATCCCCGGCATCGACCTCGACGGTTCCTACGGTGCCGCCGACTTCGTCTCCTGGTACGACGGGCACCCCGACGTGCCGCGTTCGTGGCCGCTGGACGCCGAGAAGGTCGCCGTGCTCGGTGTCGGCAACGTGGCCCTGGACGTGGCGCGCGTACTCGCCAAGACCGGCGACGAGCTGCTGCCCACCGAGATCCCGCCGAACGTCTACAAGGGGCTCAAGGAGAACAAGGCCGTCGAGGTGCACGTCTTCGGGCGTCGCGGTCCCGCGCAGGCCAAGTTCACCCCCCTCGAGCTGCGTGAACTCGACCACTCGCCGACCATCGAGGTGATCGTCGACCCCGAGGACATCGACTACGACGAGGGTTCCGAGGCCGCGCGCCGCAACTCCAAGCAGGTCGACATGGTCGCCAACACCCTCGAGCAGTGGGCCATCCGCGACCAGGGCAACCGCCCGCACAAGCTGTTCCTGCACTTCTTCGAGTCGCCCGCCGAGATCGTCGGCGACGAGAACGGCCGCGTCGTCGGTCTCAAGACCGAGCGCACCCAGCTCGACGGCACCGGCAACGTCAAGGGCACCGGCGAGTTCAAGCAGTGGGACGTGCAGGCCGTCTACCGCGCCGTCGGCTACCTGTCGCAGAACATCAACCAGCTGCCGTTCGACGATCAGGCAGGCACCGTGCCGAACGAGGCCGGTCGCGTGATCGCCGACGAGAGCGCCGAAGGCAACGCCCGCTTCATGCCCGCCACCTACGTCACCGGCTGGATCAAGCGCGGCCCCGTCGGCCTCATCGGCCACACCAAGGGCGACGCCAACGAGACCATCGCCTGCCTGCTCGACGACGCGAAGAACTTCACCCCCGCGCCGAAGCCCGAGCTGGACGCCGTCACCGAGTTCCTCGAGGGCAAGGGCATCCCGTTCACCACCTGGGCCGGCTGGTACCGCCTCGACGCCCACGAGCGCGCCCTCGGCGAGCCCGAAGGCCGCGAACGCGTCAAGGTCGTCGAGCGCGAAGACATGCTCCGCGCGAGCGAGCCCCACAAGGCGTAAAGCCACACCGGGCGGGCTCACCCACGAGCCCGCCCGCCTACGCCCCCCGGCCACAGGCACCACTCGAGTCCGCCACCTACTGCACACCCAGCCACACGGCACCACTCGAGTCCGCCACCTACCGCACTCCCAGCCGCTCGACACTACTCGAGTCCGCCATGACCGCACTCCCAGCCCCGCACGACCCGACCTCGAGGAGGGTCCGCCGCGAAGCGGCGTAGCGGCCCGGCCGCGCGAACAGCGCT